>CANQGL010000076.1 GCA_947623185.1 uncultured Lachnospiraceae bacterium
ATGGGTAGTAAATTCAAGCTGCTGTCTTGCGGAAATGCCCGTAAACTGGGGATTTTTTGAGATAATCATTTGATTTCCATAACATATGTACCGAATGCTGATATACTTTCGACATAGTCTTTCGCGGAATTTTGGGCCAGACACCGTGCGGAGGTGACAGGTGTGATCCTTTCGGAATATAATGAAGAATTCCATATCAAATGCGAGAAGAAACTAAGCTATGCAGAGGGCTTCAGGGATGCCATTGCACAGCTCGACACATTCAACAGGCGTCTGATGGATGACGGACGTTTTAAAGATCTGGAGCTTTCTTTCAAAGATGAAAAATACCGCGAGCAGCTTCTTGACGAATACGGCCTCACCATTGAGGTTCCGGAACAGGATATATGGTATTGATACAATGCAAAGCGGACGGGTCATGAATACGATCATGGCTCGTCCAGTTTTAATTCTTATCGAAATAATAATCTTCAATAATCTGAGGGTTAAATTCCAGATTCAGATATTGTTTTGTAAAACTATTCGCAGCGATTTCAGCGGCCGGAAGGATTTTCCTCTTTGTGGGAATCCAACCGAACAGTTTTACATCTCGTACAAACAGCCCTGCTGTACTTCCCCAACGTTTCGCCTCAAAAAAATGATAAAGTTCATGGCAAAGCACAATTCTCTCTGCCTGCCCCGGTTCCAGTTCCTGATCAATTTTTTTGATGGCGGCCCTGTTGAGATAAACTTTTCCGGTCTTTACATGATACTCTGCAAACTTGACATAGTTTTTCTGCGAATCGTTCCGCTCCTTTTCATCCTCTATTTTGATCCCGACAGAATGAAAAATCTCTTTGGGTTCAAGCAACCCATATTCCTGTTCGATCTCAGCGGCACGATCACAGCCAAGCGCGATAGCTTCCTTTACAATTCTTTGCTTTTCTGCTAAATCCAGTGCGTCGCAGTAAGCAAACTGTGTAAAAGCCATCAGCCCAATTTCTTCATCGGTTTTTCCTCTTACCATCTCTGACCCTCATCTCTTTTTGATTATTGCAAGATAAGATTCCTGGCTGCCAATCCTGCTTAATTCAATGTCAGCGATAGAAGAAATTTGTTCAAGACTTTCCAATCCGGACAAATCCACAATTTTACCGCTGATCAGCAGATAGATCATTGGCAGTGTTTTTCCTGATTCATCAAATCTTATGTGCTCTTCGATCCTTTTTTCCAACTCCTTTTTTTCTTTTCCAATATACTCATAACAATCAGCATTTTCAACGTTCAGCTTGATCACTCCATTAAAATCAAGCACGCACACTACTCTCATCATTTTTGATAAAAACGGAATTCTGGATTTCTTTTTGTAAGTTACTTCATATGCATGCAATGTGCTTGAGTGAAAAACAGCCATAACTTTTCCGTCATCCTGACCGGAAAAAACTTCTTTTGCCTTCTCCTCAAGCTGTGTTTCATTAAGCTGTTCTCCAATATTGGCCTTTGCACTCAAATCAGTCGTTCCGACTGCAATCGCTTTAACAATACTTTTCGCAGAATCTATCTCTATCGTTACTTCAATTGTAGATGGAGATGCGCCTGCCCGTATAGCCGCCTGTTCAGCTTCATGCCGAATCTGTAAGATATCTTCCTGCGTTGGATTAACAATGGTACGTTCAACAGAATCTCTTACCATCGCCAGTGCTGCTCCTATTGTTGCTATAACAGGTGCATTTTCTGCGATTTTGCATTTTAGCTTTTTCTTTTTTGCGACTGCAGGTACAACAGCGCTTGCTCCTCCGCCGCCACCGGTCAGGATCAAATAATCCTGAGACAAATTATATTCTTTAATAAATTCATCTACAGCCGGTATTACTTTCCCCACTGCAATATCAATAATTGCCTGGGCAATTTCTTCGGCACTTTTCTCGAATTCCTGAGCAAGTATTGCAAAAGTAATTTTTACACTGTCATCGTTTCCTCTCGCATAGTCGCCTTCAGGTATAAGCCCCAGGTAATTTGCTGCACAGGTGAGCGTGACCGCATAATGCACACCTGAAGGAGACTCCAGTGCAAGGAAATCACAGGTCTTATCCTTTGGGGTAGACACACTTACAACTTTCGATCCTCTCAGTTCATCAGGTTCCGAAAAACAGGCATATGCAAGTCCTGCAATATGTGAGCTGCGCGGTCCGACATCTATGATCGATTTGTTTTTAAATCGTACCATGCTCCCTCCGCCTATCCCTATTGTATGGATATCCAGAGAACTCACATATGTATTGTGTCCGCCAATTTTTGAATACTTTGTGATAACTTTTCCGTTTTGTATCGCTGAAATATCAGTGCTCGTTCCTCCAACTTCCAGGAAAATTCCATCGGAGATATGCTCATACATCAAAGCTCCAGCAACACCTGCAGCCGGTCCTGACAGAACTGTCAGGATCGGGCGTTTTTTTACTTCTTCAACCTGCATAACTCCGCCGTCGCTCCTCATGATCATTAATGGTGCTTTGATTTGAGCATCCTGCACTGCCTTTTCCGTCATTGAAGCAGTCTGCATCATCTTTGGAAGAATTGAAGCATTGATAACGGCAGTTTTTGTCCGGGCACGAAGTCCATATAGTTTTGATAACTCGTGTGTTGCCGTGGCTAGCATTTGCTTATCCGCGGCCAGACTGGTTATTTCTGTTTCGTTTGCCGGATTGTCTACCGAAAACGCTTCGCTTGCAACGATAACATTTATTCCTTCCTTCTTGAAATCTTCAAGAATACTGTTGGCCTCATCCGCATTCACGCCATTTGAAGTGTTCAAAAAACGATAGGAAGTTTTGATCGCTTTTTCATCTTCCAACGCAACATCACCCAGATCTGTGTCGGCTTTGATCTTTGCCACTCCCAAACCTTTTCCCATCCCAATCACTCCTATATCGGAAACATCTCCTTCCAGAAGTGCATTGGTTGCCTGAGTCGTTCCATGCGCAATAAATACTACATCTTCTGCATTTCCATGAATCTCATCCATCAGAAGGTTCAGAATATCTATAACTCCTTTCGTTACTCCTTCCTTAGCCTCATGCGTAGTATGGACCTTTTTCTTTCCGATTATTTCATAGGTATCATTATCAAGCGCGATTGCATCCGTAAATGTACCTCCGACATCAATGCCTATTCTAATCTTTCTTCCCATCTGCAGTCTCCTTAGTGTTAAACTATCACCCAATTCCAAATACAACGACAGCTATGATGACACCGATCAGCACATATACCGCGTCGATCAAGAACGTAGCGCGCGTATATTTTCCAACGCTGATTTGTAACTGTCCGCAGGTCCATACAACCTGTGAAGCAGTCGGATCGTTAATTCCCACATAATAGTCATACAGCCATGCAAGAGTAATAATAAGTCCTAACGGCAGTTTGGTCGTCAGCAAAATGCCAAGTAATGCTGCTCCCAGCCCCCATGGATTCAACGGGCCGCGATACATTGTAAGGAACGGGCCAAGGACGCCAAACAGGAAAATAATTCCTATTGCGGAATTCGGCACGATGCTGGTCAGAAGGGATTGGATCGGATTCAGCAACGGCTCCTGTTTTGCTGCGGCAAGCACCATTCCTATTCCCATCATGAGCATCATAGTAACGGCAATATTCGCAAATCCATCGTGAGCAGATTTATTGATCAGGTCAAAAACGCCTTTAAACTTATATTTCCACTGAGTTGTCAAGATCGCATAGATCATTCCAAGGAACAGTGTGGCATTGACATCCCATTTAAACACAAGAACCAGAACCAGCGGAATTATTGGTGCTAAGATCGCGTAAATCGGGACATCACTGTCTCTTCCTTCTTCCCCACGTTTCGCTGCCCAGGAAAATACCGGTCCTTTTACCTTTATTCCGACAATAATCAGCGCGATACTAATGATCGCACCCGGAACCATCATCATAAGAGCTGTATTTCTGATGATCGCATCAGTAGCTTCCAGACCCACCAGGTTACCGATAAAGGTCCATCTGGCCACATTCATGTAATATCCCATTGATGTTCCCGCCAGCATTGTAAAGCCTGCAATGACTCTTGGAACTCCGACAGAAAGCATAATCGGGAAGACGATAAGTCCTATCATAAACCTCGCTCCTGCTCCGTTCAGTCCAATAAAGCAAAAGCCGCTGGCAAAAAAGCAGGTAATCGCTATGACATAGGGATTGTCTCCACCCAGTTCAGCTGCCAGTCGAATCAGCCTCTCAGCTATACCGGTCTTTTGAATTATCTCTCCCAATACTGCTGCAATCAATGAAGTAAATATTGCACTGGCAAGTCCGGAAACACCGCTTCCAACCACAGTGTTCATAATCGTACTAACGGGCAGCCTGACTATCACGCATAATACTATGGCCATCAGCGGTAATGCCACCACAGCATTCAGCTTATCTGATACCATGAGTGCAACAATGATAATAAACGCTGCAATAATTAAAATCGTAGTAATATCCATATTCTCCTCCTCTTAGTAATCCATGCACTGTCCCTGATCTTTTAAAACTTTCTGTAAAAGCTTTACGTCAAGTTCCTTGGGGCCGCAATCATTTTTGATACAGAGCGCCGCTGCAGTCCCGGCAGCCTGTCCCATCGCAAATACAGACGGCATAATACGAATTGCGCCCAAAGCTTCATGTGTCGCTGAAACGCATCGTCCTGCTGTCAGTAAATTATCCACTTTTAGAGGAAGCAGACAGCGATAAGGGATTCCATATACTTCTGCTAAATCTGTTGTTTCTTTTTTATAGCTTGTTCCTGTCATGCTCCCTTTTGACGGATGTAAGTCAACCGGATAGCTGCACAAAGAAATTACATCATCAAAATGAGTCGGTTTTATTAAATCTTCTTCTGTTAACGTATATAATCCCTGAATTCTTCTGGATTCACGGATTCCGATATTTGCGCCACTCTGAGCAATTCTGGCATTTTCAAGTCCAGGAAGCGTATGGAAAAAATCCATTAAAAATTCCACCTGTTTTAATCCTTCAATATAAGCTTTGCTCATATCTTCTTCGTCAACCGGGCTTAATCCCTGAACCCGGGTCGTATTTAATCGCCACTCCCCTTCATTCAGCATATGATACAGGCCAATCTTATTTCGATTGATGGGGAAATTCCCTTCAGCCGTTGCTTTTTCAATAAGTTTATAATAAGGCAGATACCGATTTTCTTCATCTTGTGACAAATATTCATCAATTTTCTTATCGTCTGCGTTATAAATCCAGAAAAACAACGTCATTGGCTGAAGTTTCGTCTCCGGATCAGCCATTTCGCAAGGAACGCCTGCTTTCATACTGATCCAGGCATCGCCTGTACAATCGATGATCACTTTTCCTGAATACCTGACAAGTTTTCCACCGTCAAAAGCAATAAGAGAAGTGATTTTTCCGTTTTCTTTTATTACATCAATTATACTGGTCCCTAAATGGATCTCCACTCCAGCCTCCAGAAGCATTTCCATCATGACCATTTTAATTGCTTCCGGGTGAAACGGAGTTAAGTTATTATGCCGTAGTCTGATGTAACAGCCATATGCACTGACTTGTCCGGTCTTCGAAGGATGGATCGCACCTCTTTTCTTTTCCATTCGAAGAATCATTTCATCAAAGATGCCTTTGATTATCTGTCTTTCCCCTTTGGGATCAAAGCATGTCATAAACGGCCCTACCAACCCGTTTGTTGCTGTTCCGCCAACCACGGAAGTTTTCTCCAGCAATACCGTTTTGGCACCGTTCCGGCTACTTGCGATGGCAGCTATGACGCCCGCGCATCCGCCGCCGCAGACAATTACATCCGCATTATGTATGGATTCAATTGTCCCTGAATACGTTTCCATTTGCATGTCTCCTTTCCTCCTTATAGTATTTATACTGCATCAATCCTGCATTGCCGCAGAACCTCTGACACGTTCGCCTTTGTATCCGCTTTTATCTGCAAGTACTATGAATTTCTGATATAGGCTGGCCATTTTATAAACCTGCATCAAGTCAATTTTTTCATTAACTGCGTGTGCTTCGTTAATATCTCCCGGCCCCCATAAAACGGTTTCATGTCCCGCAGATGTGAATAGCGGCAAATCGCTGCAGGCCGGAAAATCCTTTACTGGTATTGTCATACCGGATTGTTCACAGACACATTTTGCAAGTGTTACCGTTTTACAATTAATATCCGTTACTCCGGGGGGCATTTCAACATACGGTTCAAGTTCATAAGTTGCTCCTCCCGGCAAGCTTGTCTGGTTTAAAACGGATTCCAATTCCCGTTTCAAAGATCCGGAGGTGTCTCCCGGGATCGTCCTGCAATCGATCAGGCACTCTGCATACGGCGGAATTATATTGTCCTTTTCTCCACCGCAGAAAACAGTGCAGCTTACCGTAGGGGGCGGTAATAGCGGAAATATTTGTTTCTGCCTCTGTTGATGATACTTTTCAGCACTATTGACTAATCTGCATAATGCCTGAACAGCATTACAGCCCTGTTCAGGAAATGCCGAATGAGCCTGTCTTCCATATACCTTAAGTTTAAATCTGACAACACCTCTATGGGCAATATCGACGGCCATATTTGTCGGTTCACCAATAATAACTGACGAACCGGCAGCAGGAGCATACTGTTCCAAAAAGGCTTTCGTTCCAGTCCCGTTAATTTCCTCATCGCAGGTAAAAGCAAGAATAAGACAAATATTGCTAAGCGAAGTCATCAGATAAATATTAATAAATGCCGTCAGCATCGCTGCCAAACCGCCCTTCATATCACTGCTTCCTCTGCCATAGCAGTATCCGTCTTTAATTATCGCCTTATATGGCTCTGTGTCCCATCCTTTTCCAGCCGGAACAACGTCTAAATGGCCGTTCAGAATAATCGTATGCCGATTCGGGTCCCCAATTCTGGCTATTATATTTGCGCGGCTCCTGCTGATTGGCTGAATCTCAGGTATTATGCCAGCCTTTTCCAATTCTTCTTTAATATAGTTCGCGGCTAAAACTTCATTACCCGGTGGATTCTCAGTTGGAACAGCGATTAACCGTTTCAAATAGTTTAAGGTTTTATTCCTGGTGATCATATGTATTGTCCGCTTAGTAAACTAACATCACTATAATTGCGCCGACTGTCTTTGGGCGTGCTCCGTATTTAATCGTTTTTAATTAGTAACTCTATGGGAGTGGCGAAACCTGTCGGTTTCTTCGGGTTGATGGGTAAAAATTCGGAAAACTATTGAAATATAAAGATGTTACATGATATAATAAATTGTTTAGGGCAATTGTTTGACAAGTGTAACACCTATTAATACTTGTACAATAGCATAATTGTGTAACACTTGTCAACACTTTTTAACAAAAGGAGAAAAAAATGCCATCCAATAAACCAGTTATCGCAATACGAACGGAAGATATTATCTATAAGAAATTTAAGTACATATGCGAAGAAGAAAACAGAAATATGTCCAATCTGGGAGAAACTCTCATCAAAAACCATATTAAGAAATACGAATCGGAATATGGAAAAATCGACTTGGGCAACGATTGATATCTATCTTTTGCAGTAAGCAAGGTCTCCTTGCTAATCTATTGCATTGTATATTCTGCTCCTTGATCCGTTTAAAGACAGTATGCAAAGGGACTGCGGCATTTACCCCAGTCCCTTTCTTCTTCCATTATTGAGATTATAGTAATTTTTCCGGCCTTACTCTACGGCGTAATTGAGCCGTACCGTGATATTGGCCGTCTTGAACCGAGAGCTGGTGTCAAACGCCCCGTCATAGGTATACTCGCCGGAGCCGGAGTTCTTCGCCGTGATCTGGAATACGCCGAGATTCGCAGTCAGGAGCTTTCCTACCTGGCATCCGGTCCCTTCCGCCATGATGTCGATCCTCTGCTTCGCATTGTCCGTCGCTTTCTGGATCAGGTCGAGCTTTACCTCATTCAGCTTTGTGCAGTAATACTCCGGAGAATAAGAGGAAAGCTGCACTCCTGATTCGATCAGATTCGTGATGTCGCGGGAGATCGCCTCCACCTTGTCGACATCGTTGGACGTCACCGTCACATCCTGATAGAGGTCGTATCCGTCCGGATAATCCCTGATATAGTTTCCGTTTTCATCATACTGCGTGCGGTAGCGCTGTGAAATATCGACGGAGCTGAAAACCACTTCGTCCTCCGTCACGCCGCTGTCCTGCAGATAGCGCCGGACCAGCTCCGTATCGTTTTTGATGACACTGTAAGCCGCCTGCGTCGTCACCCCGTATGCGGAAAAACGCGCGCGCCAGACGATCAGATCCGACTCAAAATCGCTGCTGGCGGAGCCGGTAGCGCTCAGCCCGCTCCCTGCGACCGACTTTTTATAACCG
This sequence comes from uncultured Lachnospiraceae bacterium, assembly GCA_947623185.1. GTDB lineage: Bacteria > Bacillota > Clostridia > Lachnospirales > Lachnospiraceae > CANQGL01. The sequence goes on from CANQGL010000076.1 coordinate 8,367, forward strand.
ACAAAGCCGTTCGTAAAGATCGTGACACATGCGATCAATGTGGCCGATGCGATCAGCGCCACCACGATCGCCACCAGACCGTTTCTGCTTTTTTTCTCCATCCCGTTTCCTCCCCAAATAAATTGTCCGTCCCCGCCTGCTTTCGGTTCCTGCCCGGCGGAAACCGCGGCACAGACCGGATCGGTCTGCGCCGGGACCGGCAGTGCGACGATTATAAAAAATGCCTGCCGTTTCCCTCCATGACAGTATATTATCATACAGGACCCCGGCAGGCAATTTAAACTTTCTTACAATTTACTGAACAATTATTCTCCCACCACGATCTTCTCGCAGCAGTCGCCAAATTCTTTATGAAACAACATGTTTTTGCTCTATTTCAAAAACACCTTGTCTGGATCGATGTTTTGCTGTAAAATATCGATAAGGGACGCAAAGCGGTGCCGCAAAAGGGCAATATAGGAGGGTCGCAGATGGAACAGCTTTTTATTACGAATCTTGAAATTCAAAAAGTCCGTCATCTGAATAATATTTCTATCCCACTGTCGGAAAGTCAGATCAAACATCTGATTTTTACAGGTAAAAACGGAAGCGGCAAAACAAGCGTCACAGATGCTATGGCCGGATATTTGAACAATGTGTTTTGGGACAAGCATTTTGGGCTCAGAGAAGACCTTGTCAGGCAAAGTAAAGCGCGTTTAAACAAAGCTGCCCATGGAATCGGTTCCGAGGGTGAAGTTTTAAAGCTTCAGGAAGAACTTGACAATTATAAGTCCGAATTAGAGAAAAGCAGAAGAGGTCTGGATCTTGCCTTTAACCGAAACCAGAATGAGATCTTCTCATTAAGGGATAAATATCATTACGTTCTGGCTTATTATAAGGCTGAAAGAGTATTCAGGGCAGAGCAGCCCAGACATGTAGAGAAAGTCCGGTTAAAGGATTCTTATGGAATCGAGGAAGAGCCAAGGAATGAATTCGTAAAATATCTGCTGGACCTGAAGATGACCGAGGCGCTGGCGCGCAATAACGGAAAAGCCGAGAAGGCTGATGAGATAACCGTATGGTTCCAGAAGCTGGAAGAGCTGTTAAAGCAAATTTTTGACGATTCTTCGATCCGGTTGGTATTTGACGAAGAAACATTCAGGTTCAGCATCACGGAGCAGGGAAGGGAACCCTTCGATTTCAACACGATGTCCAGTGGGTATCAGGCTGTTATGGATATTGTATTGGATATCATAATGCGAATGGAAAATCAGCTGAACCGTTCGTTTGATTTTAATCTTCCGGGAATCGTTTTAATTGACGAGATCGAAACGCATCTGCATCTGGAGCTGCAGAGAAATATTATGCCGTTGTTGACGGCGATTTTCCCCAATATACAGTTTATTGTAACCACGCATTCACCTTTTGTTCTGAACAGTATTAAAAATGCTGTGATTTACGATCTGGAAAAACATCTGCTGGTGCAGAACGGATTGGATGATGTCCCTTACGACGGGATCGTGGAAGGATACTTTTGCGCAGATAAGCTTTCCAATACCTTAAAGGAAAAATTTGAGCGTTACAAGAAGCTTGTCAGGCAGCTAACACTGACAGACGACGAATTCAGTGAGATCGCCGAACTGGAGTTGTATCTGGATGAAATCCCGGATTATCTGGCCATTGGGATCACAACGGAATACCGAAGGCTGAAGCTGGAATTCAGGGAAAGGAAGGATCTGAATGGTTAAAATTGAGCGTTCCTTCCCGGCGCCGGAATCTCTGGCAAAAGAATCTCAAAAAGCATCCGGGCGTTATGACTGTCCGGATGTGATCGAGCGGCTGCAAAAGGATTTTCACAACAAGTGTTATATCTGCGAGATGAAAGAATTGCAGGACCCAAATGTAGAGCACCTGCTCCCTCACAAAAACGGGAAATATCCGCAAAGGAAATACAGCTGGGAAAACCTTTTCTGGGCATGCGGACACTGTAACGGGATCAAAAAACACAGTAAATATGATGAGGGAATTTTGGACTGCTGTAAATTTGATCCGGAAGAATCATTATGCTTCAGTTTGGAAGAAGATGAGGTCTCAGTAACGATCACCGGTTCCGAAAACGAAATTCTGAAAAGGACGGCCATGCTTATAAAAGAAACCTTTTCATTGAAAAATACCGGAATGCGGACCTACACCAGTTCCGAACGGTCAAGGCTGCTTCAAAAAGAAATGAATCTGTTGTACAGGCAGCTGGAAGAAATGCATAAAAATCCTCAGTCGCAGGCGGCAGAAAGAATTCTGCGAAGTCTGTTGAGAAGGGAATCTGCTTTCGCGGCATTTAAAAGGTGCTATGTCCGTGAGCATGCCGCAAAATATCCGCAGCTGCAACAGTATGTTGCATTATAAAGACGGGTCGTTTCCGGACAATCAGCAGATATACTGCGAAATGCACCTTTATGATTCAGTTTTAAATCCTCGTTGCTTAGAGCATTTCAGACAGCGAGGATTTATTTGTCGGAGCATTTTGAATCCACAGCGATCTCCCCGCAGCAGTCGAACAGTTCCATCGCTTCCTCACGGCTCATTCTCCCGGCTTTTATCTCTTCCGCCAGAAGAAGGAGATTTTCCGAACTGATCGCCGCGCCCTTTATGCCCGAACGGCGGTAAAGGTTTTCGATCCGGTCACGGAATCCGCCCGTGAATCCGCCGGAGACAAACGCGAACCGGAACTTCGTCACCTCTTCCCCGAAGATATTCCACCACTCGTTGGGGTTCAGTTCGCGGCTGCGTTTTTCGTTCTCGTCGAGATAACGGAACATCTCGTCCGCCTGCTTGATCGGAAGCGTATAGCCCTTTGAATACGCCTTGTTGTCGACGATCAGGCCGCTGCTTCCGCTGTACACACAGATATCCGGCTTTCTGGTATCGCCGAGCCGTTTCCCCTCAAATCCAAGTTCCGTCGTCAGAAGCTCCGCGGTCTGGATCTCATAATCGCGGTCAGACTTTCCGTCAAAACCGAGATCCAGAAGAACAAGATATCTATGATCGACATGCAAGAGCTTCCGGCGCAGCATATCCTTGACCTTGGCGACTTCGGATTTTTCCGTCCCCGCCGTCTCTTTTTCGCGCGGCAGCTCAAGATCCGTGATCTCGTCCATGATCCGGTACGCATTGCCCTTTCGGCGCAGCGAGAGCCCGATCCTCTCCAGTCCCTTCAGATCGTCGCGCACGGTCTCCCCGTCTTCTGCAATTCCTTCCTCGTTTAGAAATAATACCATATCCGATACTGTTCGGTATCCGCCCTGCAGATAACGGATCAGGCGCGCCCTGCGGTTCCGCAGATAATAACGGTCGGCCGTCTTTGTCGCCAGCATCTCACTCGGGACGCGTTTGGCGACGCGCGGAAACTTCGACGTTCCCGCTATGTATTTGAGCACAGTCTTTCCCTTTAAGGTGAGGCAGTACGACTGTCGCAGCACGGCGCGGTATGCGCGCCCGCCGGACTCCGCCACGGCCTCCTTCTCCACCTGTCTGACCCAGCCCATCTGTTTCAGCCAGCTGCAGACCGTCCGCACATATTTGTCGCTGGTCCCCTCTATGTCCTGAAGCAGACGGACCCGCTCCTTCTGTGTCTTTGCCTCCGCCAGTCCAAGCACGATCATGTGCTGCGGGATCGAGGTGAACCCCGCCTCGCCGACAAAGCCCAGTTCTGCGCCGATCTCAAATTTCGTAAGCGTCCCGCCGCCGTCCAGAAGCGACAGGATGCGGCACACCGGAGGATTGGACAGAAGCGCCTGCGTGAGCAGCCGTTCCTCCTCACCGCCGCCCTCTTCCGTCTGCGCGTACCGCAGCCCGCTTTCGGTCAGGCTGCAGGTGTCCGACGCGCGGTCATAATAAAGGAAACCGACGCTGATCGCCCATCGCAGATAGGAATCCGCTGGCCAGTCGCTCTGGTATTCCCGTCCCTGTCCGGGAAGAGCGGCCTGAATGATGCCGGAGCAGGGGGACGTTCCCCGCGTTTCTCCGGCCGGGATCCCTT
>CANQGL010000077.1 GCA_947623185.1 uncultured Lachnospiraceae bacterium
CCACGGCCGTTGACCATGTTCTTCATGAAGAAGCTGACCCAGCCCATCGACATGAACGCGCCGCCGAGTCCGCAGAGCAGACCGGAGATCAAAAACGCGATGTAGCCGATCTTCTTTACGCTGATGCCGACCGAGGAAGCCGCGTTGGGATTCTCGCCGACGGCTCTTAAGCGCAGGCCGAGGCGGGTCTTCACAAGGAAGAACCATACCGCAAAGATGCTGAAGAACGCAATGTATGTCAGGATATTGTGGCCCGAGATCATCGGTCCGATCAGCGGGATCTTTTCAATGAGCGGGATCGTGATCGTCGGAAGCGTATATGCGCGGATCGCGCCGGAAGTCGTCGCTTTCTCGCCGGTCAGAAGGTACATGACAAATACGGTTCCGCCCGACGCCGCAAGGTTTACGGCGATACACGTCAGATACAGGTCCGTCTTTCCGCTCAGGCTGGCGAACGCAAGGACAAAGCCGGCGATCATGCTGACCGCGACCGCGCCGAGCAGGCCGATCCACGCGTTTCCGGTCGCACCGGCGAACGCCACGCCGCCGAGGGCCGCGCAGAGGAGCATACCTTCAAGGGCCATGTTCAGCATACCTGCCTGTTTACAGATGACCGCCGCCAGAGCCGCAAAGATCAGAGGGGTGGAAAGACGCAGGACCGAATAACCAAAGGTTCCGAACCATGACAGTGTAAACATAGGATCAATCCTCCTTCTTCTCTTCAATGACCGAGCCTTCCGTCAGCTTGGCCTTGTCTTCGTGCGACAGTTCGTCTGCAGCAGCCTTGTAGATCATCTTCTTCTTGATGCCGCCCATGAACTCGTCGGCGGCGACCATCAGGATAACGATACCCTGAATAACGGTGATGAACTCGACCGGGATATCGCCGCGGGCGTTTACAACGTCCGCACCGATACGGATATACGCCAGAAGAAGCGCCGCGATCGGTACGAGAAGCGGATTCTTACGCGCCAGAACGGCGACCATCAGGCCGTCGAAACCGTGCTGCGTGCTGGCCGTCCATGTGAAACGGTCGTAGTTGCTCATGATCTCGGTCGCGCCGCCCATACCTGCAAGCGCGCCGCCGATCAGCTGTGCGGCGATGATCGTACCGGTCATGTTGATGCCGCAGGCTCTCGCGAACTGCGGGTTGCTTCCCACGACACGCATCTTGTAGCCGAATACCATCTTGTAAAACAGGATCGTCACCAGCGCGACCGCGATGATCGCGAGGAACAGGCTGGTCTGGATCCGGAATTTTCCGAGCATCGTCGGCAGCTTCGCTCCATCCGGAAGCGGATAGGAACCGATGTAGCCGATCGAGGTGTCTCTCAGGATGTAGTTTACGATGTAAATCGTAAAGAACACGAGGATACTGTTTAACATTAACGACGAAACAACGATGTTCGCGCCGAACTTGGAATCCATCCAGGCCGGGATCATGGTGATCACGATACCGGTCAGGGCGCCGACCGCAAGAAGCAGGATCAGCATTACCGGGAGCGGAAGATTCGGGACCATCTTGATCGCCACATAGGAGATCACGCAGCCCGCGAACATGAAGATCCCCTCGCCGGACAGGTTGAACTTGTTGACCGCATACATAAAGCAGAAGCAGAGTCCCGTAAAGATAAACGGTACCGCCTGGTTGATGATACTTCCGATACGTCTCGCGGACGAGAACGGACCGAGGACGAACTGCTGAATGATGAAGACCGGATCGTCGCTGACAAGGAACAGCGTGATCAGCGCTATGGCATACGCGATACCGACCGCCACCAGGATACGGATCAGTTCAAAGGTGAATTCGACCTTACTTGTTCTATTCATAACAGTCCCTCCATTTCCTCTGCCGTCATTGTCCGGATACCCAGCATGTATTCGCCGAGAACATCCTCGGACACTTCGTTCGCCTTCGGGAACGCCGCGACGATCTTACCCTTTCTCATTACGAGCAGACGGTCGGAGCACTCCAGGACCTCGTTTAAGTCCGCGGAGATCAGGAGCGTCGCCGTTCCCTCCTCTCTGGACTTGCGGACGATCGTCTTGCGGATCATCTCCGCCGCGCCGACGTCGATACCGCGGGTCGGCTGGTTCGCGAGGATAAAGTTCGCGCCGGAGGTAAACTCTCTCGCCACAACGACCTTCTGGATATTACCGCCGGAAAGCATACGCACCGGCTCCTTCAGATCGTCGCAGGCGATCTCAAAATCCTTGATATACTGATTGACGATCTCGTCGATGTGTTTCTGTTTCATGAAGAGACCGTTCTTGAACTCGCCTCTGAAATAACGGTCCGCTATGATATTGTCGCGGATGGACATGTCGCCCGCGCACCCGTAGACCATACGGTCTTCGGGGATATACGCGAGACCGGTCTCGCGGATCTCATGGACCGTTTTCCCCTTGATGTCCTGTCCGTTTAAGGTAACGGTGCCGGAGGTAAAACCGTCCATGCCGGAAAGCACGTCGGAAAGGCTGCTCTGTCCGTTGCCCTCGACGCCGGCGATCCCGATCACCTCGCCCTCGTGGATATCAAAGGATATATCGTCAAGCACGCGCTTTCCGGTCGAATCGATCTTGACCAGATTGCGGATACTCACTATGTTCTTTCCGACCGTGGGCGCTTCCTTTTCGATCTTAAGGATAACGTCACGGCCGACCATCAGCCTGGAGATATCGGCCTCGCTCATATCCGCGAGCTCGTAGCTTCCAAGGCAGTAACCGTGACGGAGTACGGTCACTCTCGTACAGATGCGCTTTACCTCCTCGAGCTTGTGGGAGATGAAGATAATGGAGTGTCCGCTGTCGCGCAAAAGGATAAGCTGTTCAAAAAGCTCTTCCGTCTCCTGCGGGGTAAGGACCGCGGTGGGCTCGTCCATGATGATGATGTGGGCGCCCTTGATGAGCACCTTCATGATCTCTACTTTCTGCATCTGTCCGACTGACAAGTCGCTTACTTTGGCCAGGGGATCGATATTGAAATTGTATTTTTTCGCCACCTCGTCCGTCATGGAAACGGCGGCCTGGAAGTCGAAAATACCGTTTTTCATGGGCTCTACGCCCAGAACAACATTCTCGGCGACCGTAAGGGACGGGATCAGCATGAAGTGCTGATGGACCATACCGATCCCTTTTCCGATCGCGTCCAGAGTATTCAAAATCTTAACCGGCTCCCCGTTCATGAACACCTGACCGGTCTGCGGGGTCTCCAGACCGAACAGGACCTTCATGAGCGTGGTCTTCCCGGCTCCGTTTTCGCCTACCAGAGCCAGGATCTCATTCTCATTAAGCCAGAACGTAACATTCTTGTTCGCCACAAAGCCATTGTCATATATCTTCGTAATGTCTTCCATTCTCAATATTTCCTGGGCCATAGCATCTTCCTCCTGTGATCCGCACCGGCAGGATGCGGGATCGCTCCCGCTCCCGCCGGTACAGTCTGTTTCGTTTTGAATTACGGTGCTACAGAGCTGAGCATAGCCTGATACTCGGACTCGTTCGCGAAATCATAGTAAGACTTGACGGTGACTTCGCCGGAGAGGATCTTCTCCTGAGCCTCGGCCATCTTGTCTCTGATCTCCTGCGGAACGTGCTCGCGGAAGAAATCGTTGTCAACGTAGCCAACGGAGTTCTCCTTCAGGCCAAGGTGGTTCAGCTTGCCCCATACGGGCTCGCCGGCCTCAACGTCCTCAAAGAAAGCAACGAAGGAATCGCCGACCTGCTTCAGCATGGAAGTAAGGATAACGTCAGCCAGCTCCGGGTTCTCGGAGTCTTTGTAGTACTGGTACTGGTCGGAGTCAACGCCGATCGCCCAGGTGCCGGTCTCTACGCAGGCCTCGAACAGTCCGGTACCGGAACCGCCGGCCACCTGATAGAATACATCGGCGCCGGTGTCTCTCGCCTGGCTTAAGCACAGCTCTTTCATCTTGGCCGGATCGCTCCAGGAACCGACGGTCGCCTTGACGACCTTGACGTTCGGATCATAATCCTGGACGCCGTTTACGAAACCGGTAACGAAGTCACTGATAACGGGGTTGTCCATACCGACGTTGACAGCAACGACGCCGCTCTCGGTCATACCGGCGGCCATCTGGCCGACCATGTAGGAACCCTCGTTCTGAGCGTAGAAGATGAACGCTACGTTCTCCGGGATCTCGGACTCGTCTCTGGAATCGTCGAATACGACGAACTGGTTCTCCGGATACTCTTCAGCAAGCTTAAGAAGCAGATCCGTGTAGGTCGAGGAAGCTACGATGTAGTGGTAGCCGTCGTCGATAACGTCGAGGATCATGTCCTCCCAGCTGTCAGTCTGGGAAGTATCGCCGACTTCGATCGTTCTGCAGTCCCAGCCTGCCTCTCTCAGTCTGTTCATTCCCTCCTCACCGGAATCGTTGAAGGACTTGTCACCCAGGTTACCTACAACATACGCGATGCGCTTGTTGATCTCGGAGCCGGTATCGGCTGCCGGAGCCTCGGTGGCCTCTTCCTTAGCCGCCTCTGTTTCTGCCGCCGCCGCGGTGGTAGCCGCCGCAGTCGTTTCGGTGCTGGAAGATCCGCCGCATGCCGCAAGAGACATTGCCAGCGCGCCCGCCAGTACCAGACCTAACACTCTTTTCAATTTCATTTTTTTTCCTCCTTTTGATTTTATGAAATTACAACTGGACCGCCGCACGGACAGATTCTTCGTCTGCCCTGCCGCTGCCGCAGAGGGTTAGCAAAAAATGATTCGGCCGCCGGTTCCGCTTCGGTTACGGTTTCGGCCGTAGGACCGTCATACGGCCGTTTTCAGACCGTCAGGTTCCGCATCCATTTTCCGGTGCGGATGCGCCAGATCCCCACGAGCGCCTCGATCGCGATGTTGATCTTGATGATCGTCACCACGACGTACGGCGAGAGGTGGAGCACAAACGCGGCTGCCGCCGCCAGCGGGATCGTGATCATCCACATTGAAAAGATGTCGCAGATCAGTCCCATCTTCCCGTCGCCTCCGGCGCGCAGTGTCGCAATCATGCCGGTCATCTCCATGCCGGAGAACGGCCAGATCGCCGCGAAGATCAGCATGAACCGGCGGGCGTACTCTTCCGCCTCCGGGGTCAGGATATACAGGTTTACAAAGAGCTGTCCGGCGAACAGGGTCGTCAGGCCGACGATGCTGCCTCCGACAAGGCCGATCAGCACCATGCTGTACGCCTCGCGCTGGATGCGCGTGCGGTCCGCGCCGGAACCGATCGTCTTTCCGATCGTCACCGAGCAAGCCTGCAGCACGCCGTTCATGGTGCTCGCCACCATCTGATAGAACGCGTTCGCCACGTTGTATCCGGTCACGATCAGAGTCCCCATCTGGCCGGTGATCGAGCTTCCGGCCGTCGTTCCCGTCGACCAGATCAGCTCGTGGGCCATGATCGGCAGGCCCACCTTCCAGAAATCGCGGCTCAGCTTTTTGTCGCGCCGCTTCATATCGGAAAGGCGCATCGAAAGCTTCTTCTCCCGCCCAAACAGGAAGGTCCAGAGGAGCAGGAACTCGACGCTTCGGGCGATCACCGCACCGAACGCCGCGCCGCGGATCCCGAGCTCCGGAAGTCCGAAGCGCCCGAAGATCAGGCAGTAATCCAGAAAAACGTTCAGCGGATAGGAAACGGCGTTCGTCGTAAAGGAAATGCGCATTTCCTCGATCCCGCGGCAGCACGCGAACATCATCGTGCTCACCGCGCAGAGCGGATACATGACCGCTGCGATCCTAAGGTAGGAAACGCCGATCGAGATCAGCTCCGGATCGCTGCTGTATATGCGAAGCAGTTTTTCCGGCCAGGCCAGCACGCAGGCCGAAAAAACAAAGCCGAAGATCGCTATGTAACGGATCCCGAGAGCGATCAGGGTCTTGATCGACTCCGGTTCCTGTTTGCCCCAGTACTGGGCGATCAGGACGCTGCATCCGGCCGAAAAGCCGCTGCAGACCGTGTAAAAAACAAAAAATATCTGCTGTGCCTGCGAGACTGCGCTCATCTGGATCTGGTCGATCCGGCCCAGCATGATACTGTCGAGCGTGTCCACGCTGACCCGCAAAAGCTGCTGCAGAATGATCGGAACTGCCAGAAGCAGGATCCTGGTATAAAACTGCGGCGACGTCACAACGCCGGTCCGCACGTCTGTTTTTGTATTCATACGGCTGTCAAGGGCCTCCCCACGCTTTCCGCCATGCCGCCGTATGCGGTCATACGGTCCCGCATTGTCTGATGCACTCCTTGAGCCAGCTCTTAAATGCGGCAAGATCCAGTTCCAACGCCACGCTTGCGTTCGGCTGTTTTCCGAGACGGCCGCGGACGTCCACCATCGTGTGTCCGGCGGTATACTGACCGCCGCACTCAACATCCACAAAGTAGTCCCGGCAGACGAGACATTCCGGCTTCACCGCCGCCGCGAGTGCGAGGGCGTCATGCATCATCGCGTCCTCGCCGCCGACTTTGTATCGGTTCAGCATATAATCCAGGATATTCGCGGTAAGGATACCGGCCCTGTTTCCGAAGGAGCGGATCTCCTCCGCATCCGCGCGGTTTAAGACGGCCTTTTCCGTCACGTCCAGGCCGATCATCGTGATTGGGATCCCGGCCGCAAAGACGAGCTTGGCGGAGACGGGATCGGCCCAGATGTTGAACTCCGCCGTCGTGCTGCAGTTTCCGCCGACGACCGATCCGGCCATAGCCCAGATATGTTTGATCTTTCCGACAAGACCGGGATGGTTGCTGATCGCGATCGCGATGTTCGTCATCGGTCCGATCACCAGGAGTTCGAGCTCGCCATCCTCCTCGTTGGCAATGCGCCAGATCGCTTCGGAAGCGATCTCCTTTGAAAACTTTTCCTTCGGAGCGTCCGGCAGGACGACATTGCCGAGCCCGGTCGCGCCGTGGGTCGTATCGTAATAATTTCCGCGCGGGTAGAACGGGATCTGCGCGCCGCGCATGACCTCGGTCTCAAGGCCGAGATAATGGACGATATTCAGATTGTTTCTTGACGTATATTCCTCTTTGACGTTTCCGTTTACGGATGTGACCGCGCGCACCGTGATCTCCCGGCAGCCGAATGCCGCCATGATCGCGATCGCGTCGTCTGTTCCGGTGTCACAGTCGATGATAAACGGTCTCTTTGCCATTTGAATTCCTCCTGACGGATGATCCGTCCTCATTCTGCCGCACATTCAGTTTCTTTCCAGGAATTCCTTTACTTCCGCCATGGTCGGGATCCCGGGCGCCGCGCCCTTCCTTCCGACCGAGATCGCGCTCGCCGCGCTGGCCTGCGCCAGGATCGTTTCGACATCCAGCCCCTTTGAAAGTCCCGCGATAAAATATCCGCAGAACGTGTCTCCGGCTCCGGTCGTATCGACCGCCTTCACACGGAAGATATCGTGGAACGCCTTTTTGCCGCCGTCGAAATAATAAGCGCCGTTCTCGCCGAGCGTCAGCACGAAATGCGCGCCGGGGAACTTCTCAAGGAGCGCGGCCATGATCTTTTCCGGTTCCTCGGATTCGATCCCCGCCAGCTCGCGGCCTTCCAGCTCGTTGATGATAAAATAATCGACAAGCGAAAGCGGGAAGCTCTTTATCGCGTCATCTGCCGGAGACGGGTTCAGCGCCACCGTCATTCCTTTTTCTTTGGCCTTCCCGATCGCATAGCCGACGTTAGAGGTCTCGTTCTGGAGCAGGAGCAGGTCTTCGGGCCCGAAATGCCCCAGTACGGAATCGATATACTCTTTTGTAAGTTCGCGGTTCGCGCCGCCGCAGATAATGATATTGTTCTGTCCGGATTCGTCGATCTGGATCACCGCGTGGCCGCTCGCTCCGGCCGTTTTCAGAAGGTGATCCGTATGGACCCCGGAGTTTTCGAGCATGTTCACCAGAAGCGCGCCGTCCGCTCCGACCGCGCCTGCATGATAGACCTCGGCCCCGGCCCGCGCGAGGGCGACCGACTGGTTCAGGCCCTTTCCGCCGCAGAACTCCTCGTACTTTAACGCCTGGATCGTCTCCTTGGGCTGAACGAATCGTTTGACCGAATACGTTTTATCAATGTTCAGAGAACCAATGTTCAAAATTTTCATATGTTCCGGCCTCCCTGATCCGTTTTTTCCGAAATCGGCGTACCATGTGAGAAGAATATCACACATGATAAGAATATCATATTTCCAAACATGTGACAAGCATTTTTTGTGCAAATTCGCCAGTCAATTCCGACTTTCGCATGAGAATTCTGCCGGTCCTGAAAATGGCTTTAAATGCGCATTTTATGCGGTTTCCGGTTTCAGCGCCGAAGCCGGAGAGCCTTCCGGCCGCCCCCGTTTCCGCCGACTCCCCTGCCGTCTGTCCCCGGTCTTGCGCCATTTTTCGCCTGTTTTCCGCAGATCGCACAGTTCGGGGCGGACTTCCGAAATATCCCGGTATTTTTTCATAATTAGCGTTGAAATTCATTCTGCAATGTTCTAAAATAAAAACAATAAAGTACATGAAGGAGGGTCTTTATGGAACACTATAACCCGCTTCTTGGGGCGAACGGCGGCCCCGATAAATTTATCACGATCGGCGAGATCATGCTGCGCCTGACACCGCCGAACTATGAAAAGATCCGTATGACGACCAGTTTCGAGGCCAGCTACGGAGGCAGCGAGGCCAACATCGCGCTCGCGCTTGCCAATCTCGGCGTCGACAGCACCTTTTTCTCCGTTGTCCCGAACAACAGCCTTGGGAAGAGCGCGATCCGCATGCTGCGAAGCAACGACGTCCACTGTACGCCGGTCATTCTCAGCACGCCCGAACAGACGCCCACGCACCGCCTCGGCAGCTATTATCTGGAAACCGGATATGGGATCCGCGCCAGCAAGGTCATCTATGACCGGAAGAACAGCGCCATCACCGAGTTCGATTTCAGCACGATCGATCTCGCCGGGCTGCTTGAGAACTTTACATGGCTGCATTTAAGCGGCATCACGCCGGCTCTCGCGCCCAACTGCCGCGCGCTGGTCATGAACTGCTTAAAGATCGCCAAGGAGAAGGGCCTTACGGTCAGCTTCGACGGCAACTTCCGCAGCTCGCTCTGGTCCTGGGACGAGGCGCGCGATTTCTGCACGGAGTGCCTGCCGTATATCGACGTGCTCATGGGGATCGAGCCGTATCATCTCTGGCGCGACGAGAACGACCACAGCAAGGGCGACGTCAAGGACGGCGTTCCGCTGCAGCCCAGCTACGAGCAGCAGGATGAGATCTTCCAGGCGTTTATCGAGCGCTATCCGAATCTGCGCTGCATCGCCCGTCATGTGCGCTACGCCCACAGCGGAAGCGAGAACAGCCTCAAGGCATTCATGTGGTACGAGGGACATACCTTCGAGAGCAAGCTGTTCACCTTCAATATCCTCGACCGCGTGGGCGGCGGAGACGCGTTCGCCAGCGGGCTGATCTACGCGATGATGCACCATTACCGTCCGATGGACATGGTCAATTTCGCGGTAGCCAGCAGCGCCATCAAACATACGATCCGCGGTGACGCCAACATCACCGATGACGTGTCCACGATCCGGAACCTGATGAATATGAATTATGATATTAAGAGGTGATGAGGGGGCTGCACGATCCACACGATTCCGGCAGCCTGAGCCAGGCTGACAGGCAGTTTATGGAAATAATGCAGGGAAGGGACTTTTTCAAATCGAGAAATCCCTTCCCTGTTTCTGTATTACTATGACTTTGATTGGGAGAAATCTTTTAGGCGGTTTATTGGCTGTTCCGAATTTACAACTCACATTTTCTTTTCAGAAATTCAAGCAGACCGGCGCAGCCTTCCGTAATGTCTCTCCATGTCGCATCAAAGTTTCCCGTGTACCACGGATCCGCAACGTCGCGGTCCGAGCCTGCAAACTCCATCATCTTATAGATCTTTTTCTCAGGATCGCCACCGCAGATCTGCTGCATGTTCCGAATATTCCAGCGGTCCATGCCGATCAGATAGTCAAACTCCCGATAATCTTCTCTCGTCATCCTTCGCGCGGTCTTGCCCGCACACGAGATCCCGGCCGCCTGCAGCTTGCGCCGTGTCCCCGGATGCACCGGATTGCCGATCTCTTCATATGAAGTGGCGGCAGAGTCGATATAAAACCGGTCCGCGAGGCCGTTTTTCGCGACGAGGTCGGCAAAATAAAATTGGGCCATCGGAGAGCGGCAGATATTGCCGTGGCATATAAATAGTATTTTTACCATCTCAAATATATCCCTTCATAAGCCTGCAAATCCCGATATTTCGGGCTTTTTGGCGCTTTTCTCTGATTTTCGGTTTTACCCAAAATCCACGTAATTCTACACAAATCTACGCAAATTCCTGGGCAAATGGTGTAAAAAATGGTGTAACAAACCGGTCTAAAATCAACTTGATTTTCTTAGCTTTTCCAGCTTTTCCAGCTGCTCAAAATCAACGATTTTTGTCATCTGTTCAGCAGCCCGGTCATAACTGGCATGGGTGTAAACATTCAGTGTAACCCCCACATCAGAATGTCCCATCAGATACTGCAAGGTCTTGATGTCCATTCCGGCATTTGCCATATTCGTACAAAAGGTGTGCCGGAACACATGCGGGGTGATATCCGGCAGGGGCTGATCTGGATGCAATTTTCTATACTTCTTCATCGCCCACTGCATCTCATGCTCAATGTGCAGCGCCACTTTTGGATGACCATTCTTGTCCATCAGCAAAAAACCGCTATATCCGTCCACAATCACTTCTGTTTTTAATTTTGAACGGTTAGCAAGGATATTCTTCAAACTCCGACACACATCATTTGTCATGGGAATAAAACGGATGCCGCACTCTGTTTTAGTTTTCTCTACATAATACTTTCCGCCGCGTTCCCTAACAAGCTGCTTGTCAACCCTAATTCTCCGGTTTTGGAAATCAAGATCACTTTTCGTTAAGCCGCAAAGCTCGCTGACTCGCATACCAGTTCCCAATAGGCCAGCAAATTCATCATAGTACTTTTTATAGGTTTTGTCCTCACGGATAAATCCCATCCAGATTTTTTGCTGCTCATCAGTCAAAGCAATGCGTTTTTGCGAATCGTTTGGCACAACATCGGCCAGCTTGAAATCAAATGGATTCTTACGGATAATATCCTCATTGTATGCCATTTGAAACGCCGGCTTGATAACGCCCCTGACGCTGGTGATCGTGCTATAGCCTTTCCCGTCGTCATGGAGTTTCATAATCCATTTTTGAGCATCTGATACTTTTATATCCCGAATCTGAAGATATCCAAAATCTTCTTTCTTTACCAAATTCAACACAAAATTATAGCCAACTTTAGTGTTATAACGCACACCTTGCTTCAAACTGATATATCGCTCCAACAGCTTTATTACGGTAATCTTTCCGGCTGCATAATCAATCCCATCATCAATCTGCCTCTGGATTTCTTTTTCTTTCTCCCGCAGTTCTCTTAAATCGGAAGCATAAACAGTACGCCGCTTTTTCTGAATATCAGTATACCGGTATTGATAACTCAGATCCTTTCTCTGGCTCTCTCCTGTCCGCAGGATTCTTCCTTTATTATCTTTACGCTTTTCGGACATTGCCAAACTCCTTTCCGTGATGGAAAGAGCCTTGATATGACACCTTCATTGTATCATATCCAAGCCACTTTTTACATCACAAACTTCCTCTAATTGTCAAAAATAGTTGTGGCTCCATCGGCGAACGCGTAATAACGGGGCCATGGAGCCACCGTAAGTCAAATAGAATACGAACTTTCAAGGAATTCATCCAGCTTTTTTCTTTTCAGCAGACGCTTATTTCCGACCCAAAGAACGAACGGGCATCCTTCGTCATCAGAGATCTGCCGCAGCTTGTTTATTCC
>CANQGL010000078.1 GCA_947623185.1 uncultured Lachnospiraceae bacterium
CCCAGGGTTCGAGTCCCTGTACCCACCCTCTCTGAAAACACACCGGACCCCGGAGGTGGGGTTCATTTTACGGGACGGGGGCATGTTTATGCCCTGCGGCCGAGGATACAGTCATAATGATCAACGGGGGCGCAACTTTTTGGTTGCGCCTTTATATTGAGATATGAGGGACGGTGGATATGAAAGACAAAATCAAAGGCGCGATAAGCATGTATCTTTATTTTTTCCGGATCGGATGGTTCACGTTCGGCGGAGGCTGGAGCATCGTGGCCCAGATACAGACGGATTTCGTGGACAAACGGCATGAGATCGACAGCCAGGAGCTCCTGGACATCGTCAGCGTGGGAAGGAGCCTGCCCGGGACGATGATCGGCAACGTGGCCTATCTCTTCGGATATCACCGGTTCGGCGTGTTGGGAGGCGTCCTGTCCGTGCTCGGCATTATCACGCCGCCGCTGGTGATACTCAGCATCGTGACGGTTTTCTATACCGCGTTTCGGGACAGCGTCTATGTGGCGCGGGCGCTCGTCGGAGTGCGTGCGGTGGTGGCCCCGGTCATCTTTTCCGCCGTCTGGAAGCTGATGAAAGCGGGAACGACGCTGTCGAAACTGTTCTACGCCGCCCTGGTGGTCATCGGCTGCGTTCTGTCGTTCGTACTTGACATCAGCAGCGTGCTGGTCGTGCTGTTCGGCGTGACGATCGGCGTGATATACTACTTTATTATGAAGAATAAAGGGGTTCAGGAGCAATGAAAACGATCTTACAGCTTTACTGGAGCTTCCTCCAGATCGGTTTTACGAGTTTTGGCGGGCTTTCCATGATCCCGCTTATCAGCAGCGAGATGCTGGGGCACGGGTGGATGACGTCCACCGAGGTCTCCGACATCGTAGCCATCGCCGAGATGACGCCGGGACCGCTGGGCCTCAACTGCGCCACCTTCGCCGGGATCCGCGTGGCGGGGATCGTCGGGGCGCTGGCCGCCAATTTCGGGATCCTGACGCCTACGTTCACCGTATGCGCGGCTGCCGCGGCTCTGTTTGAGCATTTCAAGAAAAGCAAACTGCTTGGTTATGTGATGTCGGTCGTGCGCCCGGTCTGCATCGGCCTGATCTGGGGCGTTATCTTCGGCCTCTGCCTGACAAATTACACGGTCGACGGGAACATCTCCGTGGCGGGGATCCTGATCGGGATCCTGGGCGTGGTCCTGCTCGTCTGGAGAAAGTGGAGCGTGCCGAAGGTGATCTGCGTGGCGGCCGTTCTGGGGATCATGTTCTGCCGGTAGAATTGAAAAGACACAAAAATACCGCGGATCCCGGACAGGGATCCCGCGGTGCTTATGAAACTGGGCCAGCTGGATTCGAACCAGCGAGTGCAGGAGTCAAAGTCCTGTGCCTTACCGCTTGGCGATGGCCCAAAATTTTGCTCGCCGCTAATATAATAGCACAAAAGATTTTAATGCGCAACCATTTCCGGCGGTATGTGCGGCGGGCCATGAAAGGGAGGAACGGTTATGACACATGCGGAGAAAGCGAGACAACTGTTTAAGGAAGGCTACAACTGCGCGCAGGCGGTGACGCTGGCGTTTGAGGACGAGCTGGGGATCGACCGCGATACGGCCGCGAAACTGGCGTCCCCCTTCGGCGGCGGACTGGGACGTATGCGCGAGGTCTGCGGCTGCGTGAGCGGGATGGCGATCGTCGCCGGACTGCTCAAGGGATATTCGGATCCGAAAGCGCGGGAGGAAAAAACGGATATCTACGCGCTGATCCAGGAGATGGCCGCCGAATACCGGGAGCAGAACGGAAGCATCATCTGCCGCGAGCTTCTGAGCGGTGTGCCGAACGCGTCGGCAGACACGCATCCGCAGCCGGAAGCCAGAACGGCGGAATACTATAAAAAACGCCCCTGCGCCGAGCTTGCGGCAATGGCGGCGGAGATCGTGGAAAAACATCTCGGACTGTGATCCGGGCATATATCCCAAAAGATAAAGAACGGGCCCCCGAAAACGGGAGCCCGCATTTTTATGCTGTAAGACGTTTTTACACAGATACAGCTTTCAGCCCGGGATCATGCGATTTACAGAACTCCGGCCGGAAGAGCCATGCCGACGCCCGGTCCGATCGGGATACCGAGCAGAGCCCAGATGATGAAGAAGATGATCCATACGATCTGGAGCACGACCGCGATCGGGATCTCGTTGGCGATAACGGTACCGATCTTAAGGTCGGGCATATACTTGACCTGCGCAACACTGAGGACCATCCAGATATACGGAGACATCGGGGTCCAGCAGTTTCCCGGGGAGTCGCCCAGACGGTAGCAGAGCTGGGTGAATCCGGGGTGATAACCGAGCAGCATGAACATCGGAACGAAGATCGGTGCGAAAATAGCCCACTTCGCGGAACCGGATGCCAGGAAGATGTTGACGAATGCACTCAGAAGAATGAACATAACGCACATCGGAAGTCCCGTGAATCCGATCGTCTCAAGGAAGTCGGCGCCGGCGATCGCCAGCATCGTGCCGAGCTTGGTCCAGTTGAACAGGCCCTGGAACTGTCCGCAGAAGAAACAGAACAGAACGTAGCCGCCCATCGCGGACATCTGTTTGGTCATGGCCTTGTTGACGTCGGTGACCTTCTTGAAGGTCCCGGCGCTGTAGCCGTATACAAGGCCGCAGAGAGCAAAGAAGCAGAAGAGGACCGGGATCAGGCCGTTCAGAAGCGGGGAACCGATGAACTTGCCGTCGTCGGTCGCCAGCGGTCCGGTAAAGAACAGGATCACGATAATGGCAATATAGATCAGAGCCACGATGCCTGTCTTGCGGAGCGCGGCGCTCTGCTGCGGAGTGGCCTGTTCCATGGATTCCGTCTGTTCGCCCTCATATTTTCCCATACGCGGCTCAACGATATAGGTACAAACCGCACCGATAACGATCGCGCAGAGGAAGGTGGATGCAAACATGAAGAACCAGTTACAGGTCACGTCGACTGTAAAGGTGGAGTCCGGGATAAAGCCGGCGATCGCCTGGTTGGTAAGACCCTGTAACAGCGAGTCCGTACCTGCGATCGACAGGTTCGCTGAGAATCCGGCCTGCGCGCCTGCGTAGGCGTTGATCATACCAACGACCGGATGCTTGCCGACTCCTAAGTAAATGATAGCCGCCAGAGGCGGGATAACTACCATTGCCGTATCGGATGCGATGTTGCCGCAGGTGCCGACGAAGGCGATCAGGTAGGGGACCAGTCCGGCCGGAACATTCTTAAGCGCGGTCTTTAACAGCGTGATCAGAAGTCCGCCTTCCTCGCAGATACCGATGCCCAGGGTCATCGTGATAACGAGTCCCAGAGGCGCAAACCCGGTGAAGTTCGAGACCAGGCTGCTAAGGAACCAGCGAAGGCCGGTCGTTGAGAAAAGGTTTGCCGACATGACTTCCTCGCCGGAAGCCGGGTTGACAAGTGTGATTCCGGTGAGGCTGAAGATCGCGCCGATGATACCGACGATCACGAACAGCACACAGAACAGAATTGCTGGCGGCGGCAGTTTGTTACAAACGGCTTCGATTCCGCCCAACACTTTTTCGAGCATTGACTTTTTCTCGGTTGTGTTTTCGCTCATAATAAGCCCTCCTTCTTAATATGATGGGATCTGCAGAATTTTTGATAAGATCCTGCAGTGTCTTTATAATACAATACTTTAGAGAAAAAATCCACTGATTTTTAATAAAAGATTTATAATTTTCATTTTTAGATTAGAAAATACAGAAGAAACGCCTAAAATAATTCAGTGTCGGTATGTCCTTGCGTTTTTTGACAATTCATGGTAAAATTTTTATATATTTCAAAAATGTTCAGGAGGATGTCGATGGAACTGAATTTTTTCGGAAATTTTGAAGTCTGGAAACTGCATTCCCTCTCGGATTATCTGACCTTCTTTTCATATATCGCGGCCGGCGCTTTCGTTTTCTGGCTGATCGTCCGCCGTATGAACAAGCAGCGGGACCACGCCAATGCGCTTGTCCGCGTCACCAAAAAACTGAAACGACTGGCAAAACGCCCTTGCAGGATCTACCGGAACGCGACGGTCCGCCTGCCGGAGGGCGATATGACCTTCGACGCGGTCATGGCCGATAAGAGCGGGATCTTTCTGATCCGGGTCTACGGCTGGGGCTTAAAGATCTACGGGACGCCGGACGGGGATACCTGGCGGCGCGAGGACCAGAAGCGGAAGGAGGAATTTCCGAATCCGCTGCACGAACTGAAAAAGGGCGCGAACGCGCTCGGCGGGGTACTCGCGGAGCGCGGTTATCCGCGGGTTCGGATCATGCCGATGGTCGTTTTCGCGGACAACTATGATATGCCGGAGCTTTATCTCGGCTACGGATCGTTCTCCACTACCTACCGCGAACTCAAAAGCTGGTACAAAAAGCAGGCGGGCGTTAAGGAGGCGCAGTACGATTTTGAGCGGGTCGCCGCGATTCTTGACGAGCTGACGGGCACGCAGCAGAAATAATTTCCGGTTCGGAAATTTATATAAAGGAGGGAAAGGCATTATGATCAATGAGAAACGGCTGCTCGATACGTTTATGGAATATGTCGGGATCGACAGCGAAACGAAAAACGAGAAGGCCATGGGGGAACGGCTGATAAAGGATCTTAAAGCTCTGGGATTTGAGGTCCAGACCGATAAGGCCGGAGAAGGCTTCGGCTCCAACGGCTTCAACGTCCACGCGTACCTTGAGGGGGAGCTCGGCGGCGAGCCGACGATCATGTGCGCGCACATGGATACCGTAAAGCCCGGAAACGGCATTAAGCCGATCGTAACCGACGGCGTGATCCACACCGACGGCAGCACGATCCTCGCCGGAGACGACAAAGGCGGGATCGCGGCCATCATGGAGGCGGTCAGGGTCATAAAGGAAAAGAAGATCCCCTGCCGCAATACGGAGATCCTCTTCACCATCGGCGAAGAGGGCGGCATGAACGGCGTCAAGAACATGGACTACGGCATGATCAAAGGGAAGGAAGCCCTTGTGTTCGATTCCAGCGGAGACGTCGGAAAGATCATTAACTGCGGTCCTGGCCAGATCAAGATCGTCGCCACGGTCATCGGACGTTCCGCCCACGCGGGACTTGCGCCGGAGACCGGTATCAGCGCGATCCAGGTGGCGGCAAAGGGGATCGCAAAAATGAACCTGCTTCGGATCGACGAGGAGACGACGTGTAACATTGGCACTCTGAAGGCCGATTACGCGACGAACATCGTCCCCGAAAAGTGCGAATTCATCGCCGAGGTCCGCAGCCGCAACCTCGACAAGCTGAACGCACAGGCCGCCCACATCAGGGACTGCCTGCAGGCCGCCTGCGACGAGGCGGGCGCGACGCTCGAGGCCGAGCTCCGCACCAATTATGTGAGCTATAACGTGCCCGAAGACGACGAACTGATCCAAAGAGTCAACGCCGCATCCGACCGTCTCGGCTATAAGAAAACGGTCATGAAGGGCGGCGGCGGAAGCGACGCGAACGTTATGCAACTCCACGGGATCAAGGCGATCGTGCTCGGAACGGGCATGACGAAGGTCCACACGACGGCCGAGACCCTCAAGGTCGAGGATCTGAACCGCTGCGCGGAGCTTGCGCTCGATCTGATGACCCATTAAGGGCATAGGCAAGACAAAGAAAAAAGACAGGGAATCCGCGGGTCGCCTCCCGCGCTTCGCCTGTCTTTTCCTTTTATACAAATACTAAAAAGGGGGGATGTATAAGACATTTTTAGTATAAGAAAAAATTATGTCCGAAGTATGGAAAATCCCTAAAAGGAAAATAAAGTTTCTAAACAATCTATAGTAAAAATCTATCATAAAAAAACCGCCGGATGGTGGACAAAAACCGAATAATCTAGTATAATGGCTTAGAATGGGGTGAAAGTTGAAAAAGGAGGGCCGAAAGTGGGCCGGGATAAAAGCGGTCTGCGAAATCTGGTTCTGATCTCGCAGCTGGGTATACACGTTATGACGCCAATTTTTCTCTGCCTGGCGGCCGGAGTCTGGATCGACGGAAGATTCGGGACCTCTCTTACGATCCCCCTTATGATCCTGGGCGTTCTCTCCGGGGCGCTGAGCGCCTACCGGCTGGCGAAACAGTCCGTCGACCGGGAGCGCGAGGAACTTGAGAAAGAGAAAAAGGAAAAGAAAGAGGAGTGGGAGAGCCGCTACGGAACGGATGGCGGCGACGGCCACAGGAAAAGAAGGGACAGGTGGGCAGAATGAGCGAGGCAACGAAACGCCAGGTCCTCGAAATGTGCGTCGGGATCGTGATCCACAATCTGATCCTGACCGTCGGAAGCCTGATCTGGTTCAGGGAACCGTCCGTTTTCCTTGGGATCTTCGCCGGAGCGCTCGCAGCCGCCGCCATGCTCGTCAGCATGGCGCATTCCACGGAGCTCTGCGTCGACCTGGCCGATGCGGAAGCGGCGCGGAAGAAAATGGCGGCGCATTCGGTACTCCGGAGCGTCGCGCTGCTGGCCGCGATCGGCGTCCTCTGGAAATTTACGGGTTTTAATCCTCTGGCATTCATCCTGGGTACCCTGGGATTGAAGACGGGAGCGTACCTTTATCCCGTCATACACAAATTTTTCAAGGAAAGGAGATGATATAATGGGTGGTGGTGGCAGCGAAACGGATTTCATGATACACGGAATCGTAAAGTACCACCTGTTCGGTCAGGAACTCTGGCTCACGACGACGACGGTCGGCTGCATTATCATTACGGCGACGCTTCTGATCCTGGGTATCGCGGCGAACCGTGCGCTGAAACGCGCGTCGGACGTTCCGGGTACGTTCCAGAACATCGTCGAACTCGGAGTCGAGATGCTGGAGAAGATGACGAACGGGATCCTCGGCAAGGAAGCTTACCGGTTTGCGAATTATATCGGAACACTGTTCCTGTTCATCTTATTCTGCAACCTGAGCGGCCTGTTCGGACTGCGTACCGTGACCGCGGACTTCGGCGTAACGTTCATGCTCGGCCTGATCACGTTCGGTATCGTTCAGTACCAGGGGATCAAGAACCACGGCTTCGGCCATTTTACGGGACTGTTCAAGCCCCTGCCGGTTCTGTTCCCGATCAACCTGATCGGCGAGTTCGCGAATCCGATTTCCATATCGCTCCGTCTGTTTGCAAATATGCTGTCCGGCGTTATCATTATGGGACTCTGGTACGGCATGATGCCGATCCTTTTAAAGATCGGTCTTCCATCGGCTCTGCATGCTTACTGCGACGTATTCTCCGGCTGTATCCAGACATACGTCTTCTGTATGCTGACGATGGTATATATCAATGACAAACTCTGATGTCGTTTGAAATTTTATTATTTACAGGAGGTCTATATTTATGAACATTTCAGGACAGGATTTCATCTATGGTTGCTCTGCAATCGGCGCGGGACTGGCAATGATCGCCGGTATCGGACCCGGCGTAGGACAGGGTATCGCCGCCGGACACGGCGCTGCTGCGGTAGGACGTAATCCGGGCGCCCGTTCCGACATCACGTCCACCATGCTTCTCGGCCAGGCGGTCGCCGAGACGACAGGTCTTTACGGTCTGGTCGTAGCCATCATCCTTATGTTCGTTAAGCCGTTCGGTTGATTCGGACGCATTTTGAACGGATCCCCAAAAGGGGCGCGGTACACAGGACCGCGTAAGGCGAAAGGAGGCGAAATCAGACCTTGGAACGGTTAATTAATTTTGACCCTCAGCTGATCAACGACGTTGTGATCACAGGTATCTGTATCTTTATCCTGTTCTTTGCCATGTCCTACCTGCTGTTCAATCCGGCCCGGGACCTTCTTCAGAGAAGACGGGAGCGGATCGCGCAGGATCTGGAGAACGCAAAGTCGAGCAAGGAGGATGCCGCCGCGTTAAAGGCCGAGTACGAGGAGAAGCTCAGACAGATCGACAAGGAAGCGGAGCAGATCCTCGACGACGCGCGCAAAAAGGCAAAGCGCCAGGAGGCGGACATTCTGGCGGAGGCGAAAGCCGAAGCCGGCAGGATCGTCGAACGGGCCAACCGTGAAATCGATCTGGAGAAGAAAAAGGCTCTTGAGGACGTGAAGACGGAGATCGTCTCGATCGCATCCCTCATGGCCGGCAAAGCAGTCGCCGCTTCTATGGATGTGAAGATTCAGGATACTCTGATTGAGGAGACTTTGAAGGAAATGGGTGAGAGTACATGGCAAAGCTAGTGTCGAAGGTCTACGGAGACGCATTGTTTGAGGAGGCCATGGAAAAGAACGCCCTGTCTGCATGGTACGAGGAAGTGCAGGCGTTAAAACAGGTTTTCATGGAGCAGTCAGACCTTGTGCAGTTTTTGAACCACCCGCAGATCACCAAGGAGGAGAAGGTAAAGGTCATCGAGTCGATCTTTACCGGAAGGATCTCCGAGGGACTTCTGGGATTTCTGGTTATCGTGATCGAAAAGGGACGCCAGAACGACCTGATCGCGATCTGCGACTATTTCCTGAGCAGGGTAAAGGAATATAACAAAATCGGCGTGGTAAAGGTGACGAGCGCCGTTGAGCTTTCCGCAGGGCAGAAGGAGAGCGTCGAGAAGAAACTGCTCGAGACGACTCCCTACCTGAGCCTTGAGACCGAATACACCGTCGACGCCGGTCTGCTCGGCGGGATGGTGATCCGCATCGGGGACCGGGTCGTGGACAGCAGCATCCGGACGCGGCTCGAGGAACTGAAGCGGGAGCTCATGAAGCTTCAGCTAGCGTAACAAAAAAGAAAGAAGGTGCAAACCTCAGATGAATTTAAGACCAGAAGAAATCAGCTCTGTCATCAAAGAGCAGATTGAAAGATATTCGACCAAACTGGAAGTTTCCGACGTGGGGACCGTTATCCAGGTTGCCGACGGTATCGCGCGTATTCATGGTCTGGATAACGCCATGCAGGGCGAGCTTCTGGAATTCCCGGGAGAGATCTACGGCATGGTTTTAAACCTTGAGGAGGACAATGTCGGCGCGGTTCTCTTAGGCGACACTTCCAGCATCAGCGAGGGCGATACGGTCAAGACGACCGGCCGCGTGGTCGAGGTCCCGGTCGGAGACGCGCTTACCGGCCGCGTTGTCAACGCTCTGGGTCAGCCGATCGACGGCAAGGGACCGGTCCTTACCGACAAGTTCCGTCAGATCGAACGTGTCGCGCACGGCGTGATCGAGAGAAAATCGGTCGACACGCCGCTCCAGACAGGCATCAAGGCGATCGACGCCATGATCCCGATCGGCCGCGGACAGCGTGAGCTGATCATCGGCGACCGCCAGACCGGAAAGACGGCGATCGCGATCGATACGATCATCAACCAGAAGGAGCAGGGCGTACACTGTATTTACGTCGCCATCGGCCAGAAGGCGTCGACGGTTGCCTCTATCGTAAAAACACTGGAAGAATTCGGAGCCATGGACTATACGACGCTGGTAGTTTCTACCGCTTCCGACCTTGCTCCGTTACAGTATATCGCTCCGTACTCCGGCTGCGCGATCGGCGAGGAGTGGATGGAGAACGGCGAGGACGTGCTGGTGGTCTACGATGACCTCAGCAAGCATGCGGCCGCGTACCGTACCCTGTCCCTGCTGCTCAAGAGACCGCCGGGACGTGAGGCGTATCCGGGCGACGTTTTCTACCTGCATTCCAGACTGCTGGAGCGTGCCTCCAGACTGTCCGACGATCTCGGCGGCGGCTCCCTTACGGCGCTTCCGATCATCGAGACGCAGGCGGGCGACGTTTCCGCGTACATTCCGACCAACGTGATCTCCATCACGGACGGCCAGATCTATCTTGAGACCGAGATGTTCAACTCCGGTTTCCGTCCCGCCATCAACGCCGGACTTTCCGTATCGCGTGTCGGCGGCGCGGCGCAGATCAAGGCGATCAAAAAGATCGCGGCCCCGATCCGTGTTGAGCTTGCCCAGTACCGTGAGCTTGCCTCGTTCGCCCAGTTCGGCTCCGAACTCGACGCGAGCACGAAGGACCAGCTTGCACAGGGCGAACGGATCCGCGAAGTCTTAAAGCAGCCGCAATATCAGCCGATGCCGGTCGAGTACCAGGTCATCATCATCTACGCGGCGACCAAGCGGTACCTGATCGATATCCCGACGGCGGAAGTCCTTCCGTTTGAGAAGAAGCTGTTCCAGTACATCGATTCAAAGTATCCGGAGATCCCGAGAAGCATCCGCGAGAAGAAGGAGATCCTTCCCGAGACCGAGGAGCTTCTGAAGAAAGCCATTGAAGAATGCAAGGCGGCGAAGTAAGGCAGGTGATGGATCATGGCAACCATGAGAGATATTAAACGCAGACGGAGCAGTATCGAAAGCACCGAGCAGATTACGAAAGCCATGAAACTCGTTGCCACCGTAAAGCTTCAGAAGTCAAGGACCCGCGCGGAAAACTCAAGGCTGTATTTTAACACCATGTATCGGACGATCCAGGAAATGCTGCAGAAATCGGCGGGGGTCACCCACCGCTACTTAAGCGCCGGCGCTTCGGACAAGAAGGCGATCGTCGTGGTAAGCTCGAACCGCGGACTCGCGGGCGGGTACAACGCGAATATGATCCGCCTGGTGACCGGAAGCGGGATCGCCTCGCAGGACGCGAAGATCTTCGCGGTCGGCCGCAAGGCGCGCGACGGACTTGCAAGGAAGGGCTATGAAATCGCGGCGGATTACTCCGACGTGATCAACGGACCGCTCTATTCGGATGCGATGGAGATCACCAGGACGCTTCTGGACCTGTTTGAAAAAGGCGAGATCGGCGAGATCTATCTGGCGTATACGTCGTTCAAGAATACGGTGAGCCAGATCCCGACCTTCATGAAACTGCTGCCGGTCGATCCGGAGGCGGCGGAGCTCAAGGGCGATGCGCCCGAGGGAGAGGCGTTAAAACCCGATCTTCTGCTGATGAACTACGAGCCGAACGAGGGAGAGGTCCTGGATGCGATCATTCCGAAATATCTGAGCAGCCTGATCTACGGCGCGTTTCTCGAGGCGGTGGCCAGCGAGAACGGCGCGAGGATGACGGCCATGGATTCCGCGACCAACAACGCGGAAGAAATGATCTCCAAGCTGTCGCTGCAGTACAACCGCGCAAGACAGGGTTCGATCACGCAGGAGCTGACCGAGATCATCGCGGGCGCGAATGCGATCGGCGGTTGAGCGGGTTTCATGTGTTATGGCGTTCCGCGGCGCGGGGCGCAAAAGATTAGATTGATTAAGGAGAAACAAGATGGCAGAGACAAACATTGGTAAGATTACTCAGGTCATCAGCGCCGTGCTGGACATCAAGTTCCCGCAGGGCGGTCTGCCTGAGATCAATGACGCCATTGAAATCACCAGAAAAGACGGTGGGAAACTGGTTGTCGAGGTTGCCCAGCATCTCGGTGATGATACGGTAAGATGTATCGCGCTCGGCCCGACCGACGGACTTGTCCGCGGAATGGAAGCGGTGTCAACCGGCGGTCCGATCCGCGTACCGGTCGGCGAGAAAACGCTGGGACGTATCTTTAACGTTCTGGGCGAGCCGATCGATAATAAGGAGAAGCCGCAGACGGAAAAGACGCTTCCGATTCACCGCGCGGCTCCGACCTTCGAGGAACAGTCCACCGAGACGGAGATCCTCGAGACGGGTATCAAGGTCGTCGACCTTCTCTGCCCATACCAGAAAGGCGGAAAGATCGGCCTGTTCGGCGGAGCAGGCGTAGGAAAGACGGTTCTGATTCAGGAACTGATTCGTAATATCGCGACCGAGCACGGTGGCTACTCCGTATTTACCGGCGTCGGCGAGCGTACCCGTGAGGGCAACGACCTGTAT
>CANQGL010000079.1 GCA_947623185.1 uncultured Lachnospiraceae bacterium
ATAGGATAGCGAAAGACGGAAGTGGGTTTCATAACCCCATTGGTGCCTTTCGCAGAAAGGCGGATTATAGATATGGAAGTCAGGGAAATGATCGAACTGATGAAGGCCGTTTCCGGGAACGGCCTGACCTGTTTTGAGCTGGAGCAGGGCGATTTGAGACTGAAAATGAAGTGCGAGAAAGGCGCTTTGCAGACGGCCGGTCCGGCCGCGGCCGCCTCTGGCGGCTTTGGTCGGGAGTTCGGAGCCGCACCGGGAGACGGAACGGACGAAGGGACCGGGTCGGGAAAGACTGTGGGAAGTCCGCTGGTCGGGACATTTTATTCTTCGCCGTCGCCGGACTCCGAGGACTTTGTCCGCATCGGCGATACCGTGAAAAAAGGTCAGGTCATCGGCATCGTTGAGGCCATGAAACTGATGAATGAGATCGAGTGCGAGTACGACGGCGTGGTCGACGAGATCTTTGTAAAGAACGGGGACATCGTCGAGTACGGACAGCCGCTTATGCGCATCCGCTAGAAGGCCCGCTTGTCGGGCCGTTTATCCGATAATTCAGGGAGGCAGGATCATGTTGGGAATCCGGGAGATCCAGGAGATCATTCCGCACCGTCATCCGTTCCTGCTCGTCGACAGGATCGAGGAGCTGGAGCCGGGAGTGCGTGCGGTGGGTTATAAAGCAGTCACATACGACGAGCCGTTTTTCGCGGGGCATTTCCCGCAGGAACCGGTGATGCCGGGCGTCCTGATCGTGGAGGCGCTGGCGCAGGCCGGGGCGGTCGCCGCGCTGAGCGTGGAGGCAAATAAGGGAAAGACCGCGTATTTCGGCGGTATGGATCATGTGAGATTTAAGAAAAAGGTCGTTCCGGGCGATACGCTGCGGCTGGAATGTCGGATCATAAAGCAGAAGGGACCGGTCGGGATCGGAAGCGCGGTCGCGACCGTCGACGGAAAAGTCGCCGTGTCCGCCGAGCTTACGTTTATGATCGGTTAAGGCGGTGTTTTTATGTTTCAAAAAATTCTGATCGCGAACCGCGGCGAGATCGCGGTGCGCATCATCCGGGCCTGCCGGGAGATGGGGATCCAGACGGTCGCTGTCTATTCCGAGGCCGACCGGGAGTGCCTGCACACGCTGCTGGCGGACGAGGCGGTCTGCATCGGACCGGCGGCTTCCGCGGACAGTTATCTTGATATGGAACAGATCCTCACGGCCTGTATCGTCACGAAGGCGGATGCGATCCACCCGGGCTTCGGTTTTCTTTCGGAGAACGCCGCGTTCGCCGGGCTCTGTGAGAAGTGCAGGATCCCGTTTATCGGTCCCTCCTCGGAGCTGATCGAAAAGATGGGAAACAAGGCCGGGGCCAGAAAAACGATGATCGAGGCCGGGATACCGGTCATCCCGGGCACGGAGGAACCCGTGCGCACGGCGGAGGAAGCGCTGAAGGAAGCAAAAAGGATCGGATTCCCGGTGATGATAAAGGCGTCCGGCGGTGGTGGCGGAAGAGGAATGCGGATATCCCGCTCGGCGGAAGATTTTGAGGATAACTTTAAGACCGCGCAGCTCGAGGCGGTCAGGGGCTTTTCCGACGACGCCATGTACCTGGAACGGTATATGGAAAATCCGCGCCACATTGAGTTTCAGATCCTGGCGGACCGCTACGGGAACGTCGTCCATCTCGGCGAGCGCGACTGCTCGATCCAGCGCCACCACCAAAAGATCCTGGAGGAATCGCCCTGCGCGGCGCTGCCGGATGAGGTGCGGCGGAAGATGGGCGAGACCGCGGTGCGCGCGGCGAAAGCCGTGGGCTATGAAAACGCGGGAACGATCGAATTCCTGCTCGACGGCGACATGAACTTCTACTTTATGGAGATGAACACGCGGATCCAGGTCGAGCATCCGGTGACGGAGGCCGTGACGGGGCTGGATCTCATCAAGGAACAGATTCGGATCGCGGCCGGGGAGCCGCTTTCGTTTACGCAGGATAAGGTAACGGTCTCCGGCCATGCGATCGAGTGTCGGATTAACGCGGAGGACCCGGAGAGGAATTTCATACCGTGTCCCGGCGTGATAACGGATATCCACCTGCCGGGCGGACGCGGCGTGCGCGTCGACACGGCGGTCTACAACGGCTGCCGGATCCCGCCGGACTATGATTCCATGATCTTAAAGCTGATCGTGCACGATACGGACCGGAAATCGGCGATCGCCAAAATGCGGAGCGCGCTGGGCGAGCTGGTGATCGAGGGGATCCCGACGAACCTGGACTTTCAGTACGATATTATAAACGACCAGGAATTTGAGGCCGGACAGATCGATACGGACTTTATTCCGAGGCGGTTCCCGGAGTACGGACGGTAAAGGAGTTTTGCAATGTTAAAGGATATGTTTAAAAAAACATATGCCAAGATCGGACCGAAATACCGGCCGGAAGAAAACGCGTACCGCGAGAAACCGGACGGGGTGACGCCGGAGATCCCTGCGGGGCTTTGGCGCAAATGCAATAAATGCTTAAAACCGATCGTCGCCGGGGACGTGAGGAACAACTTTTACATCTGCCCGCGCTGCGGGGGATACTTCCGCGTCCATGCAAGACGGCGGATCGAGATGCTGGCGGACGAGGGATCGTTTACGGAATGGGACGCAAAGACGGAGATCTCCGATCCGCTCGGATTTCCGGGATATGAAAGGAAACTGGCCGCCGAGCGGGAAAAAACCGGCCTCGATGAGGCGGTCGTCACCGGGCGGCTTACGATCGGCGGTTTCCCGGCGGTGATCGGCGTCTGCGACGCCCGCTTTCTGATGGGCAGCATGGGCCACGTCGTCGGGGAGAAGATCACGCGCGCGGTGGAGCGAGCCACGGAGGAACGCCTGCCGGTGATCCTGTTCGCCTGCTCGGGCGGGGCCCGGATGCAGGAGGGCATGATCTCGCTCATGCAGATGGCGAAGACGGCCGCGGCGTTAAGACGCCACCATGAGGCCGGGCAGCTGTTCGTCAGCTTCCTGACCGATCCGACGACGGGAGGCGTGACGGCGAGCTTCGCGATGCTGGGCGACATTATCCTCGCCGAGCCGAACGCGCTGATCGGTTTTGCCGGGCCGCGGGTGATCGAGCAGACGATCGGGCAAAAGCTGCCGGAGGGATTTCAGCGCGCGGAGTTTCTGCTGGAACACGGATTCGTCGACGCGATCGTAAAGCGTGAGGAGCAGAAGGAGACGCTCACGCGGATCTTAAAGCTTCATGCGGGAAAGAACATGCCGACGCCGGGACGGAAAGAACCGGCCCGGGGAGAAATGGGTCAGACACCGGAAGTAAAGCGGCAGACTGTGGAAGGCGGGCAGGGACCGGACTCGCAGCAGACTGCGCCGGAGCAAAACCGGCGTCCTACACCCGTCACAGGCCCGACGATCCGCAGCGCATGGGACTCCGTCCTTCTTTCACGTCGGGGAGACCGCCTTGTCGCTTCGGACTATATCGGCGTGCTGTTTGACGATTTTACCGAATTTCACGGTGACCGCCAATTCGGGGATGACGGCGCGGTCATCGGCGGGATCGCTCTGTTCCACGGGATCCCGGTGACGGTGATCGGGCAGGAAAAAGGTCGCACGACCAAAGAGAACGTGCACCGGAACTTCGGGATGCCGTCTCCGGAGGGCTACCGCAAGGCGCAGCGGCTGATGGAACAGGCGGAGACGTTCGGCCGCCCGGTCATATGTTTTGTCGACACGCCGGGTGCGTTCTGCGGCATCGAAGCGGAGGAGCGCGGCCAGGGCGAGGCGATCGCGGAAAGCCTTTCTTTGATGGCGTCGCTTACCGTTCCGGTGCTCTCGATCGTGATCGGCGAGGGAGGCAGCGGCGGCGCGCTGGCGCTGGCGGTCGCGAACGAGGTCTGGATGATGGAGAACGCGACCTATTCCGTCCTCTCGCCGGAGGGGTTTGCCTCCATTCTATGGAAAGACAGCAAAAAGGCGGGCGACGCGGCAAAGATCATGAAGATCACGGCGGCGGAACTGAAAGAGCTGGGCGTTATCGAGCGCGTGATCCCGGAGCCGGAACCGGCGAGCCGGGAGACGCTTCCCGCGATGAAAGAGGAACTTGACCGGTCGATGGAAGAATTTTTCGCAAAATGGCTTTCCGTGGACGGAAAAGCGCTGGCGGACAGCCGCTATAAGAGGTTTCGGAGGTTCTGACGGGGTGCGAGGCGGGCCGGAAGCCTGCGCAGCAGGCTCCGTCCTTTGCGGCGGGACTGGGCTTTGGCAGCAGAGCGGGGTTTTGGCGGCAGGAAGGTGGGTCAAGCTTAGGGAGCAGATTTCTCGGAAACACAGGAGGAAATATGGAACAGGAGAACGGATCCATAAAACCTTTAAGGATCGGTAAACTGACCGCAAAATATCCGATTATCCAGGGCGGCATGGGCATAGGGATCAGCCTTTCCTCTCTCGCCGGAGCGGTCGCTAAGGCCGGAGGGATCGGGATCATCTCCACGGCACAGATCGGGTTTTGCAGGCCGGATTTCTGGGAAAACCCGTTGGAGGCCAACCTGAATGCGATCCATGAGGAACTGAAAAAGGCGCGGGAGATCGCGCCGCAGGGGATCATCGGATTTAACATCATGACGGCCACGAAGGAATACGCGCGGTATGTCAAGGAGGCCGTCCGTGCGGGAGCCGACGTGATCATTTCAGGAGCGGGAATGCCGGTGGATATGCCGGAATACGTCCGGGAGGCGGAACACGAGCTCTCGTGCGGCGGGTTGGAAAATGCAAAGTCCGGATGCGGAACCGCGGAACAGAGCCAGGGTGTCGGTCATACGGAATGCGAGCCGCGGCGCACCATGATCGCGCCGATCGTTTCCTCGGTCAAAGCGGCGATGATCATCTGCCGCATGTGGGATCGAAAATATAAGACCGCGCCGGATTTCATGGTCGTCGAAGGCCCCTGCGCGGGCGGGCACCTCGGCTTTTCGCGGGAACAGCTTGCCGGGTACGGAGCGGACACGGCGGATACGGCGCATACCTATGACCGCGCGAAGTATGACGGGGAAGTGCGCGGGGTCATAGAGGCGGTGTGCGAATTTGCGGAAAAATACAAAAAGAAGATCCCGGTCGTCACCGCGGGCGGCATATTCGACCGCGCGGACGTCCTGCACCAGCTCGAGCTTGGAGCGGACGGCGTTCAGGTGGCGACACGCTTCGTGACGACGAAGGAGTGCGACGCCCCGGACGCCTACAAACAAGCATATCTGAATGCGAAGCCGGAAGACGTCGTGATCGTAAACAGTCCGGTCGGGATGCCGGGACGGGCGATCCGCAACGGTTTCCTTGAGCGGCTCAAACAGGGCAGGATCCCGATCCGCCATTGTTTCCGCTGCCTTGAACACTGCGATCCGGCCACGGCCCCGTACTGCATCACAAAGGCACTGATAAACGCCGCGGAAGGCCGGATGGATGAGGCGCTGATCTTTTGCGGGAGCAACGCCTGCAGGTGCGATAAAATCGAGACGGTCCCGGAGGTCATGGCGGCGCTCTGCGGTCAATGAGGGTCATAATTCCCGCCTTTCTGTCATAATATCAGGCAGAAAGGCGGTTTTTTTATGCTGAATTACCTTTGGGCGGCAATGATGGCGGCCGGGATATTCTGGGCGGCGGCGCACGGGAATCCGGCGGCGGTGACGAACGGGGCGCTGGATTCCGCGAAGGAAGCGGTCGCGCTCTGCATCACCATGCTGGGGGTGATGCCGTTCTGGTGCGGCATCTTAAAGATCGCCGAAAAAGCCGGGCTGACCGAAGCCCTGACCCGGCGGATGCGCCCCGTGATCCGCTTCCTGTTTCCCGATCTGCCGGACGGACACCCGGCCGCGGCTCACATCGCGGCCAATATGATCGCCAATATCCTGGGACTCGGCTGGGCGGCCACGCCGGAGGGGCTGGAGGCGATGCGGGAGCTGGGAAAGCTGGATGAGGAGAGACGGCGCGATGCGGGCGGGCCGTCGGACTCCGAATTGGTGGATCCCGGACCAACGGATTCCGGGCCGACGGATCCCGGATCGATGGATCCCGGACCAACGGATTCCGGGCCGGCGGATCCCAGACCGGCGGGTCCCGGACCAGCGGACTCCGGACCGGCTCGGATGCGGCGCGGGCGGAAAATGTGCGCCGTGCCGCGGGGGACCGCCGGTAACGAGATGTGCACGTTTCTTATCATCAATATTTCGTCGCTGCAGCTGATCCCGATCAACATGATCGCTTACCGCAGCCAGTACGGCAGCGCGGATCCTGCTTCCGTCGTCGGGCCCGCGATCGCGGCGACCGCGGCGAGCACGCTTGCGGCGGTGATCTTCTGCCGCATCATGAACGGCCGGCGGCACGCGAACCGGCGCATCCATGTATAAACCGCCGCCGGACAGCCTATAATAGCATATAGAATATCTATGGAACGATGGAGACGGTATATGAAAATGAGGCTCCCGGGGCGGGAAATCTACTATTACGACACGGTAAACGGCTTTGAAACGGAGAAATTCGCGAGCCGTCTGCTCATGCTGATCCTGGACGAGATGCAGGCGGCGGGGAAAACGGAGATCCTTTTTCTCTGCATCGGGACGGACCGCTCGACCGGCGACAGCCTCGGACCGCTGATCGGGTACAAGCTGAAAGAATACGGGATCCCGCACGCGAGAGTCTGCGGTACGCTCGACGAGCCGATCCACGCGATGAACTTCGAGGAGAGCGTCGAGCGGATCCGGAAGCTTTTTCCGAACGCGGTCGTGGTCGCGATCGACGCTTCGGTCGGGAACGCCGGACATGTCGGCTATGTGACGCTCGGACGCGGCCCGATCCGCCCGGGACTCGGCGTGCGGAAGGACCTGAACGCGGTCGGGGACATTTTCATCACCGGGATCGTCGGATCTTCGCGCAACGGCGATCCGCTCGTGCTGCAGAATGTCCGTCTTTCCGTGGTAATGCGTCTGGCGGACTGCATCTGCCGGAGCATCTGCCTCGGGATGAAACTGATCGGAGAAAGAGGAGAGGTGTCGAAAAGTTTTTGGGACAGGGCCCCCGGATTTGACAGGTTTTGCGATCCGGACATGCTATACTTTCGCATAAATGAAAAAGCGGGCGACGCCTGCTGAAACAGAATGTGAGGTGGCGGCATGGGAGATCTTTATAATCCGTTCCCGAAACTGCCGAAAAATATCCGCCAGATCGGGGATGCCGATCAGGTGGTGCGGCTTTATGTGGAGGATTATGTAAACACATACCTGAAACGGCTTTATCCGACCGGAAACCGGAGGCTGCGCGTCGGGCTGCTTCTCGGAAGCATCGAGCAGAATGACGGGACGCCGTATATTTTTATCGACGGCGCGCTGGAGATGGAGGAGGTGGAGACGGACGGAGACAAGATCGTCTTTACGGACAGCGCGTGGAAACGGGCGTATCTGGACATGGAAAAATACTTTCCGAAACGCAGCATCCAGGGCTGGTTTCTGTGCGGGAATCAGGGAAGTCAGCTGAGCCCGCTCAATTACTGGAAGCAGCACGGGCAGTATTTCGCGGGAAAGAATCAGATCATGTATCTGAATCATGGGCTCGAAGGCGAGGAATCGATTTACATAACATCGGAAAACGGATTTTATATGCTGAAGGGCCACTGCATTTACTATGAGCGAAACCAGCTCATGCAGGACTACATGATCACCCGGAAGGACGCCCGGCGGGTGGAGAGCGGCTCGCAGGAACAGGTGATCCGGGATTTCCGCGAGCG
The DNA here is from genome assembly GCA_947623185.1 of uncultured Lachnospiraceae bacterium. GTDB lineage: Bacteria > Bacillota > Clostridia > Lachnospirales > Lachnospiraceae > CANQGL01. Next base: position 7,758 of record CANQGL010000079.1, read on the forward strand.
CATGACCGTAAAGAAAGAGCAGGCCGACCGGCAGCGCCATGCGGCGGGAACGCTGGGGATGGTCTGCGGCGTGCTCGCGGTGGCGGTCCTCGCGGGCGGGGTCGCGCTGGTGAACAATTACAACAAAATGCAGGAGATGGAAAGCGTTCTGACGTCGGTCCTGCCGGCGGGAGTCGGGAACTGGGAGGAATATGCAAGGCAGAAGGCGGAGGAACCCGATTTTATCATCGAGGAAGTGCCGGGCAGCATTTTCCCGACCGAGAGCGGCGGCCTTCCGGGCGAGACGGCGGAATCATACGGGGCCGAGGCGGAGCAGGGCACGGAAGCGGGCATGGAAACGGAGGCTGAGCCGGGCGCAGAGACCGAGCCGTATACGGAGGCGGATAATACGGCCGGGACGGAGGACATGCCCGGTCTGTCGCCGGAAGATCTGATCACCGACGCGGATTCCGATGAGGTCGTGGAAGCGATCCCATACGGAGAGGGCGATGAAGGCGGCGGCGATAACGCAGGTGTAGGAAACAATGCGGGTGGCGAGAACGCAGCAGGTGCCGGAAACAATGCGAGCGGCGGTGACAATGGAGATGCCGGAAACGGCGAAGGGGACGGCACGACCGGGAACAGCGAGAGCACCGAGAGCGGGACGCAAAGCGAGACCGCCGTGCTTCCCCCGATCGATTACGAAGCGGCCGCGGCGGCCGGATACCAAATCTACGTCGTATCGGAGGGAGAAACGCTCTACGGGATCTGCTGGGGCGTGTACGGCGATCTGAACAGGCTGTCGGAGATCTGCGATCTCAACCGGCTAGAGGACGAGGACAAGATCCTGGCGGGGCAGAAACTGATCCTTCCGTAAATTCTGCCGAAAATTACAAAGAATTTAATGCGAATCTTCTGGAAATGGTGTATACTGTTACTATGCAGGCATTTCCAGGAGATTTTTTATGAGCGATATGCGGTTTATGAACAGAGAAATGAAAAAACGGCAGCTCCGCGAAAATATCGTTCCTCTTCCGAGGCAGGACAGGCCCTACGAGGAAGAAGATGATGCGGAAGCGAGACCGCGGCCGACACTCCGCCGCCGGATCCTTACGGTACTTGCCGTCGTGCTTGTAGTTGCCGTCATCGGATTCGGATTTTACCGCTACCAGAGCGAATACGGCTTTACGGATTATGACGTTCTATGGGAAAAATCAATGCGCTTTGACGATTCGGCGGAGGGCGCGCAGCAGGATGCGAGCAGAGCAGTCAGCGAAAGCAGTTTTGTAAATTACGCCTATTTCGGCGAAAACATGCTGAAATACACAAAGGACGGAGCGACTTATATCGACGCGGACGGAAAAAACATCTGGACGCAAAGCTATGAGATGAAGACGCCGATCGTCAGCATCAACGGAGAATGCGCCGCGATCGCGGACCAGCAGGGGAACCAGATCTACATCTGCAATACCGCCGGGTGCACCGGGGTCGCCAAAACGCAGCTGCCCATCACGAAAGTGGCGGTATCGGCCCGGGGCGTCGCGGCCGCGGTCGTCGAGGACAGCACCGCCAGCTACATATTCTACTATAAAAAAGACGGAGAGGCGCTGGGCATCAACATCAAGATGCTGCTCTCCGGCGATGGTTATCCCCTGGACATCGCGCTTTCTCCCGACGGGCAGCAGATCGCCATGTCGGTCAGCTGTCTGGAAGGCGGGATCCTGAAAAACAAAGTCGTTTTTTATGACTTTTCCGAGATCGGAAAGAACGTGGAAAACCGTTTCGTGGGAGCGTTCGAGGACCAGTTCGACGGGGCGATGCCGGCGCGAGTGCGCTATCTGAACGCCGATACGGTCGCGGTCTTTGCGGACACCGGCATCAGCTTTATATCGGTCAGGAACGTGATACCGGACACAAACGTGATCTCGGTCCCCGTCGAGGACACGATCGAAGGGATCTGCTACTCCGATAAATACGCCGGAGTGATCGTCGACAACACCTCGGGAAATCCGAACCGGATCGACATCTATACGACGGACGGAAAGCAGGCGGCCAGTTTCGATTTCGATTATCCGTACAAGGGCGCGGAGATCGACGGAGAGCGCGTGATCCTTTACAACGACGATTCCTGCCAGGTCTACAACATGAGGGGCCGGAAAAAATTTGAAGGCAGGTTCGGCTTTGCGGTCTCATGCGTGCGGGGCGGCGGCCACCTGAATTCCCTGATCGTCACAGGAAGCGAAAAAATGCAGGAAATACAGTTGAAATAAAATATTGCGGAGGTAAGAAATGAAGAAAATCGACACATTATCCATCAATGCGATCCGGATCTTATCCGCCGACGCGATCCAGAAAGCGAACTCGGGACATCCCGGACTTCCTCTGGGGAGCGCACCGGCCGCGTACGAGCTCTGGGCGCACCATATGAATCACAATCCGGCCGATCCGAAATGGCCGAACAGGGACCGGTTCATCCTGTCCGGCGGACACGGTTCCATGCTGCTTTATTCGCTCCTGCACCTGTTCGGATACGGACTGACGAAGGAAGACATCATGAACTTCCGTCAGGACGGATCGAAGACGCCGGGACATCCGGAATACGGCCATACGGTGGGAGTCGAGGCGACGACCGGCCCGCTCGGCGCCGGAATGGGAATGGCGGTCGGTATGGCGATCGCGGAAAAACACCTTTCCGCGGTATTCAATAAGGAGAATTATCCGGTCGTCGATCATTACACCTACGTTCTCGGCGGCGACGGCTGCATGATGGAGGGCATTTCCTCCGAGGCATTTTCACTGGCCGGAACGCTGGGACTCGGAAAGCTGATCGTGCTTTACGATTCCAACGGGATCTCCATCGAGGGCGGCACCGACATCGCGTTCCGCGAGAACGTCGAGGAGCGCATGAAGGCGTTCGGTTTCCAGACCATCACGGTCGAGGATGGGAACAACATCGACGCGATCGGCATGGCGATCGAGGCCGCGAAACAGGAGACGGAGCGCCCGTCGTTCATTACGATCAAAACGCAGATCGGCTACGGCTGCCCGGCCAAACAGGGCAAGGCCAGTGCGCACGGCGAGCCGCTCGGCGCGGACAACATAAAGGCGATGCGGGAATTCCTGGAGTGGCCCTGCGAGGAGCCGTTTGAGGTCCCCCAGGAGGTCTACGACAATTACAGCGCCCTGGCGGCGGAAAAGGCCGAGGCGGAAGCGTCGTGGAACGTGATGTTCGCGGCGTACTGCGGCGAGTATCCGGAGATGGAAGCGCTCTGGGAGAAATACAACGGTGAGACCGACGCGAAAGTGCTTCTTGAGAACGAGGCGCTCTGGATGGCAAAAGAGAAGCCGGAAGCGACCCGCAGCCTTTCCGGAAAGATGATCAACCTGTTAAAAGACGTGATGCCGAACCTGATCGGCGGTTCCGCGGACCTTGCGCCTTCCAACAAGACCGCGATGAAGGACGCCGGCGATTTCTCCGCGGAGACACCGGCCGGAAGAAACCTGCACTTCGGCGTGCGTGAGCTGGCGATGACGGCGATCGGAAACGGGATCATGCTGCACGGCGGACTGCGCGCCTATGTCGCGACGTTCTTCGTATTCAGCGACTATGTGAAACCGATGGCGCGTTTGTCGGCGATCATGGGTATGCCGCTGACGTTCGTTCTGACGCACGACAGCATCGGCGTGGGCGAGGACGGCCCCACCCACGAACCGATCGAGCAGCTTGCGATGCTGCGGGCGATGCCGAACTTCCATGTGTTCCGTCCCTGCGACGCCACGGAGACTTCTGCGGCGTGGCTGTCGGCCGTCACCTCGAAAAAGACCCCGACCGCGCTGGTGCTCACCCGACAGAACCTGAACCCGGTTGCGGGCAGCAGCAGAGAGGCGTTAAAGGGCGGCTATGTGATCGACGACTGCGAGGGAACTCCGGATACGATTCTGATCGCCAGCGGCTCCGAGGTCGATCTTGCGGTGAAGGCGAAAGCCGTTCTCGCGGAGGAAGGCATGAAGGTGCGCGTCGTTTCCATGCCGTGCATGGACATCTTTGAGGAGCAGAGCGCGGAATACCG
>CANQGL010000080.1 GCA_947623185.1 uncultured Lachnospiraceae bacterium
GGGCGGGCGCAGGAGCCGGGGCCGGGGCAATGATCGGAGCCGGAGCGCTTACAGCCGTGCCCCGATCGAGGGGTTTGTATGTGTCTACTCTCTCAATTTCGATCTCGTATCTCTTTCCGTTTAAAGTCGCAACATACTTCATAGATCAGTTTACATCCTTTCCTTTTTCTGATTTGTTCGTCATCTGGTCCTTACAATTCCCTGATGCTTGTCACGCGGATCTCTTCACCCGTCAGACGGGCCTCTTCGCTGACCGCCGCGAGAAGGACCGCGTAAGTCTCCTCGTCGATCGCCGGAACCGGGGCCGCCGCAGCCGCTGCTGCCGCCTTGGGTACATCTGATTTCAGGATCACCGACAGAACTTTTGAAATGATGATGATCGCGATCGCTAACGACGCAAGCGCCGCAAACACCACCAAAAGTCCGAGACCGGAGATCATCAGTGCCTCAGCCATGCTCATTTCCTGCCCAGTCCACATACTTTCACCGCACCTCCTTTTTGTTCACATTTAAAATGTCTGCCACCTGTCTTATACGACCCGAACAGGGCAATTCATTCCGTATTGTGGAACGTGTTCCACGTTTTTGGCGGCGCATAAGGGTACCGTGTTTCCAGTACCCCGTTTTTTTGCTGTTGCCAAAAATGTTTCTGTGCACTTGTCACAATATTCGTGATTTGAGTATAACAATTAATCGCAAAAAAGTCAACTGACGAATCAAAAAATGCGGTACCGGTCCGGAATTTTTTCCGGACCGGCATCCATATTGCAGGAGCAGCGTTATGGCTTTCCGATATAAATGCGATTCGGATCGATCACGTTCCGCAAAAGTTCAAGACTCTCCCGGTCCGGCGCTTCCGATTCCACCGCGCGGGACACGTCAAGTTCGAAACCCGTGTTTTCAATGATCTGTTCCGGAGTCACGCCCGGATAATACTCGGCAAGATACATGCGCTTCGTTTCCTCATCAAACCGCATCAGGCCCAGGTCTGTGATCACCGCACGGGGTCCGCGGTCGGCCGGTAACCCCTTTTTCTTTCTTCCATCCGGACCGTCGATCCACCCGGGGCTCGTTAAATAATCCAGTTTCTTTACAAAACGACGCTTTTGGTGCTGCATCATCAGGACTGTATCGACGTAAGTAGCAATTCCATTTGCGCCGCCGCTTCCCGAAAACCTTGCAGAAGGATGATGATAATCTCCGATCGAAGTGGAATTGAGGTTCCCGTAGCAGTCAATCTGTGCGCCTCCCAGGAAACCGAGATCGATCGTTTTTTTACGCATCGTATTATTCTGCAGCCCGAAATAGCGGAATGTCTCATTTAAAGTGGACGCTCCGTTGGAGAATCGCAGATCCGCCACACTGGTAGGCGCCTCAAGCGGCTGTCCGTCTATCATGCCGCTCTCGACCAGCAGACAGCAGTTGGGAGCGTATGTTTTTTTTGCAAGCGAAGCCCCGACCAGAGGCAGCCCGGTACCAACGATAACACGCTGTCCATCCTGTATCTGCCGGGCGATCATGATGACCTGCATTTCTTTATTCGTATATTCCATATGCTAGTCCTCCTCGTTCTGCGGCACGGAAAAGTTCAGTCCCTTTCTGACATTGAGAGAAAGCAGCCTGCGGATCCCAAGCTTTTCAAGATATGCAAAATGGTCCTTCGGCCCGCGTACCCATTCATTCAGGAACTCTTCATAAAGAGCGTCGTCTTTTCCCACTTTATCATAATAGCGCAGGTATTCGCGATCATAATCGTAATAGTTGCTTACCTGTGACGGATGAGCTCCGTAGGGCGCATGGACGATCGCGTCGGGTATAAGACAGGAGATCTGGTTCCGATCCGGTTCCCGGCGGATTTCCTCCTCCGTTACGATCTCTTCACAGCTTATGATCACATGGCGCGCACCAAGCGCCATATCCAGGTCGTTGAAAACGGCTCCTTCGATCCGGCAGGTCCCGTCCGGGGCGGCTTTCTGCACATGGATCAGCGCAACGTCGATATCAGGTACGGGAATGTAGCACAGGATGTCTTCCGGATCAAACGGGTTCGTACCGATCATATACTTTTTCGGGGGAAGTTTGGGATGCTTCGCCCTCACTTCCTCGCTGATGCCGACTTGATCCACCAGGTCGCTCCCGAGCATATGCTTGACAGCGATAAACGGGAACCCAAGGGCCGCCCCGTGGTAAAGCGCGGCGTGGACATCCAGCGAATAGTCTTCAAGCAGGATCTTTCCTTCTTCGACATATTTACGGTACCTGCGGGACACGTTCGAATAGCCTGAATTCGCGCAGTACGAATTGATATACGCCGTGCAGCAGTCCGCCCCGATCAGCATATCCGCCTCACCGCCGGATGCGGCTCCATGAAGATATAAATTTTTTCTGCCCTGGCGGATAATCTCCCTTACGAGTGCATACGGCTTTCTGTTCGTCGTGCAGCCTCCGATGCTCAGACTGTCGCCGTCATGCACAAAAGTCTTCACGGCTTTTTCCAATGACATGATCTTGTTCATAGCAGCCTCTCCTTTATCAGCGGTTTTTAAACTGCGGTTTCCGTTTCTCCAAAAATGCCGTGACCGCTTCCGTCTCGTCCTCTGTACACCACAATTTACTGATGCACTCATATTCAAAATCCGATCCCGCCAGAGCGTTCTTTTCCGCCTCGATCATGCACTCTTTTGCATACCGGATCGCAAGCGGCGATTTGGCGGCGATCTCTTCCGCAAGCTGAAGCGCCCGCGGCATCAGTTCCTCACGCGGCAGGATCTCATCGACGATCCCGATCTCCTTCGCCGTCTTTGCGTCGATGCGCTCTCCGGTGTACACCATCTTCCTCGCAACGCCATTGTTGCAGCGCGCGACAAAGAACTGCGTCAGTCCAAGAATACCCATGTTGATCTCGCCAAGGTTAAACTTTGCATCGGGTACGCAGAGGCGTATATCCGAGCAGATCGCCAGTCCTACCCCACCGCCGTAAGCCGATCCGTTCATCGCACAGATGACCGGCTTGGGGTAGGAATACAGATAGGAGCGTACATTGTTGTTTCTTTTGGTATACATGGGTCCGGTATATCCATTCAAAGCCGCAAACTCTTTGACATCCGAGCCGCCCACAAACAGTTTCTCTCCCGTGGCGGTCAGGATCAGTACCCGGACATCCTCATTTTTACTCAGAGCGTAAAGGATCTCGTAAAGTTCGCCGTAATCATCGGAATTCAAAGCATTGACCGGCGGCTTATCGATCGTCAGTATGGCGGTCGTTCCTTTTATTTCGTAATGTATCGTATCAAACTGCATTCACTTTCCCTCCTTTTTTCAGTGAAAAGAACTGTCTCCCAACGATAAGGATGAACAGGATCAGTCCGACCGCGTCCGTAATGTTTTCCGGATAGAGGAGCATAAATCCTGCCGCGATCAGGAGAACGCTCTCGATTGGATTCGTGTCTTTGAGTACATAGCGCTGGAACCCGCCGGAGATTGCAATTACGCCGGCCAGACTGGTAATGATCGCTGTGGCAAGCTCTACCGCCTGAATATCCTGAAGGATCAATACAGGCTGATAAACAAACATGAACGGAACAATGAACAGGATAATACCCATCTTGCAGGACTGGACGGCAACCGTAAGCGGCTTGGACTGTGAGATACCGGCCGCGACATAAGACGCTAAAGCCACCGGCGGCGTAATGTTGGAAAGCACACCGTAATACATAACAAACAGATGAGCAGCGATCGCGGGAACTCCCATGTTCGTAATGGCAGGCGCCGCAAGTACAGCCAGTATGATATAGCAGGCCGTGATCGGAAGACCCATTCCCAGGATAATGCAGGAAATCGCCGTGTAAAGCAGGAGAAGGAACAGTGATCCTCCTGCCAGGTCGACCAGCGCACTGGACAGCGTAAGTCCCAGTCCTGTCAGCGAGATAACGCCTACAATGACACCGGCACAGGCACAGGCTGCGATAATGGAAACCGCCTGGCGCGAACCGTCAACCATGATATCGAACATTTTTTTCAGATATCCTTTTACGTCTTTCCCTTTAAGAGCACGCTGATACGCATACAGTACAACGATCGAAAGGAATCCCCAAAAGGCTGCTCTCTGCGCTGAAGTTCTTGCAACACAGATAAAATAAATCAGGATCGCCATCGGAATTATATATAAATAACCCTTTTTCAGGACATCCCACACATTCGGCAGCTGGTCCTTCGGCATCCCGACCAGTTTCTGCCGGCCTGCAATAAAGTCTACGGAAAAGAACACCGCCAGATAATAAAGGAGTGCCGGAAGTATGGCAGCCGTAACGATCGTGGCGTAAGGCACTCCCAGGTTCTCCGCCATAATAAAAGCGGCCGCGCCCATGACAGGCGGCATGATCAGTCCTCCGCTTGCGGAAACAGCTTCGATAGCCCCGGCGTCGTCAGCCGAATAACCGCTCTGTTTCATCATCGGGATCGCAATGGAACCGACACCGGCGACATTCGCTACCGCACTTCCTGAGATCATTCCCATCAGCCCGCTCCCGACTACCGCGACTTTTGCGGTACCACCGCGGAACCGTCCGCATATACTGTAAGAAAGCTGGAGGAAGAACTCTCCGCCGCCAGTCTTTTCCAACGCCGCCGCGAAGAGGACGAACAGGAACACCGTCGTCGCACTCGCGCCGATCGTGGTTCCGAATACTCCTTCTGTCGTAAGAAACAGATGGGTCGACAGCCACGGCAGGTCGATCGCACGGTGACGCAGAAATCCCGGAAGTCCGCTCTTCATGGCATATGCAATAAAGATAAGGGCAATAATGGGCATCGCTGCGCCCAGTGAGCGTCTGCATGCCTCCAATACCAGAAGAACGGCAATGCAGCTTACCACTACATCCAATGTAGTCGGGTTCCCGCCGCGATACGCAAGAGCATCCAGTTCATGAACGAAATAAGTTACGCAGCAGACAATCGCCACCGAAAACAGCAGATCCATGGCAAAAAGGATCTTATTGTCCTTAAGCTCCGGTCGGCCCTCCTTCTGTTTGACTACTGTATAAGCCATAAACGCCATACCCAGACCACATGCGACATGTACGGCGCGGAGCGTCTGCGTGGCGATCGGATAGATCCCGCCCCAAAGCTGGAAAACGGCCAAAAAGAATCCCAGCGCAGCAATAATGTAGCCTCTCCATTTTTTAACCATTCACAACACTATCCTTTCTTTGATCCGTACAGCCCTGAAACGGGGCGCCAACAGCCACAGGACAATGTGGTTCGACCGGCGCCCCGCAACATTATACTATTCGTTCTTCATCCGTTATTTAAGCGGATCCTCGATCGTAACTCCGTGGTCTGCGAACCATTTGACCGCGCCGGGATGTGGCGTGATCGTGCAGCCGGAGGCGAGACCTTCCTCAAGCGTATACTCAGAGCCGGAAGTGGAGATCTCGATCAGTTCATCGTAATGCTGATAGATCGTCTCAATCATCGCGTAGACAGCTTCGTCGCTGACCTTATCGCTGACCGTATAAGCTGTAATAAAGCCGGATGTCGTTACGTCTTCGGCCTGATTTTTATAAGTTCCTGCCGGGATCGTAACATATTTCATAGCTGCAGCTAGAGACGGGTTCGTTTTTTCCAGTTCCTCGATCGATCCCTCCGGTACGGAAAGGATACGCACATCCATACTCTCGGACAGATTCAGAAGACCCGATACCAGGATTCCTCCCGAATAAACGGCCGCGTCCGCTGTTCCGTCCTGAAGTGCCTCGGTTCCCTGATCCTGGTTGACCGAAATGATTTCGATATCATCCAGATCCAGTCCGCCCAGCTGCAGAAGGCCATAACCAACCACATGGCGAACGCCGCTGCCTACAGTTCCGATCGCAACGCGCTTGCCCTTTAAGTCAGCGATCGTCTTGATATCAGAATCGGCCGGAACTGCAATCTGTCCGATGCTGTAATGTCCGCCGCACATCCAACGCAGGTTCGGATAAGATTCACCCTCAAACAGATCGCGGCCCACGACCGCGTCATAGTCGGCCGGAGGCTGAACCATGCCTACATCCAGGCGGCCCGCGCCGACCAGACGCATGTTCTCAACCGTTCCGTTCGTTGAAGAGGCAGTCATATTAATGTTCGTGTACTTGGAGATCAGGTTTGCGATCCCGCTTCCCAGAACATACCATGTTCCGCCTGCGCCTGCAGTTCCCATTACCAGGTCTTCTGAAGGGCTCTCGATCTTCTCGCTTTCAGCAGCCGGAGCCTCTTCCTTCTTCTCTTCCGCCGCCGCGGCAGCCGTAGTCGCTGCTGCCGTTGTGCTGCTGCCGGAAGAAGAACCGCCGGAAGAAGAACACGCCGCAAGTGACAGCACCATCGTAAGTGCCAGGAAAACGCTGATCATTCGTTTCATTACATTTGTTCCTCCTTTTTTAGATTTTTGATGTTTTCTGGTGGTCATTAAGAAAAATTTCGGTAAAATTTTCAAAATTCCAGCCATGAGTTTCTGCAATTTTCATTATACAATAAGTCCAATTTATAAAAAATTATATAATAATTATCGTTTTGTTATGAAAATCTATAACAATGCGACCGTATCTTCGAATATACATAATTTAGTAAATAATGTAAAATAAAAGGGAATAATGTCGAAGCGTTTTCATATGAAGGAGGACACATATGGATCTCATGCAACTGCGCTATTTCCGGGCCCTTGCAAAAAACGGGAATCTCACACAGACGGCCCGGCTGCTTTACATCGCTCCTCCGGCACTGAGCGTAAGCATTTCCCGCCTTGAAAAAGAACTGGGGGTCCAGCTGTTTGACAGGACCGGCCGCCGGATGTACCTCAATTCATGCGGAAAGGCATTTTTGGAAAAGGTCGATACCATTCTCGGATCGCTGGATTATGCCGTGGATGAAGTGCGCGGAATGAATAAGAAGAACGATCATACCATCTATATCGCTTCAACCAGCCCGAATGTGTTTCAGATGTGCTTCCTTGCCTTTATGCACAGTTTTCCGCATTACAATCTCTCTCATACCTGGGTTCGTTCCGATCAGCTGCGTTCCCATGATCTGATGCAGAAATACAATTTTCTGATCGCCAGTCCCGGGGACTTTTTGCCTGAACCTGAATTGGACTCCTGTACATTATACGATAAGGATTATGTTGTGCTTCTTTGTCCTGCAGACCATCCGCTCTCAAAGAGAAAGGTGATCGATCTGGCCGAAGTGAAGGACTTTCCTTTTGTCGCCCTTTCTCCGGATTATTCATCCCGAAAACTGTTTGACAAAGTTTTCGAAAAGGCAAAGATCACGCCGAACATCGTCATGGAATGCGATTATTCCATGCGGTACCACATGGTGGAACAAGGGGCCGGGCTTTCTATTGCGACCGCCCACACAAAGATCATCGGCCACTGCGGAACCTGCTGTGCGATCAAAATCGACCCTCCTTACACACCCAGATCGCAAATCATATACTGGAACAAAGCCATGTACCAAAGCGAAGCATCAAAAGATTTTCTGGAATTCATCTGCAATTATTATGAGAATTTTTCTTTTGAATTGAATTAAAATCGCGCGCAGGGGTATCTCCTGTTACAAAAATTTAAGAAATCGTACAGATTCCATCCATATACTTTCTGCCAAAAATACGTTATAATGGAAGTGTTCCGAAAAATATTCCGCATGACCGGAAACCATGGATCATAAAAGACAGAAAAGATATGGAGGGAACAGATGAAAAATAAAAAATACAGAACCGTTCTGATCATGACGATGCTCTTCGCACTCGTTCTTACCGGGTGCCGTAAGAAACAGTCCGTCGATCTCTCCGGCATCCACACGACCGCCGCGGAGACGATGGCCTCCGAGACAAAGGCCCCGGAAACGACGGCCGCGCCTGAAACGACTGCTGCACCCGAGACGGAGAATGAGGAAAGTTCCGGCACCGACGGCGCTCCGGCCGGACAGAACGCGGCGGCAGCTCTGAGCGTGCGCTCCAAGATCGCGACGGAGATCGACGGCAAGGTCTCGGTCGAATACCCGATCCTTTCCAACCTGCGCGATTCGGCGACGGAAGGCCGCGTAAACGAACTGTTAAAAGAGACCGCTCTCCGCGTTGTGAGCGATAACGGGCTGAAATCCGAGACCGATACGGTCTCCGTAAAGTGCAAGGTGATCTCCCTTGACCGGAACCGCGCGGTGATCTCCTATGACGGCTCCATGAAAGCGGAGAACGCGGCGCATCCGACCGCTCTCTTCTATACGGCGACGGTCGATCTCAACAAGGCTGAGCTGGTCGGTCTCACGGCCTACGCCGACGCCTACACGATGGCCGGTTATATCCTGTCGGACGACTGCGTGCTCTATAAGCCCGCGGCTTCGGCCGACGTTCTCGCGGAACTGAAAGCCTACGACATCGAAACACTGACCGAAATTCTGGAAGCCTGCGACTTCGCGTCCGTGGAGGCGGGCACTTTCCCGCAGTCCTTCTCCTATGAGAATCAGGGCGACATCTATATGATCGTTCCGGTCAGTCATGCGCTCGGCGACTACGCGATCGTCCGCTACTCGCCGTCCACCAAATAGACAAAGGAGGAAACTTATGGAGAATGTGATCATCATCGACCACCCGCTGGTACAGCATAAGATCTCTCAGCTGCGGGACAAAAACACCGGAGCCGGAACGTTCCGCTCTCTGGTTGAGGAGATCGCAATGCTGATGGGCTACGAGGCGCTGCGGGATCTTCCGCTCGAGGACGTGAAAGTCGAGACCCCGATCGAGACCTGCATGACGCCGATGCTGGCCGGAAAAAAGCTGGCCGTCGTACCGATCCTGCGCGCGGGCCTCGGCATGACGAACGGCATCCTGGCCCTCGTCCCGTCCGCCAAGGTGGGCCACATCGGCCTCTACCGCGACGAGTCCACGCATGAGCCGCACGAATATTACTGCAAGCTGCCGGATCCGATCAATCAGCACACGATCGTGGTGACCGATCCGATGCTGGCGACCGGCGGTTCCGCCGTGGCGGCCGTCAACTTTATCAAGCAGCGCGGCGGAAAACACATCAAGTTCATGTGCGTGATCGCCGCCCCGGAGGGCTTAAAGCGGCTCCATGAGGCGCATCCCGATATCCAGATCTATATCGGACATCTCGACCGCGAGCTCAACGAGAACGCGTACATCTGCCCCGGCCTCGGCGACGCGGGCGACCGCATCTTCGGCACTAAGTAAACATGGAAGCCAGCCGTTTCCGGTCGATCTTTCCGTTCGCGTTCCGCGGCAGATCCTCAAGATGCCGGTAACGGTTCGGCATCATGTATTTCGGGAGGCGCTCCCCCAATGCTTCCGCTATCGCCCTGCGCGGGAGCTCTTCCCCTTCGTAAAAGAACAGGATCAGTTTCTTTTTCTCATCGTAGATACAGGCGCAGGCCCGGATCCCCGCGACCGCTCCCGCCGCCGCTTCGATCTCTCCGAGTTCGACCCGGTAGCCGAGGTGTTTGATCTGATAGTCCATGCGGCCGAAATAGATCAGCTCGCCGCGGTCGTTGTATCCGGCCAGGTCTCCGGTCCTGTAAACGGTCTCGCCGCTTTCGGGATCCAGCGGGTTAAGGATAAAGCGCTCCGCCGTTCTCTGCGGATCGTTATAATAGCCCGGGCCGACCGCCGCTCCGCGGATGCAGAGCTCGCCGGGACCGGAAGGATCGTTTTTCGCCCCGTTCTCCGGATCAAGGATCAGCACATCGATATTCGCACACGGCTGCCCGACCGGCAGCGTCTCGTCTTCGGCAAATTCACGGTCGACCTCATAAAACGTACACATGTGCGTCTCCGTGGATCCGTAAAGGTTGATATACTTTGCGTTTCCGACATGTTTCCGCCAGTAATTTAAAACTCTGACCGGCATCACCTCGCCGACGAAAAACACATACCGCAGAAATTCCGGTCTCTTTTCGGAAAAGGCGCGCAGGTCCGCCGCCATCGAGAGCGCGAACGGCACCCAGAAAACGGCCGATACCCTGTGTTCGTTCATGAAATCGATCAGCATGGAGGGAAACGTGAAATACGACGGAGGGATCAGCGCCGTGCCGCATCCGAACCGCAGCGGACAGTAAAGGTCGTGGTTGGCGACCACAAAGTGGAACGGGACCTGGCTGCCCAGCACGTCCTCCGGCCCGAGATCGTAACGCGTGGCGAGCCACTCCATGTTGTTGATCACCATCCTGTGGTTCCCCGCCACTCCCTTGGGCACTCCGGTCGATCCGCTGGTGAACAGAATGTAGAGCAGATCCGTATCCTGCGAGCGCTCGCGGATCGCGGCAAGTGTTTCCGGATCCTCCGGCGTTTCGGTCAGCTCGCTGAACGAGAATACGAGGCAGGTTTTTGCTCCGGTTTCCGGGCCGTCTGCCGCACGCGTTTCCAGCACGGTTTCCGGGCTATTCGACGTGCACTCTCCCGCCTCGACTTTCGGGTCGCCTGTCGCGCACTCTCCCGCCTCGACTTTCGGGTCGCCTGTCGCGCACTCTCCCGCCAGCTCTTCGGCCAGTTTCCGGTACCCGTCCGCCGCGACCACTGCCGCCGGGCGCAGCACCGAGAAGATCGTCCGCATCCGCTCTCTCGGAGCCGCGACGTCGATCGGGCAATAGCACATACCTCCGTATACAACGCCAAGAAGCGCGGCCGCCATGACCGCGCTCTTTTCCATCATCACCGCCACAGGCCGTCCGGGCCGTCCGAGAGCCGCAAGACCGCTCCCGGCCGACCGCGCCATGCGGCTGACCTCTGAAAATGTAAGCATAGCGGAAGAGTCCCTGTAGGCGCACCTTTCGGGGAAACGCCTTACCGACTCCTCCAGATATTCCAGAACATTTTTTGTCATTCCGCCGTCCCCGCTACTTCGTGGCGACGACCATATACTCGATCGCGTCCACCGCGCCGTTCGTCAGATAGAAGGAGACCTGTGTGTTTCCGAGCGTGTAGCGCAGGGTGCCGAACTCCTCTTTATAGTTCTTTCCGTAGGCGTTTATCACGTCCTGCTTTTTGGAACCGATCTTGATCCCCTCCGGAGTGGCCAGTTTATCGTCCTTTCCGGTAATGTACAGGGACTCGATGAGTTCCTTTCCGCCCACAACACTGGTAGAAAGCTCAAGACCGTCGTAGCTGTAGGTTTTCGCCTTCCCCTGATACGCGCAGCTGTCCTGCTCGAACGTGCTCTTCGGGGTACCGAGCGCCTTGACGACCGGAGCCGCCTCCGCGTTCATGGCGATCACCGTCTCGCCGGATTTATACTGGTACGTCTTCTCCTCCTCCGCTTTCGTCTCGGTCTTTGCGGACCAGCCGAATCCGTAGCTTGTAAGAGGCATCGCCGTTACCAGCGCCGCGAGCGCCGCCGCGATCAGATACTTTCCTGCTTTTTTCATGTAAAAGACTCCCTTCTGTCTC
>CANQGL010000081.1 GCA_947623185.1 uncultured Lachnospiraceae bacterium
TGCTGCAAATCTACTGCAACAGCTTTCATTTTTCAATGGGTTAACGCCATTTTTTAATGTCTGATACCAAAGACAGGGATTATACCAGTGCTTAATAATTTTGTAAAGATTTGTTTTTGTCTTATTTTGTAAAAACGCAGCAGATATAGTCGCTGCCCGCGCGCTCGAAATACTCCTGCGCGCTGTCCTGTTCCCACGTTTCCGTGCTGTCCGCGGCCGGATCGTAGACCCTGACCGAATTGCGGTCGTACCCGGTCAGATACAGGTATTGGCCCTCTCCGGTGTACGCCAGGACCGGCATTCCCTTCCCGACGAAGTAGAGGACTTCGCTCAGGCTGCAGCCGGAAAGCTCCAGCATCAGGCTCTCATCCTCCGCCCACCGGTTGCGCTCAAAGGTCTCCAGATTGCGGTCAAAACGTCTTAGCGCTGTCGAAAGATCGCGAATATTGTAGGTGTTCGCCTTGTTCCCGCGCACCCAGATCACCTCGGACGGACCCGCCGCGACGAAGCCCATGCTGTCGTACGCCGCCGTGACGGCGTCCGCAAAGCGCACATAGCGGCCGAGATACCTGCCGCGTCCGTAGGCGTAAAACTCCATGGTTGAGGGTTCCTGGCCGGATTCGACACTGATCGTCTGCAGATCATCCGCCGTCAGCTCCTCCGGCGAGATCCGCTCGGGTCTCGGCGAGGTCCCGGCATCCGCCTCGAGCTGCACGAAATAGATGCGTCCCTTGACCTCGGAGACGTACCAGCCGATATCGTCCATGCGGCCCGGCAGCGCTTCGGCGTTGCATACCACCGTGTCGTTGGCGGCGTTTTCAAAGAATCCGTGGTTCCGGTTGCGGACCGTCCGGATATGGATACGGCTCTCGTCCACCTGAACGTCGCGGATGTAGCGTCCCTCTTTCTCATAGCTCATGACGCTGTTCATGCCCTTGTCGACGATATTCAGCTTCTTCAGATAGAGCCCCATGTTGCGGTTGTTGGACATGATGAAATCGCCCGCGTCGCCCACTCCGTAAACGCAGTCGTTCCCCACGAAGCCGAGGATCCGGTACATTTCGGGATCGTCCGTCCCGAGCTGCGTCCTCTCGCCGGTGTCAAGGTCCATGATGCTCAGCGTTCCGGAACTGTAAACGCCGGAGCTCTCCTGCCATGCGAAGCGGGATCCGTCGCCGCTGACCGCAAATTTGTTGTCCGTAAGCCCGGACGCCACGACGACATACTCGCCGCTCGTCAGATCGATCCCGTACACCGACCGGTCGAGGAACAGGTAAAGGATCCCGTTCCCGCTCTTGTGCGCGAGCCGCTCGACGTCGAGTTTGAGCTGCTCGTACGGTTCGGAGACGGGTATGAAAAACCGCTCTTCCAGCGTATTCTCCTCAGCCTGGTAGCGGTAGATGGAAACTCCCGTGGTCCCCTCGTGCGCGCCGCGGTTCATGTATCCGTAGACCAGGAAATCGATCCCGCCGTTTTCGTCCACCTCGAGGATCTCGATCCCGTGCCGCGGATTGTTCGCGCGCAGGTCCGTCGTGCCCGCGCCGCCGAAGGCGAAAACGCGGATCAGCCTGCCGTCGTAGGCCCAGAGTTCCCGGTTCGTGACGAACGCGACCGTTTTGCCGCCGGGACTTTTTTTCGCGTAGAGGTCTCGGCCGCTCTCGATGCCCAGCGTGATCCTCTTGCCGGATACAAGTCCGCTGCTTCCGGTAAAGAGCTGGTTCATCTCGCGCTCGTAGTCCATCATGTAGATCCTCTGCGTGGCCCAGCGCATCGTAAAGTTCTCGCGGACCTGATAGCGTTCCTCCGTCCCCTCCTCGTCGCGCACGACGTCGTACTCGATCTGCACGTTGGAGAGATTGTCGGAAAGCTCCTTTAACGTCGTAAAGACGGGGCCGTCCCTGCGGACGCCGAGATTGCCCCAGGTGATCTGCGTAAAGCTGTTCTTGAGCGTCACGTTTCCGAACGAACTGTTGTCCGCGCCCGCAGACGATTCCATATACATCGTCATGTCCTGGGCCGCGGAATAATCGAACGATTTGGCGGAAAACTCGGCCGCCAAATCCAGCATCTCGCCAAGATGTTCGTTTTCCGTCTCAAGGATGCGGGTGTAGTACCACAAGCTTTTCCCATCCGAAAGTATCAGGTTGATCCCAAGCTCGTATTCCTCTTCCTTCTCAAGCAGATTCTGGATCGGAAGACTTGCCGAGATACGGCCGTCGCGCTTTTTCCAGTCTGTCAGCTCGGTCCGCTCGACCAGGTGCTCCATGTCGCCGCTGCGGATCTCGTAGCGGAGCGCGGAGACTTCCCACGCCTCGTCGACCGTGATCGGCAGTTTCCGGCTCTCCGGGAGCACGATCAGACTGTCGCGGCCCGCCGTGACCGCCATTTCCTCCGTATGTCCGAACAGCGGGGCCATCTGCCTTCCGTACATCTCCGGATAGATCACGGGGAACGCCGCTTCCTCCATCGCCGTATACGTCACCGTTCCGCTGTCCCCGCTTTCGTTTAAGGGCAGCACAAAATAAACCGCCGTGGCCGCTACGAACACGGCAAGCAGTATCAGCGCCTTTTTCGCGATCTTCCTGACTGTTTCCATTCTTTCGTTTCTTCCTGTTTTTTATATAGCATTTCCGGGATCCGGCCATTCAATACTGCCGGATCATCCGTCTCCGGTGGATCTCGCAGACGAGAAGGATCAGGATCAGATCCGTTTCCTTCGCTTTGTCCTGCTCTTTTATGGCCCCGCATTTGCAGGCCCGTTCCACCACGTTGTCGCGCATGCGGTAGATCGTCTCCCGGTCCGGATACTCGTCGTAGATCGGGCTGCCCGCGTAATCCATCCCGTCGCAGACTTCCTCGATGAGGTTCTGCTGCTTCCGCACCGCCGCCGGGTAAAGACCGCGGAAATACTCCGCCTCTCTTCTGCGGCATCCGGGATCCGTATCCCATGTATGGGCGGGCCGGTCTTCCCTCCGGTACAGCATGTACGGCTGGATCGGCCGCCACGCGGGTTCGCACAGCGGGCCCGAGACCTGCATGGCGTACAGCGCCTGCGGATATCCTCTGAAAATATTTTCCATAAAAATTCCCGTTCCCTCCACATCAAAGCGTTCTGATACCCATTTTATGCAGCAGGGAGCGGGAAGGTCACTTTAAAACAGTTTTTCCGGGTACACGCCGGCGTCCACCAGCCGGCGGATCGCGGCGACGACGGACGGCTTGTCCTCTTTATAAGTCACTCCGAACCATTTGTCCCTCGTCTCCAGAACACGGACGCGGGCTTTTCCCTCGCGGATACATTCGTCGATCACGGACGGGAGCAGGTATTCCGCTTTTGCATCGCCCTCCGCGATCCCCGCGAGGAATTTCGGGAATCCCTCTTTAAGTTCCCCGATAAACGAGGCCGGGAGCCCGAACATATTCATGGAAACATGCCCGTCCGCCTCCGCCGGGGCCGGATTACCGGCGCGGTCGCAGGCATGGACTTTCTCCCCGTCCATATAGATGTCATAGGTCTCCGTCACTTTGGTGAGGAATCCCTCTTCGTTCACCCTGCAGATCCCGCGGGTCACGCCGCCGTTCTCGCTCAGCGTGTTGGAAAGGATAAATCCGGCCATGCACATCTCCATGACCCCATCCTGCCGTTCGGGCACGCTTACCAGATAATCGTGGATCAGTTTAAAGCCCTCTTTTCCGTAATAGTCGTCGGCGTTGATGACAATAAACGGTTCTTTGACAAGACTGCGCGCCGCGAGGATCGCCTGTCCGGTCCCCCACGGTTTTTTGCGGTCCGCGGGAACGGCAAAACCCGCCGGAAGATCGTTCAGATCCTGATAGGCGTACTCGACCGGGGCGATCTTTTCGATCCGGTTTCCGATGATCTCCTTAAAGTCCTTTTCCAGATCGCGCCGGATAATGAAAATGATCTTGTCGAACCCGGCCTCCAATGCGTCGTGGATCGAATAGTCCATGATGATCTCGCCGTTCGGTCCTACCGGTTCCAGCTGTTTGATCCCCCCGCCGAACCGGCTGCCGATTCCGGCTGCCATGATCATAAGAGCAGTTTTTTTCATGTTTCCCTCCCCATGTGACCGGGATCTCCGGATTTATTGCCCCTATCATACCATACTTTTCCGGTCTTTTCAATCGACGCACTTCCAAAGTTTCCCGGGAAACTTATTTTTGCGTATTGACAAAGCTGTATTTCTGTGTTATTTTAAATACCAACCTGCTCGGTAGGCATTTGGAAGCACATTTTTACATCATGTTTCCGGCATACTTTCCGGTTTTACCTCCGGCAGATCCACTATCACAAAGGCGGGTACCGCAATGCAGAATTATTTTGAAAAACTCGTAAGAGAAAACTTCCGTTTCGGCCGAATGTGACGCTGCAGTTATTTGACGGCGCTCCGTAAAACACATTCACATACCATTTATAAATTATAAACGAAAGGAAGTTTTGATCATGTCAGAATATAAGTTTGAGACCCTGCAGCTCCATGTGGGACAGGAAGAACCCGATCCCGCCACCGATTCCCGCGCGGTACCGATCTACGCGACGACCTCCTATGTATTTCATAACTGCGAACACGCGGCAGCCCGCTTCGGCCTGGCAGACGCCGGAAACATTTACGGGCGTCTGACGAACTCCACCCAGGATGTTCTGGAAAAGCGCGTCGCCGCTCTTGAGGGCGGCACGGGCGCTCTGGCTCTGGCGTCCGGCGCGGCGGCGATCGCCTACACGCTGGAAGCGCTCGGTCAGAACGGCGGTCACTTCGTGGCGCAGAAAACCATCTACGGCGGCAGCTACAACCTGCTGGAACATACGCTGCCGAATTTCGGCATTACCGCGACTTTCGTCAATATCCATGATCTTGCGGAGGTAGAGGCCGCGATCCGTGAGAACACGCGGGGCATCTATATTGAAACGCTGGGGAACCCCAACAGCGACATCCCGGATATCGACGCTCTTGCCGCTCTTGCACATAAATACGGCGTCCCGCTGATCGTGGACAACACCTTCGGCACACCGTACCTGATCCGTCCCATCGAGCACGGCGCGGATATCGTCGTACATTCCGCCACCAAGTTCCTTGGCGGACACGGCACCACCCTCGGCGGCATCATCGTGGAGTCCGGCAAATTTGACTGGGCTGCCAGCGGCAAATATCCCGCCATTTCCGATCCCAATCCCAGCTACCACGGCGTCTCATTCGTAAAGGCCGCGGGACCTGCTGCATTTGTGACATACATCCGTGCGATCCTGCTCCGGGATACCGGCGCTACCATCTCCCCGTTTGCGGCGTTTCTGCTCCTTCAGGGGATCGAGACGCTCTCGCTGCGTATCGAGCGGCATGTGGAAAACACGAAGAAAGTCGTTGAATTCCTCGCTCACCATCCGCAGGTAGAGAAGGTCAACCATCCGTCGCTCCCGGATCATCCCGATCACGCGCTCTATGAGAAGTATTTCCCGAACGGCGGCGGTTCCATCTTCACCTTCCAGATCAAAGGCGGCGTGAAGGAAGCGCATAAATTTATCGACAGCTTAAAGATCTTCTCCCTGCTGGCGAACGTGGCCGACGTCAAGAGCCTTGTGATCCACCCGGCCACCACCACCCACAGCCAGCTCACCGAGGAAGAACTTGCCGATCAGGAGATCAGGCCCAATACCATCCGCCTGTCGATCGGCACGGAACATATCGACGATATCATAAACGACCTGCAGAACGGATTCGACGCCGTCCGGTAAAGGACCGCGCCGCAGGGGCCGGCGAGCAAAAAGACAAAAGCTCTGCCCGCACCGTTCTGACAGACGGCTGCAAAAGAGGTGAACATACAGGTGTTGATTTCAACGAGAGGACGGTATGCGCTGCGCGTTCTGATAGATCTTGCGAACCATTCGGACAGCGGCTATGTGCCGATGAAGGAAATTGCGGAAAGACAGGAGATCTCCCTGAAATATCTGGAGCGTATCCTTCCTGTCCTGACAAAGAACGGGATCATCGAAGGCCAGCCCGGCAAGACGGGCGGATACCGTCTCATGAAAGCGCCGGAGGAGTGCCGGGTCGGCGACATTCTCCGGCTGACCGAGGGCGACCTTGCTCCCGTCGCCTGCCTCGAATGCGGCGCAAAACCCTGTAAAAGAATGCCTTCATGCAGGACCTATCCGATGTGGGCGGAGTTTTTCCGAATGAGCAACGATTTCTTTGACAGCAAAACGATTGCTGATATTATGTAAACTTAATGTGTGCGTTTAAGACAGCCGCTCTGTTTCGGCCCGCCGTTTGGCGCCGATTTACGGGCGGCTGTTCTTTTGCGCTTGATTTTTTCCGGTCACCTGTTACAATATTGAAATAGAAATGGGCCCGCCGCGCCTCCGGCCGCGGCCAAAATCGCCCGCAGGAGCATCGGATGGATTCGGAACGGAAAGATATCGCCGGGGCGGATACGAAAAACGCCGGTCCGGCAGGAAAGCTGAATAAAACCTCTCTTTTGCGCGACAGGACGGCGGACCGCGCCGCGTCCTGCGCCGTGCGCGCCCTTCTCTACGAGGTGTCTGCCACCCCGAAGCCGGGTCTGGTGGACCGCCGCAATTCCGGGTCGCACAAAGACATGGATTTTTTCACCTTTCTTGACAGCAGCGCCGCGCTGATCCCGTATTTCCGCGAGTTTTTCTGCATCGGATGGGATCTGGCCGGAGAGCCCGCCTCGTCTCTTTTTAAGGAGCTGCGAAAGACGGGGCAGGAGGCGGAAGCGGGGATGTTTTCGGCGACCGGCGGCGTAAATACCCACAAGGGTCTTATCTTTTCTTCGGCGGTCCTCTGTGCGGCGCTCGGGAACGTGTACGCCGGACAGCCGGAAGGTTCAGGCGCGGCCGATTCGCGCAGAGTTCTCGACGTCTGCCGCAGTCTCGGCGTATGTTCGCTTGAGGACTTCGCGCGGCCTTCGTCAGGTGCCGCTCATCCGTCCGAAACCGTCACCGCAGGCGAGCGGTTCCACGCCCTTTACGGGATCGGCGGCGCGCGCGGGGAAGCGGCGGCCGGATTTCCGTCCGTCACATCGGTCGGCCTTCCCGCCCTGAAAAAATGGCTGTCGGACGGTTACTCCTTAAACGACGCGGCCTGCCTTACTCTTCTTTCGATCCTGGCGGCCGTCGACGACACCAACATGATCCACCGCGGCGGTCTTGAAACTGCGCGCGCCTGCAAAGAGGAAGCGGCGGCGCTGCTTTCGCAGATCACCCCGGATAACTTCAAAGAAAAACTGACGGCGCTGGATGCCTCCTACATCCGCCGGAATCTTAGTCCGGGCGGCTGCGCCGACATTCTCGCCGTCAGTCTGATGTTCTGCTTTCTTGAATCCGGCGGGCTAATATCGCCCGTGTGCGGATAGCTACCGGAACGACCGCACAAAGTTTGCGAACGGGGTCACCGCGTCCGACAGGGCGCTGATCGCGCCGTTCAGCTCGTCGATGTTGATCGCGTCGATCTTTTCCAGCGCATTGCGCACGCCTTCCTCACTGGTCACAGCCATCTGGTCCACATGGTGCACCATGCCGGTCAGATCGGCCTCCGAGAGCTCCTGTGAAACCTGCGCAAGGTTCTGCGCCGTCCTGTCGATCGAACTGATCGACGACCGCAGGCGCGGCATCAGCGTAAAGTAGGCGGACGCGATGAGCGCCAGCATGAGCAGACAGCACGCCGCGGCGACCGCGGACATGTAGTACTGCCGCTTTGTGTATTTCGTACGTTCCTTTTCCGCTTCTTCCAGTCTCTTCAGAGTCTCTTCCATATTCAGTTCGCCTCCAGATTAAACGCCTCGATCAGGGGCTTTTCCGGTTCCGCGGGGATCGTTTCGGGCACGGAAGGCCCGGTCGCCGCCGTCTCCTGCGCGGCCTGTTCGGCTGCCGCCGTCTCGGATA
Organism: uncultured Lachnospiraceae bacterium; assembly: GCA_947623185.1. Lineage (GTDB taxonomy): Bacteria > Bacillota > Clostridia > Lachnospirales > Lachnospiraceae > CANQGL01. The sequence goes on from CANQGL010000081.1 coordinate 7,922, forward strand.
CGGTCTGTTCCTGTGCGGCGGTCTCCTGCGCGACGGTCTCCTGTGCGGCCGTTTCCTCCTCCGGTGCGGTTTCCGGAACCGCGGCCGCCTGCCGGTCTGCCGCCGTGCGGTCGAGCTGCGCGTTCAGCTCGCGGAACGCGCCGGCAAGATCCTTTTCGCTTCCGTCAACGTCGCGGATGCGCCCCTCCTGCACATATGTATACACTTTGATGTCGTCGATATATACGCCGCTCCCCGCCGTCAGCGAGAATTTTTTCACGCTTCCCGCCGGGATCGTGCAGCCGTAAACGCCCGGTCCGGTAACACTGACCTGGCTCACCGAGCCTCCGGCCGTCACCGTTACCGTCGTGGGGTTCGGATCCGGTTCCGCATAAAACCGGACATAGACTTCCTTTCCGTCCGGCAGCCGTCCGCTGAGATCCTGGCGCAGGATGGCTCCGCTCATCAGATAGGCCATCGGCGTTCCGTTGTGTTCCTCGATGCGGACCCCGCCGGTAACGTTCCAGCCGTCCGTTCCGAGCGCGAACTGCGCGTTGTAGATCCCGTTGTTTACATAATTCCTATACACCCACAGGCCGTAACCCATCGTGTATCTGTTCAGAATCGGAGACACATTCAGGATATAATCGTCCACCTGGTCGTCATAAAGCTTCGTATTCTGCGACACCGACTCGGTCGAATCCATATAGAGGAGCTGTTCCATGTAGTATTTCTTGCCGCCACTCCCGGTAAAGAACGCCGCCATATTCTGCTCCATCGCGGCCAGCGCGGTCTCCGCGCTGATCCGGTTCCCGTTGTTGGCCTGGCTCATGGAAACGGTATACATCATCGCGGAATAAGGCGCTCCGTCGCAGGGGAACGTGACCGCATGGGAATAGCCGTACTCGTGTCCCTCCGCGTCGTAAACGCGGTCGCCGTCCGTCCGCACCTCCATCGAAAGCTCCGGAAATACCTGCTGCGTCTCGTGCAGGATATCCATCAGCGATTGATTGTAGTACTCGTAAAACATCGTCACAGCCGGACTCTTCCGGTAGGGGATATATACGTCCCGGAAGCTGTCGAACGTCTCGCCGTAGCGCGCGCTTACCTCCTCGATCGTATAATGCCCGCTCAGATAATCCGTGTACCCGCATTTCCGCGCCTTGTAAACGCGCGTGCTGAGCGAGTCGTCACTCTTCATCGTGTAGGAGAAATCCCAGAAATCCTCCCAGGTGATAAAAGCGCCATAAAAATTTTCGTGGCGGGATACCGTCTCATAGATCTTTTTGCTGTACTCCAGCCACTGGCCCCGCTCCTGGCTGTCCTTCGTGAAGATATTTTCAAATCGCTCCGCAAGGCCTGAAGAGCCGTAGTAATCCCAGGTGTAGCCGAGCCGCAGCGTCACCCACAGGCCGTGCGCCTGCGCGTGTTCCATGACGCTCTCCAGCCGGTCGAACGCTTTCTGGTTGTACGTTTCGGTCAGCGTAAGCGGCTGGAATTCCTTCCACGGCACGACGAGTATGATGCTGTTGAAACCGTCCGCCGCGATCTGCGTCAGATTCGCGTCGATGTTTTTGTCCTCGCTGTTCCAGTAGTTGATCGGCCATTCGTCGCCGAAATAGGTCACGGATTTCAGATACTCCGGCTTTTCCGCCGCGAAGGCGGTCGCCGGGGGGAGGCTGCCCGCGCACAGAAGCCCGCACACGAGAGCGGTCAGTATTGCTTTCCTGTAATTCAATCGGTTCACATCCTTAGTTATTTCGTCATGCCGAGAGCACGCGGCCTGCACCCGTCGGGGATCGGGCAGAGATACTCTTCGCCGTTCAGCGTTTCCGCCATTTCTTCTTTTGCAGCTTTGATCAGTTCCGGATCCTCAAAGAGGTCGATCGCCGTTCCGGCCATCGCTTTCGCCGCCCAGAGAAGTCCCTTGTGCGCGATACCGCTCTTGCCCTGGGACACGACCTGCCAGGAATGGCCCGGTGTTCCGGCCGCCCATGTCGTAACATAAGCCTGCGCCGTCGGGCAGTTCCAGCTCACGTCGCCGACGTCCGTCGAACCGAAGGACATCACGCCGACCGGATCGAACGGCACCACGAAGCGGTAGATCGATTCCCCTCTGTGCTCAAGCACCTTCTGTTTTTCGTCGCGGGGCAGGTTGGCGGACTGTTTCTCGATCGACTCGAACCGGCTGGCCCCGACTCCCTCGCTGATGGACTTCGCGAACGCGAGTTCCTCATCCGTATATTCGGGCGCTCCGATCTCCGTCAGGTTGTCCCACAGCTTCTTCGCGATCACATGGTTGCTGATGAGGTTGGAACAGCCCTTTACGAAATCGACCTCGACGCGCGTTTCGGTCATATGCGCCGCGCCCTCCGCGATCTTGTTCACACGCTGGTAGATCTCCTCGACCTGGCGGTTCTTCGGCGCGCGGATCAGGTAAAGCACCTCCGCGTACGGCTGCACGACGTTCGGCGAATATCCGCCGGTGTTGGTGATCGCGTAGTGGATCCTCGCCTCCGGGATCACATGCTCACGCAGAAACTGCACGCCCATGTTCATCAGCTCCAGAGCGTCCAGCGCGCTTCTTCCCAGATGCGGCGCTCCGCCCGCATGGGCGCTTACGCCGTAAAACTTATAGGCGACCTGATAGTTCGCAAGCGAGCTGCCGGTATCCGCGACGGTGACGTCGCCCGGATGCCAGGTGATCGCCGCGTCGAGTCCCCTGAACGCGCCGCCCTTTGCCATGAACGCCTTTCCGGAGCCGCCTTCCTCGCCCGGGCAGCCGAAGTAGATGACCGTTCCGGGTTTCCCGGTCTCCTCCAGATACTTTTTGACGCCGATCGCCGCAGCCAGGGACGCCGTGCCGAGCATATTGTGGCCGCAGCCGTGTCCGGGCGCTCCCGCGTGGGTCTGCTTCTTCTCCGAAAGGCCCGCTTCCTGATCGAGTCCCGAAAGCGCGTCGAATTCGCCCAGGAAACCGATCACCGGTTTTCCGCTTCCGTATGTACCCTTGAACGCGGTCCTCACATCGGCCAGGTTTTCTTCGACCGTAAATCCCTCTTTGCGGAGCACATCGCACAGGATCCCGACCGACTGGTCTTCAAGGAACGCCGTTTCCGCGCATCCCCAGATCCTGTCGCTGGCTTCCAGGATCTCTTTTGTTTTATTGTCAATTTCGTTCCATGCCGTCTGTTTTCCCATTATAATCTCCATTCCGCCGCCTTTCAGTTGGCGGCACAAATAGTAATGAAAGTCTCGACTCCCTCTACGTTTTCTCTT
>CANQGL010000082.1 GCA_947623185.1 uncultured Lachnospiraceae bacterium
CCGATATGTAACGTAATCCGCACAAGCCTCACCCCCTTTCGAGGGATATTAGCCAACCGCCTGCCGCTTTGCAGTGCCTCTTGTCCTGTGAAGGACACTTTTATTCTATCAATGAACTGTTTTCCTGTCAATCAGCTTTGATTTTCTCCTGTTTCAGGAAGTTTTTAACGGTTTGATCAGAATCGATTCCCATCTCCTCATGAAAATATTTTAACGGCGCGTAACGATACCGGCGGTCGAACTCACGCTCTGAAAGCATATGTATACCTGAAATATGCGCTATATAGTCCTGAACAAAACGCTCCGCATCCTGCCGAATCCGGCCAATATGTCTCACCGTCTCGGTATATTCGTCCTGATCAATGATTGCCTCATCAGAGGATATAAATTCTTTGTTTGCAATAATTACAATTTTCGTGTAATCCAACCCTGACCGATTTTCCCGAGACCGCTTTGACTCCTTAAAATGAAACGCATATTTATGAGAAATATTGCTGCGATATGGAATACATATAAAATATTCATAACGCGTCTGGAGCAGCAAACAATTATAGGGCCTCTGTGCCTTATTCAATATCTCTTTGTAAGATGAATGGGGATATGCCTCATAAAAGGCGCCGGTCAGTCTGAGGATCTGATAATCGAAAACATCTCCTGATCTCATAGATATTCTCCCTGCAGACTGTTCTTTTGATGTAAGATGCGGGAGAACCGGAGTCCTCCCGCAGAATCGAATTCATCGCTCGGTCAATTTTTATTTTACCGACGAGTCAGAACCGTCACTCGTCTCATCGCTCGGTCAATTTTTATTTTACCGACGAGTCAGAACCGTCACTCGTCTCATAAAGCGATAGAATCTTTTCGATTTTATGATACCATGGTCCAAGAGAAACTGCAAGCATTATTTCGCTCTGAGGCACTCCTTCCGAGCACTATCCTGCATATTTCACCCCGAGCAGTATCCTGCTTTGATTTTTGCTGAAACTCCAAAAACCTGTCAGGAAGTTTTTAACGGTCTGAACCAGTCAAGCCCCGCCATCAGCAGAAGTCTCTCCCACCAGCTCTCTCCTCTCATATCCATGGTACACGGCTATGGACAGCGCGACGGTCAGGATATCCGCCGTAACCTGCGCCCACACCACTCCGTTCATCCCGAACAGCCAGTTCAGCAAGAACAGCATGGGGATATTGAACGCCAGCCAGCGCATCGCGCCCAGAAACAGCGCGTAGCCGCCTTTCCCGAAGCCGTTGAACAGATTGACGTGGAAGAAGCTTAAAAACATCAGGGGCGTAGCCAGGATCCGTGCCCGGAGGAATCCCGTCCCCAGCGCCACCGTCTGCGCATCCCGGATAAAGATCCCCATGATCTGCCCTGCAAACAGCTCATACAGCACGATGCTCACGGCCGCGCAGACCAGACCCAGCCTCAGGGAATAACGCCTGACCTCGGTCATGCGCCGGTAGTTTTTCGCCGCGAAATTGTAGGCGATAATGGGGACCATGCCCTGACAGATGCCGACGCCGATGTTTAGCGGGAGCCGCTCCGCCTTGAGGACGATCCCGATCGCCGCCAAGGCGATATCGTTGTAACCGGACATCAGCCGGTCGATCACCATGTAGTCCAGATCGAACAGCAGCGTGGCGATGGCCGAAGGAACGCCCACGTTAAAGATGCCTTTGATGTTCTCCGCGGAAGGACGCTGCATGGGGGAACAGATCGTAAGCACCGGTTCTCTCTCCTTCAGCCGATGGATCACGAAAAAGAAATAGACGCAGGCGATACAGTTGGACAGGCAGGTCGCCGCTCCGGCCCCCGCGATCTCCATCCCCTTCGGAAACAGGACGAACATGAACAGCGGATCCAGCGCGATGTTGATAATACCGCCCATGATGATCCCGGTCCCGGCCTGACGGGACGCTCCCACGCTCCGCAGCATGGAGGACAGGATATTGGACAGGACCGTGGGGATCCCGCCGCAGACGATCACAAAAAACGCGTAGTTTCCGGCATACCCGTATGTATCCGCTCCGGCTCCCAGAAGCCTGAGAAGCGGTCCCATAAACGCCAGGATCAGGACGGAAAACAGGGCCGCCGTCAGCACGCCCAGATAAATGCTGAAGCTGTAGACCCGTCTCGCCTCGTCCGTCTCGTGTCGTCCCAGGAGCCGGGATACCAACGATCCGCCGCCCACTCCCGTCAGACTGGCGAACGACAGAGTCAGGTTGTAGACCGGCAGGACCAGCGACGCCCCGGCCACCATGTACGGGTTCCCGGTCTGCCCTACAAAGAAGGTATCCGCCATATTGTAGATCAGCACGATCAGCTGTCCCATCACCGCGGGGACGGCCATGACGCGCACCGCCTGCGCGACGGGCATACGTTCAAACAGATCCGTATTGCCACTGTTTTCCATAAAACCACTCTTTCTTATCGTTTGTTCCGTAAAATCATCCATTCGGACCGAACCATATCTTACTTAAGGTGCGGTCCGCACATATCTGTCCTATTTCGCCGGCTTTGCATTCTCCAGTTTTACCGTCTCCTTCATGGCCACCGAGCAGGCCAGATCGCCTAGCACGTTGCAGCAGGTGGCGCCCATATCGCACAGGGTATTGACGCTGATGTACACGCCCATGACCCCGGTGGGCAGTCCCGCGATGGAAGCCAGGGCGGCAAAGGATGCGATGGCCCCGCCGGGAACGCCGGGAGTGCCGATGCTGAGAAGCGTGTTGCTCAACAGCACCACCGCCAGCATGCCGAAGCTGACCGGCACGCCGCAGGCGTTGGCGAAGAACACGATCATAAAGGACATCAGGATCGACACCGCGTCCATGTTGATGGTCGCGCCCATGGGCAGGGACAGTGAGGAGATCTCATTGGGGACCCCCAGCTCGTCGGCGCAGCGCTTGCTGATGGGCAGCGTGGCGGAGCTGGAGCAGGTGCCGAAGGCGTTCAGGGCGGCGGGCATGATCTTGCTGAAGAACTCCCGCACGCCGCACTTTCCGATCAGCTTCACGATACCGCCGTAAACGATGAGCGCGTAGAGGAAGAAGGTCAGGTACAGGGCGAACAGCACTCCGGCCAGGGCCACGATGGTGTCCGTGCCGTTGGCGTAGACCACGGAGGCGATGGAGCAGAACACGCCCAGCGGTGTGAAATACATGACCACGGAGATGATCTTGATGGAAATGTCGTTGATCGACTCGGCCACTCTGACAAAGGGCTCCGCCTTCTCTTCCAGAGCCACGCAGGTGATTCCCACGATGATGGCGAACACCAGAACCTGGAGCATGTTGCCGTCCGCAAATGCGGCGACAGGGTTGGCGGGGATCAGGTTCCGGACCGTATCCAGAAGGCTGGTGAACTGGGTCGCCTCCACGTTGGACTCGATCATTTCAATGGTGACCCCGTTTCCAAGGCCCAGAGCCCTGGGGAGGAACAGGCCCAGCAGGCTGGCGAACAGCGTGGTGCACACATAGTATAACACCGTCTGTGCCCCGACACGCCCGGTGGCAGACACGCTGCCGATGCCCTTAATGCCCACGATCAGGGAGCAGAATACCAGCGGATAGATCATCAACTGCAGGGCGTTCATATAAATGCCGCTGAAAAGCTGGATCACCGGCAGCATAAACTCATACCTGCCCGGCATCAGCAGCCCGAACAGGATGCCCAGGATCAGCCCCAGGAAGATCAGCAGTGTGATGTTCAGCGATTTTTTCGTTTTCATGGCTAAGTACTCCTTTTTTTGTTTTCTGTCGTGACGGGATAAAACGCGCTCTGTGAGTTTCACCCGTTATCGCGGCATTCGCCGGATCGACAGGCAGACCCGTCCGCCCGGCTCATTGTCCGCGAAAAAAAACGCCCGTCTTCTCAACAGAAGACGAGCGCTGTGACCCGTGGTACCACTTCTTTTCACCCCGGGGATACCGGGGCCTCAACAGGCATCCAACAATGCCCTCCGCTGTAACGGGCGGACCCGCCGCGCCCTGAACAGAAACACTCCCGCCTTGGACGCGAAGCTCCGGAGCCATGTTCCCCCGCCGCCTGTCTGCCTCTTTTCAGCTGCCGAGGCTCTCTGTGAAACGGTGAGACGGGATACTCTCTCCATCATCGCGATCATCAAAATCAATTATTGACAGCATATACGAAAATGCGGAAAATGTCAATAATAAAAATCAGAATTTGGTAAAAACTGATAGAACATCAAACCCGCCGTTCAGTACAGACCCGCGAACACCGCGGCTCCCGCCACGGTACACAGCCCGCTCACCACAATGGCGAGGCTGCTCATGGCGCCTTCCACCTCTCCCATCTCCATGGCTTTCGCCGTGCCGATCGCATGGGAAGCCGTGCCGATCGCCAGACCCCTTGACACCGCGCTCCTGATCCGGAAGATGCGGCATACGATCTCCGCCGACATGTTCCCCAGCACGCCGGTGATGATAATGACAGCCGCAGTGATCGTGCTGTATCCGCCCAGCTCCTCCGACACGCCCATTCCGATGGCCGTGGTGATGGATTTGGGAAGCAGGGTCACATATTCCTCATGGGACAGGCCGAACAGGACCGCCATCAAAAGGATCGCCACCAGACTGGTCAGCACGCCGGAAACGATCCCGGTCAGAATGGCCGCCGCGTTTTTTTTGAGAATCTCAAGCTGCCGGTACAGGGGAATGGCAAGACTGACCGTGGCAGGCGTCAGCAGATAGCTCAGATATCCGGCGCTGCTCTGATAGGCGTCATAGTCGATATCCGCCGCCAGCAAAAAGGCGATCACCAGTACGATGGAAATCAGAAGCGGATTCAGGATCGCCAGTTTCCATCTCTTTTTAACGGAGACGCCGATAAAGTAGCTGATCAGGCTGATCACCGCGCCTGCCGTGGCCGAACCTACGAAAAATGAATTCATTGCGTCCCCTCCTTATCCGTCTTTCTGCCTATCATGAAGTCCGTCACCTTTCCCGTCACACCCATCACAAGGAACGTGGATACGGGAACAATGACGAAAAGCGGGATCAGCATACTCCTGATCTTCTCCCACGAAACCACCAGCCCGACCGCCGCCGGTATAAACATGACCGGCATGATCTCGACCAGAAGATCTGCGGCCTCCCGCACCTGCTCCAGCCTGATCACCCGAAAGATCAGGAGGAAAAGCATCAGAACCAAACCGTAAATGCTGCCCGGGACCGGCAGGTCGATCATGTATTTCAGGATTTCTCCTACGCAGGTTACCGCCATGATAACGGTAAATTGTTTCAGATATTTCATTCCGGCACTCCTTTTTGCTTTCAGACATCGGCTTTCACGCTTCAAAGAACCTATTAAGTATACAAAAAACCGCGGACAAGCGCAAGAGATTTCTCGTTCGCAGTTTCACATCGCAGTTTCACAAAAGAAGGGGCGGCATGACCGAAATCATGCCGCCCGCAAAATCCGATATTTTTTCTTCTTTTACAGGTTTACGCTCTTAACGGACTCCTGACGGATGCCGTGCCGTTTTGCGTAGCCGGTCAGCATAAGCGTCAGAGCGCCGTCGCCGGTAACGTTGCAGGCCGTACCGAATGAATCCTGAAGGGCGAAGATCGTCATCATCAGTCCGGTTCCGGTCTCATCGAATCCGAGAACGGAAATGATCAGGCCCAGAGAAGCCATGACCGTACCGCCGGGAACGCCGGGCGCGCCGATCGCGAATACGCCGAGGAGCAGGCAGAACATGATCATCGATCCGAGAGACGGAAGCTGGCCGTAAAGGATCTTGGACACGACCATGACGAAGAAGGTCTCCGTCAGTACGGAGCCGCAAAGGTGGATATTGGCGAACAGCGGAACACCGAAGTCGATCATATCCGGACGCAGGACCTTGCTCTTTTTCGCGCAGTTTAAGGCGACCGAAAGCGTAGCCGCCGAGCTCATCGTGCCGACCGCGGTCAGGTAGGCCGGCCCGTAGTGCTTGAGGACTTCCATCGGATTCTCACCGGAATAGATTCCGGCCAGCGCATAGAGGACTGCCAGCCAGATATAGTGGCCGACCATAACGATCAGGATAACCTTGACGAAGACCGGGAACTGGCCGGTGATCGTTCCGTCATAGGCAAGACCGGCAAAGGTCGAAGCGATGAAGAACGGAAGTACCGGGATCACGACCTTGGTGACGATCTGAAGGACGATCTTCTGGAACTCGTCGAGGACTTCGGTGATGACTTTGGCCTTCGTCCAGACCGCCGCAAGACCGATCAGGACGGAGAATACCAACGCGCTCATGACCGACATGATCTGCGGGATATCCAGCTGGAAGGCGACGCCCGGAAGTTCGCGCAGCCCGTCCACGTTGCTCACGATGTGCATGCCCGGGATCAGGATAAAACCGGTCGTCATGGAGAGGAACGCGGCGCAGATCGACGATACATAAGCGATGATCAGAGCGACCGTCAGCATACGCGAGGCGCTTGATCCCAGCTTGGTAATCGACGGAGCGATAAAACCGATAATGATAAGCGGGACGCAGAAGTTGATCAGCTGTCCCATGATATATTTCAGAGTGACGATAACAGTCATTACGCTTTCCGGCGCGCAGAGACCGATCGCGATACCTGCCGCCAGACCGATCACAAGCCGGACCGGAAGGCTGTCTAATAGTTTATTCATCTTTATACCCCCTGTAGTGAAAATCTCCCGGCGCCATAGAGCGCCGGTCGTTTTCGTGTCTCCGATTCGTTTCCGAATCATTCGTGCTTTTCATACCATGCCGCATATTCTGTTTCGGTGCGGCCGCTCACTTTCCGATCATGATCGCGATCACTTCTTCATTGGTCTGCTTCATTCCGTCGCGAGCAAGACGGCCGACATTGCGGATCGTTTCTTCAATTCCGTCCGCAGCGATTCCGTCGCCGCCCTGGAAATTGCGTCCGGCCAGGCTCATCTGGTAGCCCAGAAACGCCGCGTCCACCGATTCGGCGATCTTGGCCGCGCAGGATGCTTTCGCGCCGTCGCAGATCATGCCGGAAATGATGGAAACCGCGTTGAGGACCGTATGTTCCGCGATCGTCCGCTCCTTCCCGTTTAAATATGCGATCCCGGCGCCCGCTCCGGCTCCGGCGCTGACCGCGCCGCAATAGGCCGAAAGGCGTCCGATTCCGGATTTCTGGTGGATCGCCGTCAGGTTGGAGACGACCAGCGCCCGGTACAGCGTTTCCTGATCCGCGCCGATTTCCCGCGCGCAGATGATTACCGGAACGGAAACGGTGATCCCCTGATTTCCGCTGCCCGAGTTGATCATGACCGGAAGTTCGCAGCCGTTCATGCGGGCGTCGGAGCCTGCCGCCGCGTAGGCGCGGGCTTTGGTGCGCAGGTCGGCCGCGTGTCCCGAAAGGATCAGCTTTCCGATCCCGGAACCGTAGTCGCCGCGAAGGCCTTCTTCCGCGATTGCCATATTATATGCGATCTGACGGTCAAGAAGTTCCTTCACATCCGCAATTTCCACGGTTTTGGCAAAATCCCAGATGTCTTCCATGTTAAGCAGGCTGCGGTCGGTGAGGCCCTCGTCGCCCTCTCCATGTACCGGAACGTCCTTCAGAACAACGCCGTCCTTTTCAATGTGGACTATGTTCGTATGGAAGTTGACGATACGCACCATGGCGCTGGAGCTTCCCTTATAAAGGGTGACCACGATCTCGAAGGTAAACCCGTTTTCGATGTGATCGACCGTGATCTCCGCCCGTTCAAGGAACGTCCGGATCCCGGCGATCTGCTCCTCGCTCACGTTCGCGATCACCTCCAGTTCGCGCTCCGGATCCCCCGCCACGATCCCGGCCGCCGCGGCCGCCGGAATGCCTTTCATGTGGTTCGTATTGGGTACGATCACGGATTTCACGTTTTTGATGATGCTTCCGCTCGCGCCGACCGCCACCTTATCCGGCAGCTCACCGAGAGTCTTTCTTGCCACGGCCGCCGCGTATGCAAGGGCGATCGGCTCGGTACACCCCATAGCCGGGCACAGTTCCTCCTCCAGAATACGAATGTAGGCGTCGTATTTGGGATTCGTCTTTTGCATAAATTTTCTGCCTCCTTTCTTTTATAATATTGATTTTTCTATATATTTTATGATATCATAATTATTGATAAATGTAAAACAAGCCTTTTTAATAGTATGATTTAATTATTTTAAATTTAAGGAGGGGGATTTTTCATGGAATTACGGGAAATTCAGACTTTTGTGCGGGCCGCACAGACCAAAAACTTCTCCCGGGCCGCCGCGGACCTGGGCTATTCGCAGGCAGCGGTAACGGTTCAGATCGCAAACCTGGAGCAGGAGCTGGGGATCCGCCTGTTCGACCGTATGCACAGACAGACCGAACTGACGCCCCGGGGCAAAATCTTTTACGACCATGCTCTGGTGTTCCTGCAGGAGCTTTCGCAGGCAAAGGCGGCCGCCTCGGAGAAAAGCGAACCGGAGGGCACGCTTCGCATCGGCGCGATCGAGTCCATCGCCTCCGCGGTCCTGCCGGACCTGTTGGGAGAGTACTGCCGGAGCTGTCCGAAGGTCAACGTCAGCGTATGTCTCGACTCCCCCATCGCCCTGATGGATCTTTTAGAGCAAAGCCAGATCGATCTTGTCTATCTGGTGGACCAGCAGATCCGCCATCCCAAGTTCGTCACGCCGTTCGAGGCTCCCGAGGAAATCGTCTTCTGCGCCCCATCCGGCTCGCACGTCGCCGCCTGCAAGTCGCTCACGGTCGGCGACCTTCTTGACGAGCCCTTCATTCTCACCGAAAAAAACGCCAGCTACCGGTTCACACTGGACCAGTACCTGGCATTTTCCGGTAGGGAGATCACTCCCTACCTTGAAATCGGGAATACCGACTTTATCATACGAATGGTGGAACACGGCGCCGGGCTTTCCTTTCTCCCGCTCTACGCCATCCGCCGCAGCGTGGAGGCAGGAACGGTCTCCGTCCTGCCCGTAAACGATTTCCACATGCGCCTCTGGCGGCAGATCATCTACAAAAAGAACCGCTGGCTCACCCTCGAGATGTCGCGCTTTATCGAGCTCGCGTCCGCGGATTAGCCCGCTGCATGCCGTCAGGGCGTTTTCGCGGCCTTAAGCCTCGTCGGGCCTAATTCTCCATGCGGATCTGCTGTCCGGTCACGAGCGGCCAGCTTGAAAGTTCGCTGCTGTCCAGATCGGTGTGGTGCATGTCGACCCCCGTGATCTGGCTGTTTTCGTAGGTCGTGTAGTAATAGATCCCGCGGTCCGTGTTGCAGCATGAGCTATAGATCGTGATCTCGTACTGCCCGTGGCCCATGTGGACCAGTCCGCGCTGCTGCGCGACCGAGCCGAGGATCTGGAAGAACTGGCTTAAGCTCTCCGACTCCGATTCCCCGCAGAGCGAATTCATGCGGGTGAACGCCGCCTTTACAAAGCGGGAAGCCGAGGACAGATCGCCCGGGAGCCCCATCGCGCCCATTCCGCGGCTGTAGGGTTTTAACTCCACCTCGCCGGAGAAGCTGTTTACGGGCGCTTCCTTCGAGAGCGCCATATAATTGCTGAGGTTCGTCATGTGCCAGTCGAACGTCGGGTTGTTCGTCATCACCTTGACCGGGTTGTCATACAGCTTCAGCCCGTCCTTAAGCGGCTCCGCCACGATGGTGCGCTCCTTATCGGAGACGATCCAGTGGAGCGGCGTGGGCGGAAGTCCCTCGTTAAAAGCTTCGGACGTCACGTTCGTCTCCGCCAGCAGCTTTTCCGCCTCGTCCACGGTCGAGCACTGTCCCAGCACCCAGGGGATCAGCTCGAAGGAGGCGATATTGTGCTTCCCCGCTTCCTCCGCACGGTATACGGCGTTGCCCGGGAAATTGAGCCCGGCCATGCCGACTCCCTTTTCGTTGACCGCGTCATAGTAGAGCGGGCACCCGTCCGCGACATACGCCATGCCGATCATCGCGAAATGCCGTTTCTGCTCCGTCTCGTGCCGGAACGCGAACGGATAACTGCGGGGCGTAACGGTCACGGTTTCGTGGTAGGAATACTCAAGGTCGAGGTTCCGGCCAAAATAGTGATCTTTTGTTTTAAAAGAAACTGCCGTACACATACTGCTTACCTCCTGTCATTTCCGTAATATGCTGTCATTTGTACTTTCGCCGCTTTCGCAGCTTAATGCTGTTTTGCAGCTTTCTGCCGTTTTCACGGCTTCCGCCTCCGGTCCGGTTCAAGCGCGCAGCTCGATCCCCATGCCCTTTAGGCCGTTTAGGATCTTGTTCATCACCGAGGTGACTTCCTTCTCCTCGAGCGTGTGGTCCTTTGCGCGCAGCGTGATCGAGTAGGCGACCGACTTGAAGCCGGAAAGGATCTGCGTGCCCTCGTAGATGTCGAACAGCGTGCATTCCTCAAGCAGCTTTCCGCCTCTCTGGGCGATCATGTCCTCGATCTGGCCGACGTTGATCTCCTTCGGCACGACCATGCTCAGATCGCGCGTCACTGCCGGATAGCGGGCGACGCCCGTGAACTTGCGGTCGAACGTGGTGAGCGGCGTTACCGACGGCATGTCGAGCACGGCAATATACGCTTTCTCGCCGATCTTATAGTTGTCGAGCACGTCCGGGTGCACCTCGCCGAGATAGCCGACGACCGTCCCGTCATAGGAGACCTGCGCCTGACGTCCCGGATGCAGGAACGGCTTCTGCGCCTGCGGATCGTAATGCGGTTTCTTCTTCATTCCGGTCCTGTCGAAGAATTCCTCGATCACGCCCTTCATCGTATAGAAATCGCCCTCGCCGTACATGCCGAGGATGAACTGCATGCGCTCGTCCGGAAGTTCGGTGAGCGGCAGGCTTTTCGGAAGATAGGTGTTCGCCAGCTCGTAGAGCCGCACGTTGCGGTTGCGGCGGTTGTAGTTCGTGGAAAGCGAAGTCAGCATTCCGTTGAGCGGCAGCGTGCGCATGATGCTGAAGTCCTCGCCCAGCGGATTCGAGATCACAACGGTCTCGCGCAACTTGTCGTCTGCCGGGATATTTAACTTGTCGAATACCTTCGGGCTCTCGAACGAATAGGTCATGCTCTGCGAGAAACCGCAGAACTCCGCGACTTCGCGGGCGAC
>CANQGL010000083.1 GCA_947623185.1 uncultured Lachnospiraceae bacterium
CCCTCGATCACGACCTTGCGGCCGTACTTGCAGGCCGTGTTGATGACCTGCTGCACGCGGTCCACGTTGGAGGCGAACGTCGCGACGATGATGCGGTTGTTCTGGTGTTCTGCGAAGATCGCGTCGAACGTCCGGCCCACGGTCCGCTCCGACATGGTAAAGCCGGGGCGCGTCGCGTTCGTGGAGTCGCTCATCAGAGCCAGCACGCCCTTCTTTCCCAGCTCCGCGATCCGCTGCAGGTCGGTCACATCCCCGAACACCGGCGTATAGTCGATCTTGAAGTCTCCCGTATTCAGGATCACTCCGGCGGGCGTAAAGACCGCGAGCGCCGCCGCGTCCTCGATGCTGTGGTTCATCTTGATGAATTCCACCCGGAAGCACCCGAGGGTCACGGACTGGCCGTGCTTGACGATCCTCCGTTTCACGCTCTTAAGCATGTTGTTTTCTTCCAGTTTATGGTCGATCAGTCCGATCGTAAGTTTGGTCCCGTATACCGGCACGTTGACCTGTTTCAGGACGTACGGCAGCGCGCCGATATGGTCCTCATGGCCGTGCGTGATCACGAAACCCTTTACCTTATCGATGTTGTCCACCAGATACGTCACATCGGGTATGACAAGATCGATCCCCAGCATATCGTCGCCGGGAAACGCCAGACCGCAGTCCATGACGATGATGCTGTCGTCGTACTCGATGGCCGTCATGTTCATGCCGATCTGCTCAAGCCCGCCGAGGGGAATGATCTTCACCCGGCAGTCCGTAAGTTCCGTATTCGTATTATTCAAATTATAAACCTCCGTTAAATTTCCGTTCCGTCTGTTTTCGCTCTTCTGTTCTTCTTTCTGCACTCCGCGCAGAACCCGTACAGTTTGACCTCGTGATCGGTCACCTCAAATCCGATGTTTTTCATGACCTGCTGCTCCAGAATATCGAGCAGGTCCGTCTCGAGCGAATAGATCTTCCCACATCCGACGCAGATCGCGTGGTGGTGGCGGTGTCCCGACGCGCTCTCCCCGTCGTTTAACTCGTAGCGGGTAAAGCCGTCGTCAAACGTGACCTTGTTGATGACGCGCAGATCCAAAAGCACCTGCACGGTCCGGTAGATCGTGGCCAGCCCAATCTCCGGGAGGTCCGCCCTCGCCAGATCGTAGATCTCCTCGGCCGTAAGATGCTCATCCGGCCGGTCCGCAATGATGCTTAGGACCCGGAGCCGCTGCCCCGTCACCTTGAGTCCGTGTTTTCTCAACAGTTCGATTACCTGTTTTTCTTCCATTTCCACTCTCCGAAGCGGCGGCCGTCACTCTCTCCTGATCTGTACGTCCTCAAGGAGCTCCTCAAAAACCTTCATGACCGCTTCCAGCTCATTTTCGTCCTCAACGAACTCGTAGACCGCCTCGGTCTCCGACGCGTCGGACAGATCCTTTAAGAGATAGCAGTCTCCCTCGTCCTCATCCTCCTCCGAATCCGATACAAGGAGGTAGTTCCTTCCGTTCAGGCGGGTCTCCTCGATGACATAAAACTCGAGGGTCCCGTCTCCATCCGTCAGTGTGATCTTTCTCTCGTCCATACCAAGCACCCGGCCGCGCCGCCTATTCCGGCCGGCCCATCCTTTCCGCCTTCATCCCCTGCCAGTCCAGGTACCCCTGCAGGATCAGAGCCGCCGCGATCTTGTCGATCACGGCCTTGCGGTCCTCTCTGCGGACGCCCTGCTCCATTAACACCTGCTCCGCCGCGACCGTCGTGAGGCGTTCGTCCCAGAAGATCAGGGGAAGTCCCGTGCGCCTTTTCAGCATTTCCCCGAATTCCCGCGTTTTTTCGGCGCGCACGCCCTCCGAATCGTTCATGTTTTTCGGGAGCCCGAGCACGATCGTTTCGGCCCCGTACTCCTGCGCCAACTCCTCGATGCGCGAGCAGGTCTGCCGGAGCTTGTTCTCGCTTTTCCGCACGATCGTCTCAAGCGGCTGGGCCGTCAGGAGAAGTTCGTCGCTGACCGCCACCCCGACCGTCTTTGATCCGAAATCAAGCCCCAGTATCCTCATATTCCGCTCCCCGGCGATTTTTTTACATACAAAAATCCAGTTGGCTTTTGACCCAACTGTTCAACTTCTCATCCGTCTGTGTTCCTGTACGCCGGCAGCCAGCTTCCCTCTGCCGCGCGTTCTCTGCGGAGACCTTCCGTCCGGCACAGCCGCACCCCTACTTCAGTCTTGTTTCGATGTAACTGCGCATGAGCTCTTCGAGGATCTCGTCACGGTCCACTTTCATGATCAGGCTCCTGGCGCTCTTGTGGCTGGTGATATAGGTGGGATCGCCCGACATGATATAACCGACGATCTGGTTGATCGGGTTGTAGCCTTTTTCGGTCAGCGCTACATACACGTCCCAGAGGACTTGGCCCACATCCGGTCTTTTATCTTCCTGTATTCCTTTAAAGTGCTGCGTATTGCTGATGTCTCCCATATCCGTCCTCACGTCCTTTGGTTACCTGTCTCTATTCTACCTTACTTTTCCGTTTTCTGCAAGACAATGATTTCATCCGTAAGGAAAAAGTTAAGAATTCCGCGGATGATCCGGCCGTTTAAGGCATCCGGCGACTCTCCGTCCAGCGGGACCGCCGCTTTGATGTATTCCCGGGTGTGGCCCAGCATGTACTTTTTCCCGTCGTGCTCCCATTCTTCCTCGCAGAGGACTTCCGCCGGGCGTCCGAGAAACGACAGCCGGTACTCGTGCGACATCTCGCGTTCCAGGGCGAGAAGTTTCGCGCTCCGCTCCGTCTTTACGCTCTCCGGGACCTGATCCGGCATCCGGTCCGCCCGCGTCCCCGCGCGTCTGGAATATTTGAACACATGCATCTCGTAAAAGCCGGCCTTTTTCAGGAAGCTGCGCGTCGTCTCAAACTCCTCTTCCGTCTCGCCCGGAAAGCCGACGATCACGTCCGTGGTGATCGCGGGATCGTCGAAGCAGTCCCGCAGGATCCCGCACCGCTCAAGGTATTCCTCGCAGGTATAGTGCCGGTTCATGCGTTTTAAGGTCGCGTCGCAACCGCTCTGCAGCGAGAGATGGAAATGGGGGCAGATCTTCGACATCGCCGCCAGCCTGCGGGCAAACTCCTCCGTGATCACGCGGGGTTCCAGCGAGCCGAATCGGATCCGCTCGATCCCGTCGATCTCATGCAGCCGCCCGATCAGATCCAGGAACGCGCCTCCCCCGGCGGGATCCCCTTCGCCTGCGGCAAAGTCGAGCCCGTACGAAGTCAGGTGGATGCCGGTGAGAACGATCTCCCGGTATCCGGCCTTCGCCAGATTTTCCGCTTCCGCGACCACGTCCTCCGGAAGGCGGCTCCGCACGCGCCCGCGCGTGTAGGGGATGATGCAATAGCTACAGAACTGGTTGCAGCCGTCCTGCACTTTGATGAACGCGCGCGTGTGTCCGGCCTGCGTCCGGATGCTTAACGTCTCGTACTCGTGCGTTTCCGAGATGTCGATCACGCTCTCCGTTTTGCCGTCGCCCGCAAAATAACGGTCGAGCATCGGAACGAGCTCTTTTTTCATATTATTGCCGATTATCAGGTCGATAGACGCATCGGCTTCCAATTTTTCCGCGTCGGCCTGAACATAGCAGCCCGCCGCCACGACGACGGCCCGCGGGTTCAGCGCCTTCGCCCTGTGCAGCATCTGCCTTGATTTCCGCTCCGCCATATTCGTGACGGAGCAGGTGTTGACGATATAGACGTCGGCCGGTTCGTCGAAGCCGACGATCGCATAGCCGGCCTCCTCCAGAAGCTCCTGCATGGCCTGCGTCTCATATGAATTTACCTTGCAGCCCAGATTGTGCAGCGCCGCTTTTCTCATACCGTTTCTCCTGTCTGAAGCATCACTTTTCCGTCTTTCATCCGTCCGCGTACACCCGTCGGGCCCGCGGACAAATTTTCCGTGATTCCCTATTGACTTTTCCGGTGTCTCCCTTTAGGATAGAGGGAGGTTATCCGAAACCCAAATTATGACTCCGGAGGAATAAGTGATGAAAACCGTTAAGATTTCTTTGAATTCTATCGATAAAGTTAAATCGTTCGTAAATGATCTTACCAAATTCGATACCGATTTCGATCTCGTATCCGGCCGCTATGTGATCGACGCAAAGTCCATCATAGGCATCTTCAGCCTCGATCTCTCCAAGCCGATCGACCTCAATATCCATGAGGAAGGCGATACGACCGAGATCATGAACGTGCTCACGCCGTACATCGTCGAATAAGACCCGTCTGTGACATGACGCCGCCGGATATCTTCTTCCGGCGGCATTTTTCCGCCTGTTTTTCTTTGAAACGCGTTCCTGCCTGGCCCCTGTTCTGTTCGGTCCGCTCTCCTGTCAGGTCCGCGCCTGCCCGGCCCGCGCTCAGATGCAGCGCATCACTTCGCGTGTGGAGACGGCGGTCTCCACCAGTTCGTCGATCTTTTCCTCCAGCTTCGTCTCCGATTTCTTTATCCGCTTCAGGACCGGTTTGGTGACCGGATGCTTCGCCACGAAGATCGTGCAGCAGTCCTCGTACGGCAGCACCGAAGTCTCATAAGTTCCGATCTTTAACGAAATATCCACGATGTCCTGCTTGTCGAACGCGATCAGCGGCCGGATCACCGGAAGCTCGCAGACCTCGTTCGTGACCGCCAGAGAATGCATGGTCTGGGAGGCGACCTGTCCGATGCTCTCGCCGGTCACCAGGCCCAGGCAGTCGTCCTGCTTCGCAATGATCTCCGCGATCCGCATCATGTAGCGGCGCATAATGATCGTCAGCTCGTCGTGCGGGCACTGATCGTAGATATAAAGCTGGATGTCGGTGAAATTGACGATGTTCAGCTTGATCGGCCCCGCGTACCGCGCGACCAGCTTCGCGAGATCGACGACCTTCTGTTTGGCGCGCTCGCTGGTGTAGGGCGGCGCGTGGAAATAGACGGCCTCGATGATGACGCCGCGTTTCGCCGTCATATAGCCCGCGACCGGACTGTCGATCCCGCCGGAAAGCAGAAGCATCGCCTTCCCGGCCGTTCCCACCGGCATGCCGCCGGGACCCGGGATCGTCTCGGAAAAGATGTTGATCTTCTGCCGCACCTCGATGCGCAGGATCACTTCCGGATCATGGACGTCGACCTTTGCGCCCGGACATGCGTCCAGAACGACCTCTCCCGCGTCGCGGTTGATCTGATCGGAGACGACCGGGTACTGCTTGTTCGCGCGCCGGGCGACCACTTTAAAGGTAAACGGCTTATCGCCGTAAACTTCCCGCACATAGCGGACGACCTGCGCTTTCAGATCGTCGTAGCCCCTGTCCTCGACCTGCAGCATCGGGCAGATCGCCACGATGCCGAAAATGCGCTGCAGGACCTCCACGGCCTCGTCGAAATCAAAGTCTTCCGCCGCCTCCGCGTAAATGCGGCCGGACTCCTTCCAAACGCTGAATTTTCCGTCGATCCGCTTTAACCGCTGGTTGATCTGCTTGACAAGCGCATCCTCAAAGAGATACCGGTTTTTCCCCTTCACGCCGATCTCCGCATATTTAATGAGAAATGATCTGTATTTCATAAAACCTCGCTTCCGTTCCGCTTTGCTTGCGTCTCCGCCCTGCGAGCCGCATCCGCTCTTTGGCACATTTCCGTCCTGCGTCCTGTCCGCTCCGTATCGCGTCTGCTTTAGGCCTGTCCGCCCGCGCCCTGTCCGCTCCGTACCGAGTCTGCTCTGTGGCCTGCCCGCTCTGCGCGTTCCGGCCTATGCCCTGCGGTAGCGTCTCAGCACGGGAAGCAGCTCGCGCAGCGCGTCCAGACAGTAATCGACCTCGTCCTCCGTATTGTATACGCCGAACGAGAACCGCAGCACTGAGTCGAGCAGCGATTCCTTAAGGCCGATCCCGCGCAGCGTCCCTGATATGCCCGGATGGTTCGACGAACACGCCGAACCGGAGGAGACGTAGATCCCCTTATCCTCCAGCGCGTGCAGAAGTACCTCCGCGCGGACACCCTCAAAACCGGCTGCCACGATCTGCGGCGCGCTGTCGCGTCCGGTAAGGCCCAGGACCGTCACGCCGTCGAGCCGCAAAAGGCCCTCGACCATGCGCTCTTTCAGAGCGTAGAGATGGTCGATCTTCGCCTCATGGTCGCGGTAGATCTCCTCGACCGCGGCGCCGAGCCCCGCGCATCCCGGCACGTTTTCCGTCCCGGAGCGCATGCCCTTCTGCTGCCCGCCGCCGTAAATGATGGGTCTGATCTTCACGCGCTCGTCGACGTAGAGGAAGCCGACCCCCTTGGGGCCGTGGATCTTGTGGCCGCTGACCGAGAGCATGTCGATGCCCGTCTTTTTCGGCCGGATCACATACTTTCCGTACGCCTGGATCGCGTCGACATGAAAATAGATCTCCGGGTTCCTCTCATGGACGATGGAAGCGATCTCCTCGACCGGCTCCACCGCTCCCATCTCGTTGTTCACATACATGACCGAAACCAGGATCGTCTCGTCGCAGAGCGCCTCGCGCAGCGCGTCCAGCGAGACGATGCCGTTTTTATCGACCGGCAGGTATGTCACCCTGAATCCCTGTTCCTCAAGAAAGACCATCGGGTTATAGACCGACGCGTGCTCGATGCAGGTCGTGATCAGATGGTTCCCCAGCCGCCGTCTGGCAAGCGCCGTTCCGATCAGGGCCATATTGTTGGATTCGGTGCCGCCGGAGGTGAACAGGATCTCCTTTTCCTTCACCCGCAGCGACTTGGCGACCGCCTCGCGCGCCGATCGAACATACTGTTCCGCCTCGACGCCCTTTCTGTGCCGGGACGCGGTATTCCCGTAATCCGAGGTCAGCGCCTGCACCATCACGTCGCGCACGCTGTCGAACACGCGGGTCGTCGCCGAATTGTCAAAATAAACTTCTCTCATGTTTTCCGCCATAAAACCGCAAACCTTTCCAAAACCGTTTCCAAAGCCAGCCGCCGCAAGTCCGCTGCGTTTCCGTGTGCGGATCCGGCCGCAGCAAATCCACCTGAGTTTCCGTGCGCGGATCCGGCCGCCGCGGGTCAGCCCGCGTTTCCGTCCGCAGTCCCGTCAACGCCGGCGTTCCTATTTTTCAAGTGTGAATCCGATCGCCGACAGCACGAAAAGCCCCGCCGTTTCCGTCCGCAGGATCCGTTTCCCGAGCGTCACGGGTCTCCACCCAGCGGCAAGCGCCGTTTCGATCTCCTCATCCGAGAAGCCGCCCTCCGGTCCGATAAAGACCGCAGCACGCTGTCCTGGTTTTAAGCTCCCGATCAGCTCCCGCGTCAGGGCCATGCCGCCCGCGCCCGAAAGGCTCTCCGAATCCTCATAGGGGATCAGAGCAAGATCAAAGTCCTTCACGGTCGCGACCGCCTCACGAAAGCCGGTAAGCTCCGCGATCTTGGGCACGATCATGCGCTTCGACTGCTTGGCCGCGCTCTCCGAGACCGCCTGCCAGCGTTTCCTTCTCGCTTCTTCTTTCTTTTTATCCAGCTTCACCACGCACCGCGCCGTCTCGACCGGCACCACGGTGCGAACGCCCAGTTCCACGCTCTTCTGGACGATAAAGTCCATCTTGTCGGCCTTCGGAAGGCCCTGAAATAGCGTGACCTCTACCGGAAGCTCGGTATCTGTCACTTCCTCCGGCAGGATCCTCGCTCTCACCTGGATGGGCCCCACTTCGGTAAGCTCACAGAGGCGGTTCGTCCCCCGGCCGTCGCTGAGCAGGATCCGCTCGCCCGGCTTCATGCGCAGAACGTTCCGGATATGGTTCACATCCGGTCCCGTGATCACGGCTTCCGTCTCGGTGATAAATTCCGTTTCCGTAAAAAAATGATACACGCTCGTTCCCGCCTAACGTTTCCGGGCCGTGATCGAGACCCACTCGCCCTGGCGCGTAGTCTCAAGGATCTCAAACGCGTCGTTTGCCTCAAGCGCCTCCCGCACGGCCTGTTCCTTCATGTCAATGATCCCGGAGGTAATGAAAATCGCTCCCGGTTTCAAATGGACCGGGACCTCGCGCTGGATCCGGATAATGACGTCCGCCAGAATATTGGCGACCGCAATGTCGTAGCGACCGTATCCGGCCGTGTCCTGGACCGCCTTATCGTCGATGATATCGCCTTTTATGACCGTAAAAGCGGATTCCGGCACTCCGTTTGCCGCAAGGTTCTCATGGACCGCCGTGATCGCGTTCTCGTCCAGATCGGTGCCGAACACATGATCCGCGCCGAGTTTAAGCGCGGTGATCCCCAGGATCCCGCTGCCGGTTCCGAGATCAAGGATCTCCATGCCCGGCTTCACATATTTTTTCAGCTGGCGGATGCAGAGCTGCGTCGTCTCGTGCTGGCCCGTCCCGAACGCGGTCCCGGGATCGATCTGGATCAGGAGCTTGTCCCTGTGTTCCTCCGGCAGTTCCTCCCAGGTCGGCTTGATCAGGATATCGTCGACCGTAAACGGCTTGAAATACTGTTTCCAGTTGTTGATCCAGTCCTTGTCCTCGGTCTCGGAGGCCGTGAGCGTTCCCGCGCCGATATCGACATAGGAAGCCAACTCCGAAAGGCCATCCTTAAGCGCGGCGAGAATCGCATCCGCGTCCGCGTCGTCGTCAAGATAAAAACTGACCCTGGCTGTCCCGTCGTCCGGCGGCAACTCCGGCAGGATGTCGATGAACATTCCCTTGGTCTCGCTCTCGGTCAGCGGCACGTTGTCCTCGATCTCC
Source organism: uncultured Lachnospiraceae bacterium (assembly GCA_947623185.1). GTDB lineage: Bacteria > Bacillota > Clostridia > Lachnospirales > Lachnospiraceae > CANQGL01. Next base: position 8,735 of record CANQGL010000083.1, read on the forward strand.
ATGCCCTCGATCCCGATCTCCTCAAACAGGCTGCCGAGATAATCGACCGCCTCCGTCGTTGTTTCAAGCGTAAATTTTTTCCATTTCATAGAACAATACTCCCAATGCGCTCCCAAGGACGTGTCCGTCTGTCCGGAGCTCTGCTTTTTGGCTGCCGTCGGGATCGCCGCATACGATTCTGTGGACGTGTCTGTCAGTCCGGAGTTTTACTGCCCCGACAGGATCTTGATGAACAGAAGGGCCAGGACCACGATCACGACCGGCCGCACGATCTTCCGTCCGTTGTTCATGACCAGACCAGACCCGATGTAGCTGCCCGCGATGCAGAAAATCGCGGCAACCAGGGCAAGCCGGTAATCGACGCGGCCGTTCGCCCAGAACGTGCCCACGGCGGAAATATCGGCGCTGAAATTGGCGAATTTCGCCAGCCCAGCGGCCTCCTTCGTCTTTAATCCGGCAATGTTTGAAAAAGCAAGGATCAGGAACGTCCCCGTTCCCGGTCCGTAAAAACCGTTGTACGCCCCGATCACGAACGAGATCGCGACGCATGTCGGCAGAAGTTTCTCCAGCGCAAGTTCTTCTTTCCCCTGATCGTCCGTATTCTTGTCCCTCAGGACGCAGAACGCCACCACCGGAAGCACAAAAAGCATCATGGAGCGGATCACCTGCTCGCTCATATGAAGCGTGATCCGCGATCCGATCTGCGCGCCGACAAAGGCTGCAGCAGCGCAGCACGCGGCCAGTTTCCAACGTATGTATCCACTTTTTGCGAACCGGGCCGCCGCGACGATCGATCCCGGAAACGCGCTCAGTTTTGAAGTCCCTATCGTGACAAGCGCCGGAACTCCGGCAAGCATGTAGGCCGGAAACGAGATCAGCGCGCCGCCGCCCGCGATCGAGTCAACGAATCCTGCCAGAAAAATCAGCGGACATACGATCAGATAACGTCCCATTTCTGCCTCTCCTCGGTATTTTCTTCCTGTAAACGCCCGACAGGGCATGTGTTATCATAACACAGTTTAACGTGGTTGGCAAGAATTTAGCGCCGCCCGCTCCATTTTCGCGATGCCGGTCAGCCTGACGATATCCTTCTTTAGCCACAGGTCATTCATCGGGCAGTAAAAGTATTCCGATTTCCGTTTCTTGAAGATGCGGTACGGCGCGTCAAGCGAATTATCGTAGATATTGCACACGTCGTAAAGCGGCATCATCTCGGTGATCTTATGGAGCGCCCGGTCATAGCGGGTCACGATCTTGTCAGCCGGAACGTCGTGGCCGCCATTGAGCACCCGCGAACGGACACGCGCGATGTTGATCTGCGGGTCGACGGTCACGATATAATAGCAGCGGATAAAGTATCCGCTCTCCTTCGCCCTTACCAAAAGCTTCTGGTTCCGGGATCTTGAAAGGACCGTCTCGAAGCAGAAGTCCTTCCGCTCCGCCAGATGCTTTTCCCTGATCTCTTCCGCCCGGCACGCTGCCTCCAGGTTGTCGCACCCAAGTTCCGCCTGTATCTCATCCGCGTTGATATAATCCATCCCCTCGGGCCTTAAATGGCGGGAGATCGTACTTTTACCTGAACCGTTCGCACCCGCGAACACAACGATCTCAGGCTTTCTTCTTTTTATCATACTGTTCACTGTACCTGCCCTCTCTCAGCCGTCCGCCGACTGTTTCTCTTGTTCCGTCACTGTGCTCCAGATATACGGAGCCGCTCTCCTTATCGTACCGCGCGACAGGCGTGTTTTCGCGCTTCAGCTTTTTCAGCTCTTCTTTCACGGCCTGCCGGGCCAACAGATTGTTCCCGTCGTAGACCGAGCTTTTCTTTTCGTCCATGCGCTTCCTCCTCATTTTAGGTATAAAGATCCATCCCGCTCTTCATCATAACATATTGAAAAACGGTCTGCAAGGGCGATTAAGGACCGGCGTGCGGCCTTTTTTGTAGGAGCCGGTGCGCGCTCTTTGCCGGAAAATAAAAAAGCTCCGGGCCCGAATGACGGGTGCCCATAAGAAAGTTTTGAGGCCAAAATTATAATTACGGCATCTGTCAGGCTGGATTGGGACAAGCAAAAAGCGCGGAGTATCAGGGAATCCCCCGGTACTCCGTGCTTTACTTTGTAATGAATCGAACTATCACACGATCTTGAATGTAGTGATTAACCTATAATGGCTTTTATCCATTCAGACAGCTTTTTTGTAAGATCATTATGGTCATCCCAAACAAGTGTCTGCTTTTGTGCAACATCAAAATGCGGCTTTAAGTATTTTGCGTAAGG
>CANQGL010000084.1 GCA_947623185.1 uncultured Lachnospiraceae bacterium
ATCCACAACCATCCGAGCGGCGACGCGACGCCCAGCCGCGAAGACTGTCTGTTCACGAAACGCGTGCAGACGGCCGGCGGGATCATGGGGATCCCGCTGCTGGACCATATCATTATCGGAGACGCCTCCTATGTGAGTCTCCGGGAACAAGGGATCTTGGACGCATGAAAAATACGAAGTATGTTTTGTTTGCCCTTACTGCATTCTGTATCTGCATGATCGGCATCACAACGATAAACAGCAGCCTGCTGAACCCGGTGCGCAACGCGGTGGGTTATGTTCTCGTGCCGATCCAGCGGGGCGTGAACGCGGTGGGAAACGGCATATACAACGAGACGGTCAACGTCGGGAAACTGCGCGGCGCGCTCGAGGAGAACGCGGCGCTAAAGAAGCAGGTCGCGGAGCTGACCGAGGAGAACGTGCGCCTGCGCTCGGAGCAGTTCGAGCTGGAGCGCCTTCGGACGCTCTACGAGCTGGACAGCCAGTACATGCAGTACAATAAGGTCGGCGCGCGGATCATCGCCAAGGACTCCGGGAACTGGTACTCGGTCTTCCGCATCAACAAGGGCGCGGACGACGGGATCGCGGTCGACATGAACGTGATCGCGGACGGCGGCCTGGTCGGGATCGTGACCGACGTCGGCAGAAACTACGCGACCGTGCGGTCCATCATCGACGACGCCAGCGAGGTCAGCGCGATGGCGCAGCAGTCCGGCGACATCTGCATCGTCTCGGGTGACCTGCAGCTTTTCCGCGAGGGGCGGCTGACGCTCGGCTATATGGAGAAGGACGACGATATCAAGGACGGCGACATGATCGTGACCTCCAACATCAGCGGGAAGTTCCTGCCGGGGATCCTGATCGGCTATGCGTCGGACATCACCGTCGACTACAACGACAATCTCACCAAATCCGGCTACCTGATCCCGGCGGCTCAGTTCGACCGGCTGCAGGAGGTCCTGGTGATCACGGATCTCAAGAACACGGGGACGGACGGACAATGAACGCCAGGGCACTGAAAAACGTAGCGGTCAACTTAATCCTCATCGTCCTCGCGTTCACGGTGCAGACCTGCGTGTTCCCGCTCCTGCCGTTCCTTTCGGCCTACCCGAACCTGATGCTGATCCTGATCTTTTCGTTCGGGTTCATCCGCGGGAAACAGGCCGGGATGCTCTACGGCCTGGTGGCGGGGCTCCTGATGGACCTCTCGTCCGGACGCCCGATCGGCTTTTACACGCTGTTCTTCATCTGGATGGGATACGCGAACGGCATCTGCACAAAATACTATTACGAGGACTATATCACGCTGCCGCTGGTGCTCTGCGCGCTGAACGAGCTGGCGTATAATCTGTATCTGTATCTGTTCAGCTTCCTGATCCGCGGGCGGCTGGCTTTCGGCTATTATCTGTTCAACATCATTCTGCCGGAGACCATTTTTACCGTGGTGACGACGCTGGCGCTCTACCGGCTGTTCCTCTTCATCAGCCGGAAGCTGGAGGAACTTGCGCAAAGGAGAGGCAAGACCATTGGTTAAGGATCTGTTTGAAGCGGTAAGGGAATTTCTGAATAAGCTTCTTTCGACCAGGCTGTTCCTTCTGGCAGTCTTTTTTACGGTTCTGTTTTTTATTCTCGGAGTGCGCCTGTTCACGCTCCAGATCATCGAAGGCGAAACATACCAGTCATCCTATATGGCGAAGACGGAAAAAACGGTCCGCCTTGCCAGCACGCGCGGCAACATCTACGACCGGAACGGCAACATCCTGGCCTACAACAAGCTCGCCTACAACGTCACGATCCAGGACAACGGGGATTACGAGACTTCGAACGAGAGAAACCTCATGATGCTCCGTCTGGTGCGGATCCTGGAGCGCCACGGCGAGAAGGTCCAGGGCGAGTTCGCGGTCGGCTTCGATTCGGCGGGAGAGATGGTCTTTACGAGCGCGGGAGAGACGGCGAAGCGCCGTTTCCTGAGCGATTATTACGGGCTGCGGTCCCCGGACGATCTGGATAAGGACGGGGAGAACCCCTCGAACGTCACGGCGCGGGAGCTCTACGAGAACCGCTTTGCCTATTACGGCCTGGACAAGCTGACCGACGAGAGCGGGGAGCCGGTCGAACTGACCGAGTCCGAGGCGCTGGCGATCATCAACATCCGCTACACGATGAGCTTCACCGCCTTCCGGAAATACGAATCGACGACCGTCGCCACCAACGTCAGCCGGGAGACGATGACCGACGTCCTGGAAAACTCCGCCGACATGCTCGGCGTGTCGATCGAGGAGTCGACGATCCGCGTCTACGAGGACAGCGTATACTTTGCGCCGATCATCGGCTACACCGGAAGGGTGTGGGAGGACGAGCTCGAGACGCTGCGCGCGTCCAATCCGGACTACGAGCCGAACGACCTCGTGGGCCGGACCGGCATCGAGGCGTCGATGGAACTCGAACTGCAGGGCAAAAAGGGCTCGCAGACCATGTATACGGACAATATGGGCCGCATCATCGAGGTCGTCTCGCGCACGGAGCCGCAGGCCGGAAACGACATCTACCTGACGCTGGACCGCGAGCTGCAGATCGGTATCTACCATATCCTCGAACAGCAGCTGGCCGGTATCATCACCGACAAGCTGGTGAACCGCGATCTGGACGAGGCGGACTATAAGCAGGCGTCGCGTATCCCGATCCCGGTGAAGGACGTCTATTACCAGCTGATCAACAACAACATCCTCGATATGAACGCGTTCTCGGTCCCGGAGGCGTCCGGCGTCGAGAAATCGATCTACGAGACATACAGCGCGGAGAAGGCCAGGATCCTCGCGGAGATCGAAAGCGAGCTGACGAGCGAAAACGCGGCGCAGCTGACCGATCTGCCGGAGGACATGTTCGCCTATATGCAGCACATCTATACCTGGCTCGTCTCCCAGGGGATCGTGATGACCGACCGCATCGACCAGGATTCCGAGGCGTACCGGGCGTGGAAGGAGGACACCATCAGTCTGCGCGACTATCTCTATGCGGGGATCGCGGACAGCTGGATCGACACGACGAAGCTGGCCGTGGAGACGAAATATTCCGGAGCGGACGACATCTATCAGGTCATCCTCGACTCCGTGCTCAAAAATCTGGATACGGACACGGCGTTCGCCAAGAGGATCTACCGCTATCTGGTAAACAGCGGGAGCGTCTCCGGGCGCGAGCTCTGCCTGGCGCTTTACGCGCAGAACATCCTCGCCTACGACGAGGCGGAAGTCCGCGGGCTCGAACAGAACGGCGAGGAGTACGCGTTCCAGTTTATCCGCCAGAAGATCTCCGACATCGAGATCACCCCGGCGCAGCTCGCGCTGGATCCGTGTTCCGCCAGCTGCGTGATCACCGACGTCAATACCGGCGAGGTGAAGGCGCTGGTGACTTATCCGAGCTACGACAACAACAGGCTGTCGGGGACCGTCGACTCGGACTACTACAACAAACTGAACAACGACCTGTCCCTTCCGCTTTTCAACAACGCGACGCAGGCCCAGAAGGCGCCCGGCTCGACATTCAAACCGATCATCGCCGTGGCGGCGCTCGAGGAGGGGGTCGTAAAGGCCGAAGAGACGTTTGCCTGCACCGGCGTTTACAACGAGATCACGCCGCACCTGCGCTGCTGGACGTACCCGGGCTATCACGGCGACCTCGACGTGGTCCACGCGATCGAGAACTCCTGCAACGTATTCTTCGCGGAGATGGGGCACCGGCTCTCGACCGACGAGAACGGTAACTATTCGACGGAGCGGGGGATCGAGATGATCCGCAAATACGCCGCGATGTTCGGTCTTGACGAGACCTCCGGCGTGGAGATCCCGGAGCGCGATCCGCAGATGACGACCGAGAAGCCGGAGGCGTCGTCGATCGGCCAGTCGAACAACGCCTACTCGAACGTCCAGCTCGCCCGCTACGTCACGGCGATGGCGAACCGCGGCGACGTCTACAACCTGAGCCTTCTCGACAAGATGACGGACTCCCGTGGAACGCTGATCCGCGATTTCACGCCGGAGCTGCGCTCCAGGATCAACATCTCGGATTCAACGTGGGATCTGGTCCAGGAAGGCATGCGGCGCGTGATCTCGGACAGCTCCGCGCGGCGCGTGTTCGACGATCTTGAGGTCGAGATCGCCGGCAAGACCGGAACGGCCGAGGAGGTCAAGAACGGCCATATCATCAACCACGCGTTCTTCGTCTCCTTCGCGCCGTACCAGAATCCGGAGATCGCGGTGACGGTCAACATCCCCTACGGATATTCGTCCACCAACGCGGCCACGGCCGCCAAGGGGATCTACCGGTACTATTACGGATATACGGATCTTGACTATATCATGAACAACAGCGCTTCGAGCGTATCGAACGTCGAGATCGGAGACTGATGCAGAAACGCCGGCCGTCCGCACGGAGGCCGGAAAGGAGGGTTTCGGATGCGTAATGCCGTTGTTATCAAAGGGAACAAGGCGGGGATGTCGGTCTTTCTGGACCCGGAACTCCCGTTTGAGGAGCTTCTTGAAGCCGTGGAGACGAAATTCCGCGAGACCGCAAAATTCTGGGGCGCGGTGCAGATGACGCTCACGCTCGAGGGGCGAAAGCTGTCGGCGCAGGAAGAATTCGCGGTGGTGAACGCGGTCACGGAGAACTCCGACATCGAAGTCCTCTGCCTGATCGATTCGGATGCGAGGCGCATCGAGCGCTGCGAGAAGGCGCTGAACGAAAAACTCATGGAACTCTCCGCGCAGACCGGCCAGTTTTATAAAGGGAACCTGCGCGCGGGAGACGTTCTGGAGTCCGAGGCCAGCATCGTGGTGATCGGCGACGTCGGAGCCGGTGCGAAGGTGGTGGCGAAGGGCAATATCATCGTTCTGGGGACGCTAAGCGGGACGGCCTGCGCGGGCGTGACCGGAAACGAAAACGCGGTCGTGGTCGCGTTCGGGATGGCGCCGGAACAGGTCCGCGTAGGCGAAAAGCGGCTGGAGAAGGCCGCGAAGGGAAAGCGGCTGGGGCGCGGGCCGATGATGGTTTCCGTCGAAAACGGTCAGGCTTTCTGCGAGCCGATCAAAAAGAGTTTTCTCAGTTCATTAAATTTTATTTAGCACTGGAAATCTCGGACATTTTCATGTAGAATGTAAGAGTCACAACTGAATACAGGAGGATATTCTTATGAGTGAAGTCATCGTTGTTACATCCGGTAAAGGGGGTGTGGGCAAGACGACGACCTCTGCGAATGTCGGGACCGGCCTCGCCATGCTCGGACAGAAGGTCGTGATGATCGATACGGATATCGGTCTTCGCAACCTCGACGTGGTGATGGGACTGGAGAACCGCATCGTCTACAATCTTGTGGACGTCGTGGAGGGCAACTGCCGCATCAAACAGGCCCTCATAAAGGACAAAAGATATCCGAACCTGTTTCTTCTCCCGTCCGCCCAGACGCGGGACAAGTCGTCGGTCTCACCTGGACAGATGCGCAAGCTGACGGACGATCTGAGAGAAGAGTTTGACTACATCCTGCTCGACTGCCCGGCGGGGATCGAACAGGGATTCAAGAACGCGATCGCGGGCGCGGACCGCGCCATCCTGGTGACGACGCCGGAGGTCTCGGCCATCCGCGACGCGGACCGGATCGTGGGCCTTCTGGAGGCCAATGAGATCACGAAAACGGATCTGATCGTCAACCGGATCCGCATGGACATGGTGCGCCGGGGCGACATGATGTCGCTCGAGGACGTGACCGACATCCTCGGGATCCCGATTCTGGGGGCCGTTCCCGACGACGAGGAGATCGTGATCTCCACCAATCAGGGCGAACCGCTCGTCGGGACAGGAAACTTCGCCGGACAGGCCTATCTCAACATCTGCAAGCGGGTGCTCGGTCAGGAGGTGCCCCTGATGGATCTTGAGCGGAACAGGGGCCTGTTCACGCGGGTCATGGGGCTTCTAAAGCGTGCCTAGAACGCCGTGCGGGCCCTCCCGGACCTTCGGTTTCCTGACAAAACGGAATTCCGGTTCGATCGCCAAGAACCGCCTGCAGTTTCTTCTCGTCTCCGACAGGGCCGGATGTACGCCGGAGGTCATGGAGATGATAAGAGACGACATGATAAAGGCCATATCGAAGTATATGGAGATCGACGCGGCCGGCACTGAGATCCGGATCACTCAGGCCGGGGAGAGGAACGCGCCGGACCGCTTTCCGGTCCTCTGCGCGAGTATCCCGATCCGCGTGCTGCTTACCAAGGGGAATTATCTGTAATGTTTGCGGAATATAATTTTAAGAACTACAGTTTCCGGCTCGTTTTCTACGCCGTGGCGCTGAATCTGATCGGCGTCGCCGCCATTTACAGCGCGGAAGGCGGGAGCATGAGCTATACGAGCCGACAGCTGATCGGTATGTTTGCGGGACTTCTGATGGCGATCGTCCTGTCGCTCATCAACTACCGGCACCTGCTCCGGTTCTCCGGGATCATCTATGCGGGCTGCATCGTGATCCTGCTGGCGGTCATCGTCGCCGGGCAGCTCGGCGGCGGCTCAAGACGCTGGATCACGCTCCCCGTTATCGGACGTTTCCAGCCCTCCGAATTCGTAAAGATCGGCCTGATCCTGTTCTTTTCCTGGTTCTTACAGAAGAATCAGGAAAAGATCGATCAGCCCCTGACTCTTCTGATCGCGGCCGCTCTGGCCGGCATCCCGCTGTATCTGATCGTGGATCAGCCGGATCTGTCGACCACGATCGTCATCGCGTTCATCATCGTGTGCCTGGTGTTTATCGCGGGGATCAGCTACCGCTGGGTATTCGGGGTGGCTTTCGCGGCGCTGGCGGCGGTCGTCGGCATCGTTTTCATGGCCGAGAGGGGCATCCTGCCGCCGTTCATGCACAGCTATCAGGTCAACCGTGTGCTGGCGTTCGTGTATCCGTCCAAATACGCGGAGCTCGCGGAACTCAGCATCCAGCAGGACAACTCCAAGATGGCGATCGGATCCGGACAGCTTTACGGGAAAGGACTTCTCAACGACACCGTCTTCTCCGTAAAGAACGGGAACTTCCTCTCGGAGGAACATACCGACTTCATCTTCTCCGTGATCGGTGAGGAGCTCGGCTTTGTCGGGGGCTGCCTTGTGCTGGTCCTGTTCGTGCTGTTCGTGTACGAGTGTCTGCGGATCGCGAACCGGGCGGGCGATCTGTCCGGGAAACTCATCGGGACCGGGATGGCGGCGCTCGTCGGCTTCCAGGCTTTCACGAACATCGCGGTCGTGACCGGGATGTTTCCGAATACCGGACTTACCCTGCCGTTCATCAGCTACGGCGTCAGCTCGCTGGTAAGTCTTTATATAGGGACCGGCATTATCCTGAATGTGGGACTGCAGCAACGGAAACTGGAATTTTAGGAGGGAACGCTTATGAATGTAGGACTAATCGCACATGACTCCAAGAAAAAACTGATGCAGAATTTCTGCATCGCCTACAAGGGGATCCTGAGCAAACATACGCTTTACGCGACGGGAACGACCGGTAAGCTGATCGAGGAGGTCACCAACCTCAATATCCACAAGTTCCTGCCCGGACCGCTGGGCGGGGAACAGCAGATGGGTGCGCAGATCGAGGACAACGACATCGACCTGATGGTATTTCTGCGGGATCCGCTTTCGCCGAAATCCCATGAGCCCGACGTCAACAAGGCCGTGAGGCTCTGCGATATCCACAACGTGCCGCTGGCGACCAACCTGGCGACGGCGGAACTTCTGATCAAGGCTTTGGACCGCGGGGATCTGGAATGGAGAGAAATGTACCGATAACGGCTCTTCTCGCCGCCTGCTGCCTGCTTTTCTGCGGGTGCGCAAGGGGCGCGGAGCCGGAAAACAGATATGAGATACAAAAACGCCTTTCCGTCTTTACGGAGACCGAAGAGGCGGAGGAAACGAGGGCCGCGGCGTTTGCGGACACGCTCTGCGTGGCGTCCGGAGCGGATGACGCCGAGCCTGCGGTCACCGGCGACGCAGCCGGTGTGTTTGGCCTGGACGGAGGAACGGCGCTGTACCATAAAAACATCTACGCGCGGATGAACCCGGCCAGCACCACGAAGATCATGACGGCGATACTCGCCTTAAAATACGGGAAACTGAGCGATCCGGTAAAGGTTTCGACCGAGGTGATCATCGGCGAGGCCGGATCGTCCATGGCGGGACTGGCCCCCGGCGATACCATGACGCTCGAGCAGCTGCTCTACGGGCTCATGCTCCCGTCCGGGAACGATGCGGCGAACGCGATCGCGGTCCATCTCGCGGGTTCGGTCGAAGCCTTTGCGGACATGATGAACGAGGAGGCGCACCGGATCGGAGCGACCGGAACGCATTTCGTCAACGCCAACGGTCTGACGGACCCGGATCATTACACGACGGCTTACGACCTTTACCTGATGTTCCACGAAGCGCTGAAATACGACACGTTCCGCAAGATCATCGGAACGCAGTCCTACACCGTCCAGTATACGGACGCGAACGGAGAGGCGCAGAGCGAGACCTGGAGCTCGACCAACCTCTACCTGGTCGGAAAGAGGGATACGCCGCAGGGACTTACCGTTTTCGGAGGGAAGACCGGAACGACGAAAGCTGCGGGCTACTGCCTGATCCTCGGCAGCCGCTCGGCGGACGGAGAGGAGTACGCATCCGTGGTCATGAGCGCGGGATCGCGCAGCGATCTGTACGACGACATGACGAAGATAATTTCCAAAATCGTCAAATAGTCGTTGCAATTTTTCGGTGGATACTCTATAATCAATCTATAACCGATTTGATTCAGGACACAGACTATAGAAACCCCAAGGAGGAGATCATTATGGTTCAGATCATTGCTGGAAATAAGGGAAAGGGCAAAACGAAATATCTTTTGGACATGGCAAACAGCTCCATCAGGGAAGCCAAGGGATCGATCGTTTATCTGGACAAGAGTTCCAAGCATATGTATGAGCTCAGCAACAGGATTCGCCTGATCAATGTAGCGGAATTCCCGATACATAGTTCCGAGGGATTCCTCGGCTTTATCTGCGGGATCATCTCGCAGGACCACGACATCGAAGTGATGTATCTCGACAGCTTTATCAAGCTCGCAAGCCTCGAGGGCGAGGACATCGGCGCAACGCTCGCCGAACTCGATGAGCTTGGGAACAAATATCATGTAAACTTTGTACTGAGCGTCTCGATGGACGCGCACCAGCTTCCGGAGAACGGAAAGGAAATGGTGCTGATCGCGCTGTAAAAACGAAAGGAAAACGTCTGCGGAAACAATGCGGCGTTGCAAAGGGGATGGCGGAGGCCGTCCCCTTTTTTACTTGCGGTTTTTGAAAAAAACTGGTATCATGGGGGTACAGGGTCAGACGACCGTGCAGACGACGGAAGGAGAAAACGATATGGATGAGATGAACCTTGAGATGGAGCAGGAGAAGACGGATTGCCCGTGCCGCCGCAAACACCGCGATCCGCAGGAGGAGCACGACCTGATCAACCGGCTGAACCGCATTGAAGGACAGATCCGCGGGATCGGCGCGATGGTCCGCGACGACCGTTACTGCACGGAGATCCTGACGCAGGTGTCCGCGGTACAGTCCGCGCTCAACGGCTTTGCGAAGACGCTGCTTTCCAGCCATATCCGCACCTGCGTCGTGGACGACATCAAAAGCGGGAACGAAAAGCAGGCGATCGACGAACTCTGCGAGACGATCAAACGGATGATGTAAAAAAAACGTACAGGCGGTCCGCCTGTACGTTTTTTTGATCGGTCTAAGCTCCCGGCCGGATTCGAACCGGCGACCTACGCATTACGAATGCGTCGCTCTACCAGCTGAGCCACGGAAGCAGAGCGGTAAAAAAGCTGCCGCGCATACGCAGCAGCGAATGACCTGTCCGGGAATCGAACCCGGGTTTACGCCGTGAGAGGGCGTCGTCTTAGCCGCTTGACCAACAGGCCATATAGTCGAGGCGACAAGATTTGAACTTGCGGCCTCTGCGTCCCGAACGCAGCGCTCTACCAAACTGAGCCACGCCTCGATACCTTTGGTAGTATAATATAAAAGCGGCGGATTGTCAATCTGTTTTTCCAATCTTCTCAAAAAAAAATTGAGCGGAAAAGCGGAACGGGCGGAGAAAGTAAAATGCACAAAAAAGCAATTTGACGTTTGTGCAAAATAGAGAAAATGACGGTATTCTTCCGAAACGGATAAAAACCATATTGCAATATCGCCAAAACGGTGCTAAACTTGACTTACAAAAAAGATAAGTGCGGCGTGTTACTGGTAATGCAGGCAAGAGCGATCAAAAAGCAGGAAAGGCACAGATGTCTCTCTGCTTTTGTTTCGCTTTTTTTTTTCGCCGTTCCGCAGGAAAACGGACGGAAAAAACGCGTGTGTTTTACAGGAGCGCCGGCCTATCGCCATACGGTCAAAAAATGTTGTAAAGGAGAGTAAGTATGGATTACACGAAGATTGCCAGCGATATACTGGCGAATGTGGGCGGAAAGTCCAACGTAAAGTCGGTGACGCACTGTTTCACCCGGCTCCGCTTTGTGCTCAAGGACGAGGGCAAGGCGAAGAAGGACGTCGTGGAACACCTTGAGGGCGTCATCCAGGTCGTCGTCGCAGGCGGACAGTTCCAGGTCGTCTGCGGAGCGAAAGTCACCAAGATCTACGACGCGCTGCTTCCCCTGGTAGGAGAGGTAGAGGGAGCTTCCGAGGAGAATGCGAAGTTCAGCATGAACCTCGTTCTTCAGAAGATCTCCGAGATCT
>CANQGL010000085.1 GCA_947623185.1 uncultured Lachnospiraceae bacterium
TTTCTTTCGGCCCGCGTGCCGGTGTCCGCCCTGCCGCGATGCCGGTCCTGCCGCAATGCTAGTCCTGCCGCGATGCCGGTCCTGCCGCAATGCTAGTCCTGCCGCGATGCCGGTCCCCCGGTCTCCTCCTCCAGGATCCGGATCAGCTGCGCGTAGTTGTCCGCGCGGTGATCCGCCAGTGCGTTGATCTCATCCCGCTCGTGGTCGGAATAGCGGTCGTAAACCGCCACGGACTCGATCCCGGCGCGTTTCGCCGCCTCCAAGCCGATCAGCGAGTCCTCAAAGATCAGGCATTCCGCGGGCGTAAGCCCGAACTCGTTCATGACGCGCAGATAGATCTCCGGATTCGGCTTGATCTCTCTCGCGTCCTCGCGCGTATAGACCGGCGAAAAATAATCGTCGATGTTCGCCTTTTCGATGATGTTCCGGTTCTGCGTGCGGTAAACGTTCATGTTGTCCCGCCGCGTGGTGGTCGCGATCACCAGGGTGAAGCCGCGCTCCTTCAGCATTTTGACGAACACGTCGGCGTCCGGCTTGTAATCCACCGTATCGCGCAGATAGTCTTGCGCGATCCCGTAGCGGATCGTATGGACCTCCTCCGGATCCGGCTCAAAGCCGTATTTCTCCTTCAGGAACCGGCAGTATTCCAGATACGGCGACTCTGCCGCGGCAAATCTTCTCAGGGCCGCATCGCGCTGCCTCTGAACATCCTCCGTCTCCGTCTTTCCGTCGGTGCGCAGTCTTTCGATCAGCGCCTCGTCGACGGCGTTCCAGACCCCGACCGAATCGATCAGCGTCCCGTCCATATCGAATATAAGGACCTTTTTTCCCTTAAACATGTTGAATCCTTTCCGCGGGCGCAAAGAGAGCCGTTTCATCTCCGCCCGTTCTCAAGACCGCTCCTCCTCCGGTTTCTTCACCCGGGCCAGGATCTTTCCGATGTTGAAATAGAACATCGTCCCGGTGGTGCAGGCCGCGATGATGTCGGATATCGGTTCCGCGTAGAACAGTCCGTCCGTTCCCATTCCGAGGCGCGGCAGGATGATCGCCAGCGGGACCAGCAGGATGACCTTTCTGAGCAGCGCAAGGAACATGGAGATCTTTGCCTCTCCCAGCGCCAAAAACGTCTGCTGGCAGGCCATCTGGATGCCGAAGATCAAAAAGCCGAAGCTGTAGATCCGAAGCCCGTACGCCGCGATATCGACGATCTGCGGGTCCGAGCTGAACAGGACCGCGAACGCCCTCGGAAACAGCACATAAGCCCCGGCCAGGACGCCGGTAAAGCAGCAGATCACGACGAGAAGGAGCTTAAACGTGCGCATGACGCGCTCCGTATTCCCCGCGCCGTAGCAATAGCTGATGATCGGCGTGCTGCCCTGCGCGATCCCCTGCACCGGCATGAACAAGAGCTGCGAAAGGCTGAAGATCACCGTCATCGCGCCGACATAATAATCGTTTCCGAACGTCTGCATACCGGAATTGAACGTAAGCTGCACCAGGCATTCCGTGGACTGCATGATCAGCGGCGAAACGCCGAGCAGGAGCACGGGCCGCAGTACCCCGGGATCGAGCCGCAGGTATTCCTTTCGCAGCCTGAGATGACTCTTTTTGCTCATGAGGAACCGGACCACCCACAGCGCCGACACCGTCTGGCTTATGACGGTCGCGCAGGCCGCGCCCGCGACGCCCATGCCCATGACGTAGATAAAGACCGGATCCAGGATGATGTTTAAAACCGCTCCGATCAGCACCGTGATCATGCCGGTGCGCGCGAAGCCCTGGCAGGTGATGAACTGATTCAGGCCGAGCGCGATCTGGACCGACAGCGTTCCGCAGAGGTAGATGCCCAGATAGCGAGACGCGTAGGGGATCGTCGCCTCGCTCGCCCCGAACGCCATCAGGATCGGCACCTTAAAGATCTGGAACACAACGCTTAAAACGACGGCCAGGATCAGAAGGAACACGGTCCCGCTCCCGAGGATCCGTTCCGCTCCGTCATAGTCTTTACGTCCCATGTGGATCGCCGCCTGCGGCGCGCCGCCCATGCCGACAAGCGCCGAGAAGGCGGACACCAGGATGATGATCGGAAAGCTCACGCCGAGTCCGGCCAGAGCCAGGGATCCCTCCCCGGGGATCCTCCCCACATAGATCCGATCCACCATATTGTACAGCATGTTGATAAGCTGTGCAAACACGGTCGGGACCGCCAGCTCAAACATCAGTTTCCCAAGCGGCGCGGTACCCAGCCGCTCTTTGTCTTCGTTCATAAGATCGCCTCTTTTATGTCGTAAATGATTCCGTCGTTTTGCCGGGGCGGATGCCGTCTGTTCGGGACGGACGCTGCGTATTCAGGCAGACGCCGTTTTTTCGCGCCGGACGCCGTTCGTAAGATCAGACTCCGCGCACGAGAGAATACACGGAAAACGCGATGATCGCCGCCCCGCACAGGCACAGGAGCCCGAACACGGTCCTCATGACCCTGTCCTTCGTTCCCCTGAAGGCATGTACCAGATACGCGATCCAGAGGATCGACGTGCAGATGATGAAGATCGGGTTCAGCACGATAAGCGACAGCGCATACAGAATGTTTACGATCCGCATCCCCTCATCCGACAGCATTTTTTCCTTCAGTCTTTTCAGCATGGCGTTCCTCCCGTGCCTTAATCTTTAAGCTTCTTCATCAGCTCGCTAAGCTCGATGCCGTATTCGCGCGACGTTGCGGTCGGGTTCCCGCGCAGCAGACCGCGCCCGAAGAAATCGAGCTTTTCGCGGGTCTGACGCAGGGATGCCTTTGCGTCCGCGAGACGCTGTTTCACGCTCTCGAGTTCCGCGGCGTGTTAGCCCAGACGGCCTCTCTTTTCATCCAGACTGCGTACGGTCGCCTCCAGTCTCTGAGCCGCGCTCTCAAGCTTCTCCTCAAGCTCGTTTCTGCGCTCCCGCGCTTCCTCCGCGCGGATCCCGGCAAGGCGTTCGCCCTCACGGCGCGCCTCCGCCAGACGCTGCCCGAACTCTTCCCGTTTTTCACGCATATCCTGCTCCGCAAACGCGAGGATCACATCGGCGCGCTTTTGTGCCAGCTCCAGCTCCTTCCGCACGTCGCTCATCCGGATCAGCATGCCGCGCAGTTCCATTGCGGCGCGGAACGACAGGGCCATATCGGCCGCGGCCGCCATGGCAATCGCATGCGCCAGGATATCGGCGAACCATGCCGGAAGCGCCAGGACGAACTCCGAGATCGGCCTGTGGATCCCATACACCAGAAGGAGCGTCAGCCCGCCCCAGGCCAGCGTGGATGAGAGGCAGATCTGGCCCTGAAAATTAAACTTCTTGTTGCTGTAGTCCCAGTAGCGCACCTTAAAGATCGCTTCCATGCACACCCCGGTCACATACTCCAGCGCCGTGGCCGCGACGCAGCCTGCCAGATATACGAGGACCATGCTGTACTCCACAGGTATGGACACGAAAAGCATGAGCACCGCCCCGCTGCCGTACAACGGCAGGATGGGGCCGCGCAGGAAACTGCGGTTCACCGGCCGTCCCTTGCGGAGCGAGACGTAGGTGCTCTCAAACACCCAGCCGAGAAAGCTGTAGATAAAAAAGAACAGGACCCACTCCGTTGCGTTGTATGTAAATACCGCATGCTGCATTGAAACTTCTTCTCCCGTCTCCGTTTTTCATCCGTATCTCACAGGAACGCGTCAGCCGCGCCGTTCCTGCCCGGCGTAACGGTCCGCCAGCTTTGAAAGGCCCATGGAATTTGAGCCCTTAAACAGTACAAAATCGCCCTCGCGGATCTCCCGCTCCAGATACGCGGCCATCTCCTCACGGTCCGTAAATTCTCTGACCGGTATGTCGGAACGCGCCCGGACGCCCGCCGAAAGCTCTCTGCAGTCCTCTCCGAGCGTCACGATAAGATCCGGGTGCCGCTCCGCCGCGTACTCGCCCACCTCGCGGTGCCAGACCGGGGAATTCTCCCCCAGCTCCTTCATATCGGCAAAGACCGCGATGTGGCGGCTTTCCGGCCGGATCCCGGCGAACACGTCGAGCGCCGCCTTCATCGACGCCGGACTCGCGTTGTAGGAATCGTCGAGGATCAGGATCTCTTTTCCGCCGACATTTCCGGGATACACCTGGAGCCGGTGGGCAAAGCCCTGAAACGAGGCGAGTCCCCGCGCGGCCTCCGAGAGCGTCATCCCGTATTCGCGGCAGACCGCGATCCCGGCCAGCGCGTTCAGAACGTTGTGTTCGCCGAGCACCTCAAGGCGCACCGGCTGGCGCTCGTCACCATACACCGCGGTAAACCGCGCCTTCCCGTCGACCATGACGATATCCTCGGCGCGGAGATCACAGTTTTCTCCGGTCCCGTAATAGACGGTGCGCACGCCGTCCTTTCCTCTCGTGATCCGCAGCATGTCGTCGTCGCCGTTAAGGATCAGCACGCCGCCGTCGCGCAGGCCGTCCTGGATCGTCATTTTCTCTTTATAGATGTTCTCACGCGAACCGAGCTGCTCGATATGCGTGATCCCGATGTTCGTGATGACCGCCGCGTCGATCCGGGCGATCTTTGCGATCACGGTCAGCTCGCCGGGCTCGCTCATCCCGAGCTCGATCACGCCGATCTCATCCTCCGGGGTGATCTCGGAGATCGTGATCGGAACGCCGACCTGGCTGTTGCTGTTTCCCGGCGTCTTGTATACATGATACCGCGCCGAGAGCGCCGCCGCGATCAGCTCGCGCGTGGTGGTCTTCCCGACGCTTCCGGTCACGCCGATGAGCGGCAGGGTGAGCCGCGCGCGCAGGTAACGCCCGATGTCCTGAAGCGCCCGCTTCGTATCGTCCACGCGGATCAGGGCCGGATTATTTCCGGTCGATGCATCACTTTCTGCCGGGGCGTCGTGCTCGCTCGTCAGCACCGCCGCTGCTCCCGCGGCGATCACCTGCGGGATAAATTTATGTCCGTCGACCTTCTCGCCGATCAGCGGCACAAAAAGGTCCCCCGGCCCGACCTGCCGGGAATCCAGCCGGATATGGCCGACCGTCCGCGCGGGATCCCCGCACAGAAGCCGTCCGCCCGTCGCGGCCAGAAGGTCCGAAACCGTCACATGTTCCATCGCTTATTTCTCCTTTTTCAGAGTTTTTACCGCTTCCTCCACGACTTCCCGGTCGAGGAAGTGGTGACGCACCCCTTCGATCTCCTGGTAGTCCTCGTGGCCCTTTCCGATAATCGCGATCATATCGCCCTCCTCGGCCTCGCGGATCGCGGTAAAGATCGCCTCGCGCCGGTCCGGGATCACCGTGTATTTTCCGTCCGTCTTTGCCATGCCGGTCTCGATGTCCTTAATGATGTCCTCATTCTTCTCGAAACGCGGATTGTCGGCGGTCAGGATACAGAAATCCGCCATCTTTCCGCCGATCTCGCCCATCGAATAGCGCCGGTCCTTCGCGCGGTTCCCGCCGCAGCCGAAGACGCAGACCAGCCGTTTCGGCTTATAATCGCGCAGCGTCATAAGCAGGCTCTCCATGCTGACCGCGTTGTGCGCGTAATCGACGATCACGCTGCACCTCTTCGAGACATGGGCGATCTCCATGCGCCCGTTCACGCGGATATTCTCAAGCGAATGCAGAAGTTTTTCCCGGATCTTAGGCGTAAGCTCGCCTCTGCTCTTTAGCGCCAGGGCGCAGACCGAGAGCGCGGCAAGCGCGTTGTCCGCGTTGAACCTGCCCGGCATCCCGACGCGCACACGTCCCGAAAGGCCGCCGTGGATGTCAAATTCGATGCCGACGAACTCGTGGTCCGAAGCGTAGTGGATCGCGTCGCCGCAAAAATCCGCCTGCTGTGCGCCGCCGGCCGCCGTGTCATTAAGTCCGTTGTTCTCAGGCGCATCATCTTTAAGCGCGTCGTCCTTGAGCATATAGGTATGCAGCGCGCACTTCGCGTCCTTTACGACCTCGTCGTAGTGTTCGGTCATGCGGTTCACCACGCCCGTCCTGCACACCGTGAGCAGGCGCGATTTATAATACAGATACTCCTCAAAGCTTTCGTGCTCGTTCGGACCGATGTGGTCCGGGGAGATGTTGGTAAACAGGCCGTAGTCGAACACGATCCCGCCGACCCGGTGCAGCATCAGCGCCTGGGAGGAAACCTCCATCACCATGCTGTCGCATCCGGCCTCGACCATCTGCGCAAAATATTCCTGCACGACGTAGGACTCCGGCGTGGTGTTCTTCGTCTCGTAATGACGGTCGCCGATCACCGCTCCGTTCGTCCCGATCAGTCCGACTTTATGTCCCGCGGCCTCGAGCACGGCCTTGATCATATAGCTGGTCGTGGTTTTTCCTTTCGTCCCGGTGATCCCGATCGTGAGCATCTTCTCCGCCGGATAGCCGAAACGCGCCGCGGCGAGTTCCGCCAGCGCCAGACGCCCGTTCTTTACGCGGATCACCGTGACCTCCTGCGGGATCTCCTTTACGGCCGCGCCTTCCTCGATTACAAGGACCGTACAGCCCGCCGCCAAAACGTCAGGTATGTAATCATGCGAGTCGCGAACGCTCCCGCGGATGCAGACGAACACCGAATCCGGCCTCGCCTTCCTCGAATCGTAAACGACCTCGCAGACCTCCGTATCGAGTGTTCCCTGCACCAGCTCATAATCCAACCGTTTCAGCCAGTCCCCGATCTTCATGCTCTCGCCTCCCCATGCCGGTCTCCGATCTTCATACTCCTGCCTCCCCATAAGACCTGCAGGCGGGTCCGGCCCTTCGGCCTGATCCATCCCCGCCTGCATGAATCCGTTTCTTTTATTTTTTATGTCCGTGCAAAACCAGTATGTCAGAACAGTCCCGTGATCTTTCCGTTCTCATCGACGTCGATGTTGTCCGCCGCCGGTTTCTTCGGAAGTCCCGGCATCGTCATGATCGCGCCCGTCAGCGCCACCACAAAGCCGGCTCCCGCGCTGACGTAGACGTCACGCACCGTCAGTTCAAAGCCTTCCGGACGGCCGAGCTTCGTCTGATCGTCGGACAGCGAGTACTGCGTCTTGGCCATGCAGACCGGACAGTCGGAGAATCCCATCTCCGTGATCTTGGCGATAGCCTTCTTCGCGGCCGGCGCGTATGCGACCTTGCCCGCTCCGTAGATCTCCTTTGCGATCTTCTCGATCTTCTCCGCGATCCCCATTTCGTCCGGATAAAGCGGGGCGAAATTGCTCTCCTTCGTCTCCAACGTGCGGATCACCTTCTCCGCGAGTTCCTTTCCGCCGTCTCCTCCCTTCGCCCAGACCTCGGACAGGGCGAACTCGCAGCCGCGTTCCTCGCAGAAATGACGGATAAACTCGTACTCCGCCTGCGTGTCGGTCAGGAAGGAGTTCAACGTCACGACGATCGGCACATGATACTTCTGGATATTCTCGATGTGTTTCTCAAGGTTTACGATGCCCTTTTTGAGCGCCTCAAGGTTCTCCGTCCCCAGCTGATCCTTCGGAAGGCCGCCGTTGTACTTGAGCGCGCGCACGGTAGCGACCAGCACCACCGCATCCGGCTTGAGCCCGGCCTTCCTGCACTTGATGTCGAAGAACTTCTCCGCGCCGAGGTCCGCGCCGAATCCGGCCTCCGTCACCGTGATGTCCGCGATCTTAAGGGCCAGCTTCGTCGCCGTCACGCTGTTGCAGCCGTGGGCGATGTTGGCAAACGGTCCGCCGTGGACCAGCGCGCCGGTGTGTTCCAGCGTCTGGATCAGGTTCGGCTTGAGCGCGTCCTTAAGAAGCGCCGCCATCGCGCCGACCGCGTTCAACTGCTTCGCCGTGACCGGTTCTCCCGCGTAATTGTACGCCACGATGATACGGCCGAGGCGTTCCTTGAGGTCCTGCATGTCGGTCGCCAGGCAGAGGATCGCCATGATCTCCGAGGCGACGGTGATGACGAAATGGTCTTCACGGACCACGCCGTCCGCCTTCGCGCCGAGGCCGACGACGATGTTGCGCAGCACCCGGTCGTTCATGTCCAGGCAGCGTTTCCAGAGGATCTGACGCGTATCGATTCCGAGCGCGTTGCCCTGCTGGATATGGTTGTCGAGCAGCGCCGCCAACAGGTTGTTCGCGGTCGTGACCGCGTGGAAATCCCCCGTAAAATGCAGATTCAGGTCCTCCATCGGCACCACCTGCGAGTATCCGCCACCCGCGGCTCCCCCTTTGATGCCGAAACAGGGTCCCAGGGACGGCTCGCGCAGCGCGACCATGGTCTTTTTCCCGGCCTTCGACAAAGCCTGGGCGAGGCCGATGCTGGTCGTCGTCTTCCCTTCGCCCGCGGGCGTCGGGTTGATCGCCGTCACAAGGACGAGTTTCCCGTTCGGGCGGTCCTTTACGCTGTCCCGGAATTCGTCCGAGATCTTCGCTTTATACTTTCCGTAAAGTTCAAGATCATCCTCGGAGATCCCGTACTGCGCGGCGACTTCCCGGATCGGAAGCATGGCGGTTTCCTGTGCAATCTGAATGTCAGTTTTCATAACCCTTCTCCTTTTTTATATGCTGGTGATCAGTGACCTGCTTCAATGAACTCCTCAAACTCCTCCATGGACATGAGGATCTTGCGCGGCTTGGTTCCTTCCTCGTCCCCCACGACGCCCGCTTCCGCGAGCTGATCCATGATCCGCGCCGCGCGGTTGAACCCGATCTTGAACATGCGCTGAAGCATGCCGATCGACGCTTTGTCCTTTTCGATGATGAAACGCCCCGCGTCCGTGAAGAGATCGTCCCGGTCGCTCATACCGGAAGATGCGCCTCCCGCGGCGGACGGCTGGCTCATCCTGGCTTCGGCCTCGGTATCGTAGACCGCTTCGTCATTCTGCGTCTTAAGGAACTCCGTTACGGCCTGAACCTCGGCGTCCGAGACGAACGCGCCCTGAACGCGCAGCGGTTTCGGATAGCCCGACGGATAGAACAGCATATCGCCGTTTCCGAGCAGTTTTTCCGCGCCGACCATATCCAGGATCGTGCGCGAATCGACGCCGGAAGCCACCGAGAACGCGATCCTCGAAGGCACGTTGGCCTTGATCACGCCGGTGATGACGTTGACCGACGGACGCTGCGTCGCGATCACCAGATGGATACCGGCCGCGCGGGCAAGCTGTGCCAGACGGCAGATCGCATCCTCGACCTCGCTCGAAGCGACCATCATCAGATCCGCCAGCTCGTCTATGATGATAACGAGCTGCGGCAGTTTCGCCGGGATCTCCTCCGGCGGGATGTCCTTGTTGTCCATGAGAGTCTTCACTCTCGCGTTGTAGCCCTTCAGGTCGCGGACATTCGCGCCCGCAAACTTGTTGTAGCGCTCCATCATCTCGGCGACCGCCCAGTTTAAAGCTCCGGCCGCCTTCTTCGGGTCGGTCACCACAGGGATCAGAAGATGCGGGATCCCGTTGTAGACCGAAAGCTCGACCACCTTCGGATCGACCATGATGAGCTTTACGTCATCCGGTGAGGAATGATAAATGATGCTCATGATCATGGTATTGATCCCGACCGATTTGCCGGAACCGGTCTGTCCGGCGATCAGAAGATGCGGCATCTTGGCGAGATCGGCCACGATCGTCTGGCCGCTGATGTCCTTTCCGACCGCGAACGCCAGCCGCGACGGATTCTTTTTAAACGTATCGCTCTCCAGAAGCTCCCTGAGATAGACCGAACTGCTCTCCTTGTTCGGGACCTCGATGCCGACCGCCGCCTTGCCGGGGATCGGCGCCTCGATCCGGATGTCGGTCGCGGCAAGATTCAGCTTGATGTCGTCCGCGAGCGCCTGGATGCGGCTGACCTTGACGCCCTGTCCCGGATGCAGCTCGTAGCGCGTCACGCGCGGGCCGCGGCTGATGTTGGTGACCGTGACCTCGACGCCGAAATTGCGAAGCGTCTGCTGCAGCTTGATCGCCGTCTCCTTTAATTCCTTCTCGGACTGTCCGGCCGCCGAGCCGCTCGGCCGCGAGAGCAGATCGATCGGCGGGAACTGATACGGCTTCTTCGGCTTCTCTTCGACCTTTTTGATCTCGTTGCGCACCTCTTTGTCGGCTTCCTCGCGCTCCGCGGCGGACACTTTCTTTGTCTCGACCTTCTTCGCGACCGCTTCGGTATCGCTTTCAATGATCTTTCCGCCCGCGGTCACGACGCGCTTATGCTCCTCCGGAGTGCGAAACTCCGCGGCTTTGGGCGCGTTCACGGGCTCCCAGTTCTCCTCCGTCTCAACATACGGCTCGGTATCTTCCGCGTCCGCTCCGAGACCGGACTGCGTATTCTGTATGTACGGATCGCCCTCCGCGCCTTCCGGGATCTCCTGTTTGGGAAATACGGACATTGCGTCGAAATCCCTGCTGTCCCGGCTCACGAACACATCCTCGTCCATTCGGCGGCCCATGAGCGACAGATCTTCCTCAAACGGGACGACGTCTTCCTCCTCGGTCCCGGAACCGGTGATCTTTCCCCTGAATACGTCGGCCGGATCCGGTTTCTGCGAGAGCCTGTCCGAATAGGCGGAGATACTGTCCGCCAGGCTGCCCGTGTTATCAAGGGCCGTCTGACCGCCGGAAACGGCTGCTGCCGCCGGACCGCCGAAGGCCGCCGCC
>CANQGL010000086.1 GCA_947623185.1 uncultured Lachnospiraceae bacterium
TTTAGCCACCCCAGTGATGGCTTGTTTGTTATGCATTTTACTTTTTCTCTATCCGCTACCTCTCTGTTTCAAACTTACACCTTCGAGAACCTGTGCAGACAGGAACCGGAGCTGGCGCTCGGGGACGGAACCGTCCGGATCTTTCTGAATGCGAGAGGGATAATCGACGACGTGAGCGAGGAACTGGGAAACTTTCTCGCATATGTCGCGGACGGGAAACCGAGAGACGCGTATACGCGTCAGGTCGACGAGGCGGTAAAGAGAGCGAAGCGGAATCGGAAATGGAGGCATGAGTACATGACACAGTGGCTGAGAGACCAGGATAAGATCCGGGAAGGAAGAAGAGAGGGCATTCGCATTGCGAGGACCCAGATCAACCTTCTTTGCGGACATCTCCTGCGGGAAAAGCGCTACGCCGATCTGGAACGTTCCACGAGGGACGAACAGTATCAGGACCAGCTTCTTGAGGAATACGGGATCGAATAGCCCGATAAGATACAAACGAAAAAGAACCCCGGAGCGCGTCCTTACGGACCGGTTCCGGGGTTTTGGTGTCTTTCTTCCGGTTACTGCTGCTGCATGATCTCTTCCATCTGCTTATAGAGATTCTCAAAGGCGGCCGCCGTATTCGGATCTTCAAGCAGAGAGCTGATCATCATGATATAAGCGAACTCGACCACTCCCAGGATGATGCAGATCACGCCGAGGATGATACCGGCGATCGCGACGCCCGAGAAGGGCTGCCCCTTCTTGGAGATGACGGCAAAGCAGATCGCGCCGACGCCCAGAATGATCGAGAGCGGGAAAGCGCCGCAGCAGAGCGTCAGGATACCGAATATCGCGCAGATCAGCGACACGTTTGCAAACGGGCTCTTCTGCTTCGGAGGTGTCGGCTGTCCGCCGTAGGGAGAATTCCCGTACGGATTGTTCCACTGCTGGTTTCCGTACGGATTGCTGTACGGCCCGTTTTGCCCGTACTGATACGGGTTCCCGTTCTGGTACTGCCCGCCGTACTGTCCGTTCTGATACTGCCCGTTCTGGTATTGCCCTCCGTTATACGGTCCATTTCCGTACTGCCCGTTGTAGGGCTGCCCATACCCGGCGTTATAATTCGGGTCATACTGCCCCTGATAAGGCTGGCCGTAGGGCTGCTGCCACTGCTGATCGGGACCAGCCTGCTGCTGTTGCTGCCACTGCTGGTCGGGGCCGGCCTGCTGCTGTTGCTGCCACTGCTGGTCGGAGCCGGTTTGTTGCTGCTGCCACTGGGGACCCGGGTCTGTCTGCTGTTGCTGCTGCGCTTGCTCGGCTGCCTGATCCGCCTGCCCTTCCGGAGCAGGACTTTGGGCCGCATCCTGCGGCGTATTGTTTCCGGTCGATTCCGGTTGATCTTGATTCAAATAATCTGCCATAGCGATCCCTCCTGACTGTATGATTTGCTTTGGCTGTCTTTTCTGATTGTAGCACTAATCCGCCGGATTGTCCATATTTAAGTTGCGCTTCGCTTTTCTTTGAATTATAATAAAGTAGCGGGCCGGAACGGTTTTAAGCTCCGGCCGGACAGAAAAGGAGTGACCGGATGGACATTATCGGCGTACTGGCAAAAGAGCTTTCCGTCGGCCGGGGACAGGTCGAGGCTGCGGTGAAACTGATCGACGAGGGAAATACGATCCCGTTTATCGCCCGCTACCGGAAAGAGGCGACCGGATCTTTAAACGACGAGGTCCTGCGGAACCTCGACGAACGCTTAAAATACCTGCGGGGACTTGAGGAGCGCAAGGCCCAGGTGCTCGCGGCCATCGAGGAGCAAGGGAAACTGACGCCTGAACTGAAAAAGGAGATCGAGGGCGCGCAGACTTTGGTGGCGGTGGAGGATCTCTACCTGCCGTACCGCCCGAAGCGCCGCACAAGGGCCGGCATCGCCAGGGAAAAAGGACTGGAGCCGCTTGCGGATCTGATCCTGCTGCAGATGATCTCAGGGCCGCTTGAGAAGGAAGCGGCCGCCTATATTTCCGCGGAAAACGGGGTGGAGAGCGCTGAAGAAGCGATAAACGGCGCAAAGGACATCCTCGCGGAGCGCTTTTCCGAGGACGCGAAATACCGCGCCTGGATCCGAAAAGCCACGACGGAGGAGGGACTGATCTCCTCGGAGGCGAAGGATGAAAAGACGGAATCCGTCTATGAGATGTATTATCATTATGAGGAACCGGTCAGAAAATGCGCCGGGCACCGTGTGCTCGCTTTAAACCGCGGCGAGAAGGAGAAGATCCTGACGGTCAGGATCGGCGCGCCGAAGGAACGCATCCTCGGGTATTTGGAAAAGCAGATCATCGTCCGCGACAACCCGGCGACGACCCCTGTTCTCAGAGAGACGATCGCCGACAGCTACGACCGCCTGATCGCGCCGGCCATCGAGCGCGAGGTGCGGAACGATCTGACGGAGAAGGCGGAGGACGGAGCGATCCGGGTATTCGGAAAAAACCTGGAACAGCTGCTGATGCAGCCGCCGGTCGCCGGACGGGTGGTGTTGGGATGGGATCCCGCCTTCCGCACCGGATGCAAGCTGGCGGTCGTGGACGCGACCGGCAAGGTCCTCGATACGGTCGTCATTTATCCGACCGCGCCGCAGAATAAAGTGGCCGAAGCGAAACGCGTGCTGAAGAACCTGATCGAAAAGTACGGGATCTCGCTGATCTCCGTGGGAAACGGAACGGCGTCCCGCGAGTCGGAACAGATCATCGCCGGTTTTCTGAAGGAGATACCGGAAAACGTACAGTATGTGATCGTGAACGAAGCGGGCGCCTCGGTCTATTCGGCAAGCAAACTGGCGACGGAAGAGTTCCCGAATTTCGACGTCGGGCAGAGAAGCGCGGTCTCGATCGCGAGACGGCTGCAGGACCCGCTCGCGGAACTCGTAAAGATCGACCCGAAGTCGATCGGCGTCGGACAGTACCAGCACGACATGAACCAGAAACATTTGAGTGAGGCGCTGGGCAATGTCGTTGAAGACTGCGTGAACCGCGTGGGCGTCGATCTGAATACCGCGTCGGCGTCGCTCCTGGAATACATTTCGGGGATCTCAAAACCGATCGCGAGGAATATCGTCGCCTACCGCGAGGAGAACGGAGCGTTCAAAAACCGCAGGCAACTTTTAAAGGTCGCAAAACTCGGACCGAAAGCGTTTGAACAGTGCGCGGGCTTCATGCGCATTCCCGACGGCGACAATCCGCTCGACGCGACCTCGGTCCACCCGGAAAGCTATCCGGCGGCCATGGAACTTTTAAAACGGCTTGGATCGACGGCCGACGGCGCTGCCGGCGGGATCCCGGGGATCGGAAAGAAGATCCGCGATTACGGAAAAATGGCGGAGGAACTCGGGATCGGGGAGATCACCCTGCGCGACATTGTGAAAGAGCTTGAGAAACCGGGCCGCGATCCGCGCGAGGAGATGCCGAAACCGATCCTGCGCACGGATGTGCTCGACATGAAGGACCTGACCCCCGGCTTGATCCTGAAGGGGACAGTGCGCAACGTCATCGATTTCGGCGCGTTTGTCGACATCGGCGTCCATCAGGACGGGTTGGTCCACATCTCCCAGATGTCGCGGAAATTTATCCGCCATCCGCTCGAGGCGGTCAGCGTGGGAGACATTGTGGAAGTAAAGGTTTTAAGCGTTGATCCGGTGAAAAAAAGAATCGCACTTACAATGAAAATATAAGGAGGAACGGACATGAAGTACAACTTTGACGAGATCGTCGACCGCCGCGGGACTTCCGCCACGAAGCTGGAAGCGCTGCCGAAGGGCGCGCCCGCGGACGCGCTTTCCCTGTGGGTCGCCGATATGGACTTTGCCTGCGCGGAGCCGATCATAAAGGCCCTTCACGAGCGCGTCGACAAAAGGATCTTCGGCTATACGCTCTACGAGACCGCGGAGACGAAAGGCACGATCGTAAACTGGTATAAAAAGCGCTACAACTGGGATGAAAAGCCGGAAAACATTGTTTTCAGTCCCGGGATCGTTTCGGGTTATGTATACCTGCTGATGCTCATGACGAACGAGGGCGACAACGTCGTGGTGCAGCGTCCGATCTACTATCCGTTCACGGATCGCGCGGTGGACAACGGGCGCAAAGCGGTCGACAATCCGCTGATCTATGAGAACGGCACTTACCGTATGGACTACGACGATCTGGACCGCAAGATGGCCGACCCCGCGAACAAGGTCCTCGTCCTCTGCAGCCCGCACAACCCGGCAGGCCGCGTGTGGACGGCGGACGAGCTCAGGAAGGTCGTCGATATCTGCAAGAAATACGACAAATGGATCATCTGCGACGAGATCCATTGCGATCTGCTCCGGAAGGGCGTCACCTTTACGCCGATCCTGAACGTCGCGCCGGACTACGCGGATAAGATCGCGGTCTGCACCGCGCCGAGCAAGACCTTTAACCTCGCGGGCATGAAGACGTCGAACATCGTGATCCGGGATCCGGAAATGAGAAAGAAGTGGCTTACGCTCACGGGTAAGATCCTCAACGTGAACGCGCCCTCAACGCTCGGCTTGACCGCGATGTGCGCGGCCTACAACGAGGGCGAGGAATGGCTTGAGCAGGTCAATGAGTACATCGACGGGAACTTCGCTTTTATCGACGGTTTCCTGAAACAATACCTTCCGAAGGCGCATATGATCCCGTCGGAAGGGACCTATCTGGCATGGATCGATTTCAACGGCTATGTACACGGCGACGCGGAGAAACTGGAGAAGATCATGCAGCAGAAAGCGAAGGTCGCACTCGACGAGGGATATATTTTCGGCGAGGCCGGACGCGGATTTGAGCGCATCAACATCGCCGCGCCGCGCAGCGTGATCGAAGACTGTATGAACCGCATCCGCGGAGCGATAGAGGAAAACTTATGAGAGTTCATGTAAAAATTTCGGCGAAAGAACTGTATACCTTTTCACTGTTCAATTCATATACGGGCTTTAACGGCGTCGTGAGCGTATTGTTCACGGTCGGATCGCTGGCCCTGCTGGTCCGTATGTGGAATGAGATCGACCTGTTCCAGAAGGCGATGCTGGTCCTCTGCGCGCTGATCTTTACGGTGATCCAGCCGGTCAGCCTGTACAGCAAATCGAAAAAGCAGGCGGAGCACTCCGGCATCTCGGATCCGATGGATCTGACCTTTACCGACGAAAAGATCACCGTCGAACAGCGCGGGATCTCGGGCGACGTTTCCTGGGACGAGATCTGGAAAGCGGTCGAGCTGCGCTCCATGTACATCCTGCGCATCGGCCCGCAGCGGGGATTTCTGGTCCCGAAGGCCGCGATCGACGGGCCGACGGATAAATTCGTCGCCATCCTGAAAAAGAATCTTCCGGCAAGCAAAACGAAGGGACTGAAATCATGACGGAGGAAGAAAGAAATGAAGTGCGTCTGACGGGCGGAAACGGTGAATACGAAAGTTTCGGCCCCGGGGACACATGGGAGCTCGGCAGGCGTCTCGGCGAGGAC
This sequence comes from uncultured Lachnospiraceae bacterium, assembly GCA_947623185.1. Taxonomy (GTDB): domain Bacteria; phylum Bacillota; class Clostridia; order Lachnospirales; family Lachnospiraceae; genus CANQGL01. The sequence goes on from CANQGL010000086.1 coordinate 5,508, forward strand.
GCAAAGCCGGGCGATGTGGTCTGCCTGAACGGCGATCTCGGCGTGGGAAAGACCGTCTTCACACAGGGCTTTGCCGCGGGGTTGGGGATCAGCGGACCGGTGAACAGTCCGACGTTTACGATCGTAAAACAGTACGACGACGGCCGTCTTCCGCTGTATCATTTCGACGTGTACCGGATCGGCGATATCGGCGAGATGGACGAGATCGGCTACGAGGATTGCTTTTACGGCGAGGGCGTCACGCTGATCGAATGGCCCGGACGGATCAGAGAGCTCCTGCCCGAACATGCGGTGCAGGTGACGATCGAAAAGGACCTGTCCCGGGGATCTCAGTACCGAAAGATCACAGTGGAGGAAGATTAGATGCGTATTCTGGGAATTGAGAGCTCGTCGCTTGTCGCGTCCGCGGCGGTCGTTGAGGACGGGGTCATGCTGGCGGAATATACGGTGAACCATAAAAAGACGCATTCACAGACGCTGCTGCCGATGATCGACGAGATGTTTCGGATGCTGGGGATCGGACTGGAAACGGTCGATGCGGTCGCGGTCTCGGGCGGTCCCGGATCGTTTACGGGTCTTCGGATCGGGTCGGCTACGGCGAAGGGCTTCGGCCTGGCGCTCGCAAAACCGCTGATCCATGTGCCGACGGTGGACGCGATGGCCTATAATCTCTACGGCGCTTCCGGCCTGATCTGCCCGATCATGGACGCGCGCCGCAATCAGGTCTATACGGGAATTTATCGCTTTGAGAAGGAGTTTCAGACGGTCATGCCGCAGGACGCGATGGACGTCGGGGAGCTGGCGGAGAAACTGAACGGTTTCGGAGAGCGGGTCATTTTCCTCGGCGACGGCGTTCCCGTATACGGAGCGAAGCTGGCGGAAAAGCTGACCGTTCCCTTTGACTTCGCCCCGGCGCATGCAAACCGCCAGCGGGCGGCGGCCGTCGCCGCGCTGGGCGCGGTGTATTTCGCGGAGGGAAAGACCGAGACGGCGGCGGAGCACAAACCGGATTACCTGCGCAAATCACAGGCCGAGCGGGAGCGCGAGGCGCGGGAGGCAAAGGAACATGGAGTCTGACGGCCGGACCGGCGGCGTCCTGATCAGAAGAGCTGATCCGGGGGATATCGCCGCGCTTGCAAAGCTGGAGCGGGCCTGCTTTTCCGATCCGTGGTCCGAGCGGCTTCTTGAGGAGACGCTGGCGGAGCCGTACGACGAGGTATGGATCCTGGAAACAGGCGTTTCCGGCTCCGGGGAGTGTCATGCATGTCCCGTCGCCTACGCGGATTTCCGCTTCCTGGCGGACGAGGGGGAACTCATGCGGATCGCCGTCATGCCCGGGTCTCGCAGACGGGGATTTGCGCGTAAACTTATGGAACGGCTGGAAAAATCTGCCGCGGAACGGGGGACGTCCTCCCTTATGCTCGAAGTCCGCGAGGGGAATGACGCCGCCAGAAGTCTTTACGGATCGTGCGGTTTTTCCGGGATCGCCGTGCGAAAAAACTATTACCGCGATCCGGACGAGAACGCGATCGTCATGAAACGGTGCGATCTTCTAGGAATTACCACTTAAAATTCGACATTTTTCAGCTATAATGTAGGGGTAACCGGGAATGGATTCTCCCGGAGTGACCGGAAACGAATACAGGAAGCGGAAAGGTGAGGATTTCATGAGAAAGTACGGGAAGAACGGACAGTTGGAGACGGTGATCTGCAATATGTGCGGAAAGAGGATCATTGTCAAGGAAGGGATCGTCCGGGAAGGCGCCGCCATGTTCGACTGCAAATGGGATTATTTCTCGGAAAAGGACGGCGAGGTCCATCATTTCGATCTCTGCGAGAGCTGTTACGACGAACTGATCTCCCAGTTCAGGATCGCCGCCAGCGTGGAGGAACAGACGGAACTGATCTGAACAAAAGAAAAAGGGGTCCGGTGGGTGCGGGTGCGGCAAAATTTGCAGTTTTGCTGTGCCCTCTCTTGCGTTATGGGGGAAGTTTGTGTTATGATTCAAGGGCATATTTGATCCATATGACAGAAACGAGGATGATCCATGTTAGATGTTTGTTTGCTGGGGACCGGCGGGATGCAGCCGCTCCCGTATCGTTGGCTGACTTCCCTGATGACGCGCTGCGACGGAAGCAATCTGCTGATCGACTGCGGCGAGGGCACCCAGGTCGCCTTAAAGGAGAAAGGCTGGAGCCCGAAGCCGGTGGACGTGATCTGCTTTACCCACTATCATGCCGACCATATCAGCGGGCTGCCGGGCTTCCTTCTGACGATGGGAAACGCCGAGCGGACGGAACCGGTCCTGCTTGCGGGGCCGAAGGGGCTGGAGCGCGTCGTGAGCGCGCTGCGCATGATCGCGCCGGAACTCCCGTTTCCGCTGATATACTGTGAACTCTCCGAACCGCGCGAACGGTTCAAGGCCGGACCGTATGTGATCGACGCGTTTCGGGTGAACCATAACGTGCCCTGCTACGGATACCGGATCTCGATCCCGAGAAACGGCCGTTTCGATGTGGAACGCGCGAAAGCGCAGGAGATCCCGCAGAAATTCTGGAGCCGACTTCAGAAGGGCGAGACGATCGAGGACGGGGGAAGAGTGCTCACGCCGGATATGGTGCTCGGCGAGGCCCGTCGCGGGATCTCGGTGACGTATTCGACCGATACGCGGCCGGTGCCGGTGATCGCGGAGTACGCGAAGGACTGCGATCTTTTCGTCTGCGAAGGCATGTACGGGGAGCACGACAAGGCCGTCAAGGCGAGAGAATACAAGCATATGACGTTTCAGGAAGCCGCGAGGCTCGGAGCGGAAGCGCAGCCGCGGGAGATGTGGCTGACGCATTACAGCCCTTCGCTCATGCGCCCGGAGGATTTCCTGGATGAGATCCGCGAGATTTTTCCGAGGATCAAAACGGCGCGGGACGGCTGGTCGCTGGAGATCGGATTTGAGGGAGACTGAACTTTATGAAACTGCATAAAACGGAAGAGGATGTATATATCCTGGCGATCGAGAGCTCCTGCGACGAGACCGCGGCGGCGGTCGTCAAAAACGGCCGGACGGTGCTTTCCAACATCATTTCGTCGCAGATCGCGCTGCATACCCTGTACGGCGGCGTCGTGCCGGAGATCGCTTCCAGAAAACATATCGAAAAGATCAATCAGGTGATACAGGCGGCGCTCGACGAGGCGCACATGACGCTTTCGGAGATGACCGCCGTGGCCGTGACCTACGGGCCCGGGTTGGTCGGCGCGCTCCTGGTGGGTGTGGCCGAGGCGAAAGCGCTCGCCTACGCGGCGGGAAAACCGCTGGTCGGCGTTCATCACATCGAGGGGCATGTCTCCGCGAACTTTATCGAGAATGCGGATCTTGAGCCGCCTTTCCTCTGTCTGATCGTATCGGGCGGCCATACACATCTCGTTATCGTGAAGGATTACGGTGAATTTGAGATCATCGGGCGCACGATGGACGATGCGGCGGGCGAGGCGTTCGACAAAGTGGCGCGCGCGGTCGGACTCGGATATCCGGGCGGGCCGAAGATCGATAAGGCGGCGCGGGAGGGAAATCCGCACGCGATCGAATTTCCGCGGGCGAAGGTCGGCGGGTCGGCCTATGATTTCAGCTTCAGTGGCCTGAAATCGGCGGTCCTCAATTATCTCAACCAGGCGGAGATGAAGGGCGAGACCGTGAACGTGCCGGATCTGGCGGCTTCCTTCCAGAACGCGGTGGTCGACGTCCTGGTGACGCATACGATGGCCGCGGCGGCGGAATACGGGTGCCGGACCGTGGCGCTTGCCGGAGGGGTGGCTTCGAATACCGCGCTGCGCGCCGGAATGGACCGGGCGTGCAGGGAGGCGGGACTGCGGCTCTGCTATCCGTCGCCCATCCTCTGCACGGATAACGCGGCGATGATCGGGGCCGCGGCGTATTACGAATACATTAACGGCGCCCGCGCCGGATGGGATCTGAACGCGGTGCCGAACCTGAAACTGGGTGAACGGTAGGCTCCATCGGAGCGGACCGGCCTTAGAGGGAGGAATGCGAAACATGAGTACGGGAAACGAAAAAAGCGCGTCGGCGGCGATCGTTCTCGCGGCGGGTCACGGGACCCGCATGCATTCCGACGTGCCGAAACAGTTCCTTTTGTTGGACCAAAAGCCCCTGATCTGCTATGCGCTGCAGGCGTTCGAGGAGAGCGGGATCGGACGGGTGATCCTGGTGACGGGAGCCGATACGGTCGAATACTGCCGCACGGAGATCGTCGAGCGCTACGGCTTTTCGAAGGTGTGCGCGGTCGTCCCTGGCGGGAAAGAGCGATATCATTCCGTATACGCCGGGCTGTGTACCGCAAATGATATTATTTCAAAAGACGGTATTATATTGATCCACGACGGGGCGCGGCCGTTCCTGACGCAGGAGATCATCGGCCGCACGGCCGCGGCGGCGCGGGAATTCGGCGCGTGCGTGGCCGCGATGCCGGTCAAGGACACGATCAAGATCTCGGATCCGGATGGATTCTCGGCCGCGACTTTGGACCGGAAAACGCTCTGGCAGATCCAGACGCCGCAGGCGTTCCGCTATTCGCTGGTGAAATATGCCTACGACAGGATGATCGCGGATGCGGAGAGCCAGGCCGGGATCACCGACGACGCGATGGTCGTCGAGGCCATGACGGAGACAAAAGTGAAACTGGTCGAGGGAAGCTACAATAATATTAAGGTAACGACGCCGGAGGACATGGTGATCGCGGAGGGACTGCTCAGGTTGCAGAAGAGCGGCGGGCGGCAGGAATGACGCCGTACGGCGGTCCGGTTGCGGTTGGTGTTCGGAAATGCATTTTCTGCGGTTTAGCGCCGCTTTCCGGAACCGGCTTTTTCGCGGAAAGTGCTTGACAAAGAAAATGTATTTCGATAGAATAATAACGCATATTTGCTGAATTGCTTTGGAGAGATATCGAAGTGGTCATAACGAGGCGGTCTTGAAAACCGTTTGTCCGTAAGGGCGCGTGGG
>CANQGL010000087.1 GCA_947623185.1 uncultured Lachnospiraceae bacterium
CGAAAGCAGTATTTTCGGCAGGGAGTCTGCTCCCTGCCGCCTGCAACAAATCAACGGTCAATGAAACGATGTCCGGAGGAATTCTGTCCGTACAAAAGAGTCTATGGATCCGATGACCGAACATATGAGTCCGATGCCCGGCCGCGTGACTTGCCATACCGGCCTTTCGAATGTATAATGGATATGACCGTCGGCGAAGCGCTGCCCGGCAGCACGGATCCGGCGCTGACGTATCAAACATACCTTTGGTTCGATATGGGAGTGGAGCATGAGACTGAAATACCGTTTGAAAAATTATCTTAAAAACATATCCCTTGCGTTTTATCCGGCAACAACGCTGATCTTTTGCGCAGTTGCCGTGGTCTTCTTAGACATTCTGCTTGGGTCACTGATGATGCGGGCCGGAAAGGGGACGGGCTGGTACGACATCCTGTTCGCCCTTATGACAGGGGCGACCGCGTCTTTTATCGTCTCATTTGCTATCGAGCTGGCAAATAACTATAAAAATAATATGCTGGCGTGGTATGAACTTGAGGATTATTTTGATACGGTCTTGCGCTATGAGCTCACAAAGCATGTTCACATGAAAACGACGGTGCATCAGAGGGCGGAGCAAAAAGCGATCGAGGAGTTCAAAGCCTCCGGAGGACATTACGAAGAGGACGAATGTGACAAAGTCAAGGATGAAATACAGTCCGTATGGAGCCAGCTCCCCGAGATCATGCCCTGCCTGAAGGAGACGGCGGAGAACAAAAAAGCGTTCCTGACCGACGGCGAGATCAAGGTTCTCTGCAATATTCTTGCTCTGCACAAGGAAATATGCCATTATGTATGGATGCGGATACAGAAAGATCTTCTTCACAACACAATGAATCATCCCTCAGAAGAGTTCCTAAAGGGCATATATCCGGAAAATATCGTGAACGACATGCCAGATGAAGTGCGCAGGATCATTGCCGGATCGGAGAGTATGAAGGCTCTTGATAGCGTTACCGATCGGGTGATGGCCGACAGCTTCCTGCTGGATCACTATATGAAAGATTATGATATTTCCGTACGAGGACTGGCCGCCTGGGAGGAGGCGTCTGATGCCGAAAGCGGTGACCTGAAAGAGGAAGAAACCGATGCTTGCGATACCAGCGGGACCGATAAGGAAGCGGGAGGATTCGGGACAGAAAGCCCAGGTGACGATGCTTTTGATGCATTTTATGACGACTGGGAAGAGATGGACGAAGAGGCTTTCATCGCCATGAACCGGGAAGCGGACGAGATCATGGAACGGGAATTCCGTCCCTTTGTATCCGGACAGATCAGCCGGTGCTGCCTGGAGATCGGTGAAGCGATGGACCGCCTGGAGGCGGCGATCATGAAACGGCCGTATGTGGGGCTTAAGATGGAGTGGGAGAAAAAGGAGCCCGGACTGGATATGAAGGATCCGTCCATCCGTCTGTCATATGAAAGCACAATGAAACGGCTGAAAGAAGAGGATGAATCGCAGAAGGCCGGTCGGGAGCCGTGATATATGACTTAATAAGTATACATTATGATTGCAAATGCCAGTTTTTTTACATATTTCCAACATTAATTATGGCCGATGTAAAAAAATTAATGATTTCTTAATCGAATTTAATTTTCGGATATGGTATACTGTATATGTCGTATTTGCGCCCGGCATGCTGATTCGAAAGAGATCATGTCGAATGGCGCGATTTAAAATGCCCGGAAAACGGTTCCGGTTCCTGACAGGATCCGCAGAGCCGGTTTTCGGATGTCATGCGGATATCAAAATAAGATTTAGGATGATCGTTTGATTATGAATAAAAGCAGCCAATCAGACCTTCACGGCAAGAACAGCCGTGACACCGGCGGTACGCCGGACAGGAACAGTTTTCTTGAGACGCTCAAAAAACAACTCAGAAGATCCGGATCGTACCCCGGAAACGCAAAACCGTATTACGAGCGGTTTATGCTGTACTATCGGAAAGAACTGAAGCCAGCCGTCGCGCAGGCGTGCAGCCGTGCTTTTAAACAGCTTTCGAGCCGGGGAATGCGACCGGCTCTTGCTATGTTGCTCTGCACCTGCATCGCGTTCTCGGCGGTAATGCCGTATGTGCCGGTCGCGGAGACCGTTGCGGACCTTACGGGCGGCATTACGGAGAGTTTCCGGATGCCCGAGGCGGACGATAACGGCACACAGGAAGCGCCTGAAAACGCGAACGCCGAACAGCAGACAGAAGAGCAGGAGAGCGAGGCGGAATTTGTTCCGGCTCCGTATATCCTGAATTTTGCCTATCAGTACCCGGAAGGATCCGACGAAAGCTACGCTGAGATCCTGATGAAGGAGCTGATCCGCCGCGATTCCCAGTGGTATGCGGAGATCTACGACATGGCGAACATTCCGCCCATGCAGCTTGCGCGGCGCTTCGGACGATCGGCATCGTCGGTGATGGGACGCTACAATCCGTCCTCCAAAAATCAGGACAGCGCGGATCCCTCCACTTGGGCGGTCGAGCATTTCCGAAACGTGAGAGTCTCTTTCTATAACAGCGACGGCGGGATCACATCGGCGGTCTCCAATGCGCAGGATATCCTGGCAATGGCGAGCGTCTACGCCTATTATAACAACATTACGGATATCGATCAGGTCCGGAGCTACATCAATCAGCTCTGGAACGCCTCGCATTCCTACAGCGTCAGTATGGGCGACGTCTATTATGACGACGGCTGTGTGAGCGTAGACGCACGGCCCAGTGAGAACGCGGAGGGAGAAATTGAAGATTCCGAGCTGGAAGGCGAGGATACGTTCCGCGCCGACCGCACGATCGCTACCGACATTACGGTCCCAAGACCCGCACAGTCGTCCAGTACGCCGGAAAGTTCGGCCGACGACGGCTCACAGGAGACCGGGACCACCGAATTCGGACCGGGTGTGCCCGGCCTGACATTCGAGTCCAGCCCCGAATACGGCCCGGGAGTCGAAAACGGTGCGGAAAGCCTCGATGCGAGCGACGGAAGCATAGTCGGCACGCTCATCGTCCTTCCCTCCGAGACGCAGGAAGAACCTTATTCGGAAACGGTCTCCGAGCCGGAGACCGCGCCCGCAAATGTCACGCAGGAACCTTCTTATGAGGAGACACAGCCTCAACAGACTGCGCCGCCGGAAACGGAAGCGCCGACCGAAGCTCCGACACCTGCCCCGACTGAGGCGCCGACGTCTGCTCCGGCGACCACGGCTCCGGTGATCGAAGAAACGACCAGAGGAGCGGTCGTGATCCCGGTCAATTCCGCCGAGCGTGCGGAAACGGGTGTCCGGACCATCTACGCCGCGGACCAGACGCTCCCGGCGCTCGAAACGGTATCGGCAGAAGAGTACGGACCGCAGATCCATACGATCCGCGCGGCCGCGCTCGTTATGGACTCTTCGGAGGCCCCGTCCGTGGAAACAGAGGCCACAAAAGCTCCCACGACGGCGGCTCCGCTCCCGACCGTGAGACCGGTCGCAACGGGTTCGGCCGCCCAGGCCGAGAGCACGGCCGGCCGGAATACGTCGGAAACGGTGAGAAGGTCGGATATCTCCGCGACTACCGGCAGTCAGATACATACCGGGACCGCCACAGACCTTTCAAACGATGCGAACAATTCAAACAATACGGACGATTCAAACAATTCTGCCGAAACAACAGCGGCCGTCACGAATGTCCAGCTGGGAGAGAACGGTCTGCCGGTATCCGAAATGACTGAGACCGTCCCGGCCGGAGAGAAGGTCTGCCCCGGTCACATTGATCTGCACATCAGCGCCAAGATCTATTCGTTATCGGACGGAGAGACGCTGTATTCCGTCGACGGGATCGGAACGAAGGAGAGCGCGGAGAACGAATGGCACGGCTGGGATGAGCAGATGCGATCCTATGTCGCCCATATCAACCGCGATGACTGGATCGAGGAATACGGGCTGAACATCACCGTCAGCAGCACGAGAGCGCCGCTGTCGGACGCGGAGATCGCTTCCTATCTGAACCTGCTTCCGGAAGACACATCCGAGGTGAGAAAGGAGATCATCCTGTTCGCGTTGCAGTCTGTCGGAAAGATCCCGTATTACTGGGGAGGGAAGCCGAGCTCGGCAAATTATACCGGCAACAATTTCAACTCGATCACCGTGCCGGACCACAGAGGGCGGATCCTGCGCGGTCTGGACTGCTCGGGCTGGATCAACTGGGTCTACTGGACCGTGACCGGGACGCGGCTGCCGTATGAGGGAACGGACGGGCTAAGGAGCCTCGGGCATCAGGTGGCAAGAAAGGATCTGAAACCGGGAGATATCATCGTAATTACCGGAAGTACGCCGCATGTGATCATGTTCCTCGCGTGGACGTCAGACGGCCAGATCCAGTGTATCCACGAATCCGGTTCGTCCAACAACGTAAACGTTGGCGTGATGACGGCGAACTGGCCGTATTACCGCAACCTGCTTGATTAACAATTTCCGTGGCCTGTCGGAGGTACTTCCGACAGGCCGTTTCAATGTGGCGGGCAGCCCGAAAGAGTGGTTTTTAAGGAAAGTATTGACAAATATGATCCGTTCGTGTAGAATAGCCAGTGACAAGAAACTATTCGCGAAAGAATAGTTTAACGAATAGAAAGGACAGCTTCAGATGCAATTACAGCGTTTACTCAGCCTCGTGCGCAAGGCAGCCGACGATTACCGCCTCATCGAAGAAAACGACGTGATCGCTGTCGGCGTGTCCGGCGGCAAGGACAGCCTGACTCTTTTGTATGCGCTCCATGAGTTAAGCAGATTTTATCCGCAGCATTTTACGTTAAAGGCGCTCACGGCGGACCTCGGCTTTGGAAACCAGGATTTTGAGGCCATAAAAGCCTTTTGCGACGGTTTTTCTGTCCCTTATGAGGTAATTCCCACCGATATCGCCAAAATCGTTTTTGAGGACCGTAAAGAGACAAATCCCTGCTCGCTCTGCGCAAAAATGCGCAAGGGAGCTCTCAATAACGTCGCTCTTGAGCTTGGATGCAACAAGGTCGCCTATGCGCACCACAGCGACGACATCATCGAAACCATGCTGTTGTCGCTGATCTACGAGGGACGTTTCCACACGTTTGCACCCAAAACGTATCTGGACCGCACGGGGCTGACCGTGATCCGTCCGTTAATGTATGTCAGTGAAGCCGACGTGATCGGTTTTCAGCACAAATATTCGCTTCCGGTGTGCAAGAATCCCTGTCCGGCCGACGGAAAAACGAAACGCGAATATGTGAAAAATTTAACAAGAAAACTGAACCAGGACAATCCCGGGATCAAAACGCGTCTTTTCCACGCGATCCTGAACGGAAATCTTCCGGGCTGGCAGCCGGTCCAATAAAGGAGAAAAGATATTATGGCTACTCTCACCTATCATGAACAGAAAGACATCGAAAATATCAAGCGTTTAAGGGAGATCATACGCGAACTGCCGCCCTTCTGCGCCGATTTCTTCCGTGGGATCGAGCCGCAGACTTCCACCAGGACGCGGATCGCCTACGCCTATGATCTGCGGATCTTCTTTGAGTTTTTAAGGCAGGAAAACCCGGAGATAGCCAAAATGGAAGCCAGAAAGATCCCGCTCTCCGTTCTGGAGGACCTTACCATCACGGATCTCGAGGAATATCTGGAGTATCTGAAGTGCCATCCGTCCGAGACAAACGAGGATGTCACGAATACGGAACGCGGGATCATGCGCAAGGTCGCTTCTCTGCGCAGCTTCTACAATTATTTTTACCGGAACCAGCGGATCGAGAAAAACCCCGCCGCTCTCCTGCGCATGCCGAAGCTGCATGAAAAGGAAATTATCCGGCTCGAGATCGACGAGGTGGCAAAGCTGCTCGATCTGGTCGAGGACGGCGACAAGCTGACCGAAAAGCAGAAGCTCTATCATGAGCGGACCAAAACGCGCGATCTGGCTCTCCTCTCCCTTCTTCTGGGGACCGGCATCCGTGTATCGGAGTGCGTCGGTCTGAATCTGACGGACGTCGATCTTGACGCCTGCGGGATCCGTGTTTACAGGAAAGGCGGCAAGGAGGCCGTCGTATACTTCAGCGATGAAGTCCGCGACACGCTGGAGGCCTATATGATCGAACGCGAATCTATGGAGGCGGCCGCCGGTCATGAGGATGCGCTGTTTCTCTCGCTCCAGCATAAGCGGATGAACGTCCGCAGCGTGGAAAACCTGGTAAAGAAATACTCCAGGCTCGTCACCCCGCTTAAAAAGATCACGCCGCACAAGCTCCGCAGTACCTACGGCACCAGCCTGTACCGCGAAACGGGCGATATTTATCTGGTAGCTTCAGTACTGGGGCATAACGACGTCAACACCACCAGAAAGCATTACGCTGCGCTCGAGGATGAACGTCGGCGCAGCGCAAGAAATATGGTGAAATTAAGAGAAGATTGATGCCGGTTTCAAGGTAGGAAACCGAATTCTAAGACCTCCTTTAATATAGGATACAGGCATCATAACACAGATACAGGAGCGCAGGATACGGGCGAAACCGCGGGCCGTGGCTTTTCATAAAGACTGGAAAGCCGCGGCTTTATTATGTGAAATTATATTATGCGCGATATCAGGCGGCGTCCGGAGCTGATGCAAAGTAGACGACCGTGATGGAATCTCCCGCCTGGATCCGGTCCGAACCCATGCAGTTGATCGTCTTGATCTCTTTTATATAGTCGCGGATGCTGAGGCCGGAATTTTCCGAATACTCCTTTGCGATCGACCAGAGCGAATCCCCGCTCTCGATCTCGATCGTCTTATAGTAACGCAGGCAGTCGGGAGCGCTCTTCTCACTTCCGGCCATAGCCAGCGTCCTTCCGAAAAAACAGGACATAAGCATTACGCATACGGACAACACGACAAGATACCGTTTCATATTCAAGACCTCCTGCTCTCTTCCCCCGGCTGCCGGGCAACTGCCCGAAACAGCGGCTTTTTGAAGTATCGAACATCTGTTCTGATTCTTATTATATATATCGAACATATGTTTGTCAAGCGTTTTTTGATAAAAATCCGAACAAATATTTTCCTGCGGTTTTGATCTGTTGCAAACGGTCAGGAATCTACATTTGAGAATGCTATACTAGTTACATATTTGCCGGGCGAATCCGGATATCCAGACGGACAGCTATATAACGTCCTAAAAAACATTATTGCCTTTTCGTGCAATCACATATCGATTCTATTTGCTTTTTCGTGCAATATAAGGCATTCAAAACTTGCTTTTTCGTGTAATATAAGTATTTTTAAACTTGCTTTTTCGTGCACATCACACTATAATATTTAAATGCAGGAAAACATTTAGGAAAGGTGCAGACAGAATGAAACGAAAAATCTATGACCAGCTTCTTACATGGAAACGAACGGCCAGCGGACAGACTGCCCTGCTTATTGACGGAGCCCGTCGTGTCGGCAAGAGCTATATCGCCGAGCAGTTCGCTCGCCAGGAATACAAAAGCTATATCATCATCGATTTTGGAAATGCGCCGCAGGATATCCTTGATCTCTTTCAGCATGAAAGCGCAGATCTGGATCTATTCTTTGCGAAACTGGCCGCGTTCTATTCGACCGTCCTCTACCGCCGGGAATCCCTGATCGTCTTTGACGAGGTGCAGCAATTTCCGCGGGCAAGGCAGCTTGTCAAGTATCTTGTTGCTGATGGGAGGTATGATTATCTTGAGACAGGCTCGCTGATCCGCCTCAAAAAAAACACGGAAAACATCATTATCCCATCGGAAGAAGAACATATTGAAATGTTCCCAATGGATTTTGAGGAATTTCTATGGGCAATGGGTGATGACGCAACGGCTCCGCTCATTAAAAAATGCTTTGAAGCAAAAAAGCCGCTGGGGCAGACGCTTCACCGAAAGATCATGAATGACTTCCGTCAGTATATGCTAGTAGGGGGAATGCCGCAATCCGTCCTTGCATACCTCAACGGCAAGAATTTTGCTGCGTCCGATGAAGCCAAGCGGAGGATCCTTCGCCTGTATCGCGATGACGTCTCCAAGTTCGCAGCCGGTTACGAAGAAAAAGTCTATGCGGTATTTGATGGGATTCCGGGACAGCTCTCAAAGAAAGAGAAAAAATACACGTTGTCTTCCATCAATAAGAATGCCCGCTTCCGCACCTATGAAGATTCCTTTATCTGGCTGAGTGAAGCAATGATCGTGAACGCCTGCTTCAATTCAACCGATCCTAATGTCGGACTAGCTCTCAGCGCGGACTACGCCACACAGAAATGCTATATGGCGGATACCGGTCTGTTGGTTACGCAAACTTTTATGGATCAGGCTTTTACCGACAATGTGTTTTATCGAGCGGTCCTTTTTGATAAGCTCGACGTCAACGAAGGGATGTTCATGGAGAACATCGTGGCACAGATGTTGCAAAGGAACGGTCATAAGCTTTATTTTTACTCCAGAAGCGATGCGCTGAACCGTAAAAACCACATTGAAGTCGATTTTCTTATCACGGAGAACAAGAAAATCTCTCCGGTTGAAGTCAAATCCGGCAATTACCGCTCACACTCTTCACTGGATAAATTTCGAAAGAAATTTGACAAGAAGATCGGAACCTCTTATATTCTCTATCCCAAAGATGTCATGGAGAAGGATGGTATCTGGCATCTTCCTCTTTACATGGCGATGTTCCTGTAATGAGCAGGTAAGATCAATGCGATTATGAGGATGAGATCGGATAAGAAAAGATTGTGTTTTGCTATATTATGTTCAGATAATCAAAAGAGGCAGTCTTTCGCTGCCTCTTTCGCCTCTCCTCCCGGTTCAGGAATTGTCAGCAATATACTCCATCGCAAACTCCATCGTTGAATCCGTCCTGTTTCTGTAATCCATAAGCGATAACGAATGTTCGATATCCGGGACGATCCCCTGGTTCCATATCGCATCCCCGTTCGGGGCGTAAATATTTCCGGCGGAAAACATAACGATCCAACCGTTTTCCAGTTGTTCCATGACCGCGTCGCCAAAAACTCCAGCTGTATTTTCCCCGATCAGCGTAACGCCCGCTTCCCTCGCCATTGCGGCCATGCACTCGCCGCCTGTCGCCGTTTTCTTGCCGATCAACATCACGCACGGTTTTTCACGGACCGGAGATCCGGATTCCTCTCCTGTTTCCTCCGCCATCGGGTGCCAGAAATACCGCTTTTCGATTTCTTCCAGCTCCTTCCGGTCCTGCCTTTGTACCGATTCGCAGAATTCATCGTTCTCTCCTGTCAGCGAGTAATAATACTGCCCGGAGTTCATCGCCGCTCCTCGCTTTGCCAGTTCCGTCCCTTCGTAGATCTCGGCTGCAGGGGCCTTTAACTCGATCTGTTTTGCGATCCTCATATCCAGTCCGCTTTTCAGCGGGGAAGTCATGATAAACGGGGGCAGCTCCTTTCCGGCAAAATACCGCATGATCCCTGTCGAAACATAGCTGTCTCCGGTTTCGCAGCCGCGCATATCCAAAATACAGCCGGAACTTTTCCAGAGCAGCGGAAGAGCCTGTTCCTCAAACTCACGGACCGTATCCTGTCCGTGGAGCGCCTGAAACCGGATACATGCGATTCCGTCCTTTTCATAAATGTTAAAGGCGCTTCCCTCATAGACCGGTTCGCCCGGAAGCAAAAATTCTGCTGTCTCCGCCGCAGGCACATTCAGGTTTTCCTTTTTGTATGTGAGGGAGACTGTCCGGCTCTCTCCTTCCGCGGTCTCATAGGAAACGCGGACCTTTGTCCCGGCTTCCGCAAACCGCAGCGCCGAGGCCAGCATGTCCGCGCGGGCTCCTGCAGTCTGCGCCCCTACGCGGTTCCCGTATTTTTCCTCCATGTATTCAAGCGGTTCTCTGCCGTCAAGCTGAAGTATCTCCGAATACAGCGGTATCTCGCTTCCGCTTAAGCACTCGGAAACGACGAAAGTCCCGTCGATCTCATCCACGCCAAATGGCAGAACACCCCAGTCAAGCGACTTTGCGTCCGTGCGGAATCCCTCCGGATACCGGCCGATACCGGCGCCGTCCAGAACGCCAGCGCGTCCGTCTTTCAGAACGGCAAGAAATTCTTCCAACAAAGCAAGGTATTCAAAATCCGTTCTGCAGTCTTTCAGCCCGGCGACCGCATTCTCATAGGCGTCATCCCACTGAGCCGTCCCTCCGAGACGGTCCCAGTATCCGTAATACTGTGTCGCGGAATGCCAGACCCGGGCCAGATCGATACTGCGCTCCAGATACATGTCCTCCCGGTTCCTCATGGCTGCGGAACAGGCAGAACAGGCGACCACCACGGCAGCAATTCCTCCTGCCAATGCTAATTTCTTCATATGCATTCCTCCTCCTACAATAAAGTTGTGGTGGTTAGATACCTAACAGCCAGTTAGGACTAACCGTTTCATTGCTTAAGCT
>CANQGL010000088.1 GCA_947623185.1 uncultured Lachnospiraceae bacterium
ATGATAAGAGCCGGACTTTCCTTATTTTACGGGGAATTCCGGCTCTTTCTAATCATTCAAGTGTCGAAAACGGGATAATACAAGCATGAAGTAAAAGGAGCGTGCAAATATGAATCAGAAAGATTACTGGGACGGCGTCTCGGGCACTAAGACCTTTACCACTCCGTTTCAGGTCGAAGAGTTTGCGGAGTACGTCTCAAAGGACGCGGTGATCCTCGACGTCGGGTGCGGCTACGGACGCACCTTGAACGAACTGAGCCAAAGCGGCTACAGAAACCTGATCGGCGTCGATTTTTCGGAGGGCATGATCGAGCGTGGAAAGCGTCAGTTCCCGCAGCTTGATCTTCGCGTCATGGAAAACTCCTCCATCGGACTTGCGGATGCGAGCGTCGACGCCGTCATCCTCTTTGCGGTCCTCACCTGCATTCCCGACGGCGCCGAACAGCGCGCGCTGATCGCCGAGATCCGGCGCGTCCTGAAGCCGGGCGGCATCCTCTATGTCAACGACTTTCTCTTAAACGACGACGAGCGGAACCTGAAACGCTATTCCGAATTTGCGGATAAATACGGCGTCTACGGGGTCTTCGAGCTGCCGGAGGGCGCAGTCGTCCGCCACCATGACGAGGACTGGATCCAAAGTCTTCTCTCGGATCTTACGAAGTTTCGCTATGAACGCCTGACGTTCACCACGATGAACGGTCATCGTTCAAACGGGTTTTATTTCATTGGAAGAAAGTGATAAAAAGGGCATTGTCGGTCGAAACCGGCAGTGCCCTTTCAAATTACTGTTCAGATTTTCCTCGCCCGCAGGCGGATCCGCACATAATCGACGAACCAGATCCCGTCCTTATAAAGCGTACCGTAAAGCTCGTCGACGGTCTCTCTGATGATCGCGTCCGCCGTCTCCTTCGGAACGTTCAGGAACGCGGTCTTGACGAACATCCGGATCCAGCCCTCAAGTCCGCTCTCGCTCTTCTGCGGCGTCGGGCGGTCGAACAGGACCGCGTGATCGACGCGCAGCCCCGCGCGCTCAAGGATCGGCGCATACTCCCCGATCGTCGGGAAGTAAAACGCTCTCTTATAATCCAGTCCGCGTTTCCCGAAATTTCGCTCCAGGGCGGCGTGGACCGTCTCCGCGCATCCGCGGCCGCCGAACTCACAGACCAGCGATCCGCCCGGTTTCAGGTTCGCGGAAAGGTTTTCCGCCAGCCTGTCCTGTTTATCGGCGTCGATCCAGTGAAAAACCGCGTTGGAAAAGATCACGTCCGCCTTTTCGTCCAGGGTAAACTCCGTCGCGTCCCCGACCTTGAATTCAAGCTCCGGATGCATCCGCTTTGCCTGACTCACCATATCGGCCGAGGCGTCGATCCCCAGCACGCGGTATCCCATGCCGTGGATTTTTTCCGTCAGCGCCCCGTTGCCGCAGCCGAGATCGACAACCAGACTGTCCGGCCCCGCGTCGATGAGGCCGGTCACGTCCTCGCCGTAGCGGTGAACAAAGGAAAAATTATCGGTATACGTCCCGGCGTCCCATTTTATGTTCATATAGCGCCTCTTTTAGCGGAAGTACCGTACTCCGCTCTCAAAGATCCGGAGATCCTGCTCGCCGCTGATGTTCTTCGTCACGCTCGCAAGTGACCGCTCCGAATGACCCATCTTTCCGAACACGCGTCCGTCCGGGCTAGTGATGCCCTCGATCGCCATATAGGAGCCGTTGGGGTTCCAGTACTCTTCCATCGTCGGAACGCCCTTATCGTCCACATACTGCGTGGCGACCTGTCCGTTTGCAAACAGTTTTTCGATCCATTCGCCGGAAGCGACAAAGCGTCCCTCGCCGTGCGATACCGGGTTTACATAAATTCCACCGACCGTCGCTCCCAAAAGCCACGGAGACTTGTTGGAGACCACTTTCAGGTTCACCATCTTGGAGACATGGCGGCCGATCGTATTGTAGGTCAGCGTCGGCGAATCCGCCTTCTGCTCCGTGATGCGCCCTTCCGGCACCAGTCCCAGCTTGATCAGGGCCTGGAAGCCGTTGCAGATCCCCAGGATGAGACCGTCTCGCCCGTTTAAAAGCTTTTCGAGTTCCTCCTTTAAGACCTCATTGCGGAACGCAGTCGCAAAGAACTTGGCCGAGCCTTCCGGCTCGTCGCCGGCCGAGAATCCGCCCGGGAACATGACGATCTGCGCCTTTGCGATCTCCTTTCTGTATACCTCGACGGAATCCCGGATATCTTCGGCGTTCCGGTTGCGGAACACCCGCGTCACGACGTTCGCTCCGGCCCGCTCAAAAGCTCTCGCGCTGTCGTATTCGCAGTTCGTTCCCGGGAATACCGGGATAAACACGGTCGGAGCCCCGATCTTATGACTGCAGACGGCAACCGGACCCGCCGTATAGACCTCATCTCGCACTTTGGTCTGCTCCACGCCGGAAGCGGTGGGGAACACATCCTCCAGCGGCTCATTCCAGGCAGAAAGCGCCTCGGAAAGGCTGACAGAAACGTTTCCGTACTCCAGCATCCCGCTGTCCGTGACCTCGCCGATCAGCGTATAGCCGAAGGACAGCTCGCCGACCTTTTCTTCCGGCACCTCGCATACGATATCGCCCCAGCCCGGCGCGAAGAAGTCGCGCGGATCAAGGCTGCTTTCGATCTTTACGCCGAGGCGGTTCCCGAACGCCATCTTGCTGACGGCTTCGGCGATGCCGTGCCGTTCCAGCGCATACGCCGATACGATCCGTCCCTCTTTGATATCTTCAAACAGCTTCCCGTAGCCGTCCATGATCTGTCCGTAGACCGGGAGCTCATAGGGATCTCTCTCCGCCTTAAAGACAACGATCCTGTTTCCGGCCTTCTTGAATTCCGGCGAGATCATGTTCTTTTCACTCGCCACGTCGACCGCGAAGGAAACAAGCGTCGGCGGGACGTCGATCTCCTCTCCGTCCTCCTCGTTGAAGGTCCCGGACATGCTGTCCTTTCCGCCGATCGAGGGCAGGCCGAATCCGAGCTGTGCCTCGTAAGCGCCTAAAAGCGCGGCAAACGGCTGGCTCCAGCGCTCCGGCTCCTCGCTCATGCGGCGGAAGTATTCCTGGAACGTGAAGCGGATCTTTCTGTAGTCGCCGCCGGCGGCCACGATCTTCGCCACCGACGTGAGCACCGCGTAGATCGCTCCGTGGTACGGGCTCCAGCTCGACAGATACGGGTCGAACCCGTAGCTCATCATCGTCACCGCATCGCTCTTCGCGCCGGTCCCCGGCAGTTTGGCGACCATAGTCTGGATCTCGGTCTGCTGATAGCGCCCGCCGTACGGCATCATGACCGTAGCCGCGCCGATCGAAGAATCAAACATCTCGACCAGGCCCTTTTGCGAACAGACATTCAGCGATCCAAGCATAGAGAGCCACGCTTTGCGCACGTCTCCGGGATCCCTGCTCTCAAACGGCGTGCCTTCACGGTTCGGGATCTCGACCGTCACGTCCGCCTCCTGATGCGCGCCGTTCGTATCGAGGAACGCGCGGCTTAAGTCCACGATCGTCTTTCCGCGCCATTTCATCACCAGCCGCGGGCTTTCCGTCACCTCGGCGACCGTGACCGCCTCGAGGTTTTCCTCCGCGGCGTAGGCCAGAAACGCATCGACGTCCTTCGGGTCGACGACCACGGCCATCCGCTCCTGCGATTCGGAGATCGCGATCTCCGTACCGTCGAGGCCCGCATATTTCTTCGGAACACGGTCGAGATCGATCAGAAGTCCGTCGGCCAGTTCGCCGATCGCGACCGAAACGCCGCCCGCGCCGAAATCATTGCATTTTTTGATCAGTTTTGATACCTCGGGACGCCTGAACATCCTCTGGATCTTCCGCTCCGTCGGCGCGTTGCCCTTCTGCACCTCCGCGCCGCAGACCTCGATCGAGGCTTCGGTGTGGACCTTCGAGGAGCCGGTCGCGCCGCCGATGCCGTCGCGTCCCGTGCGCCCGCCGAGAAGGATGATGATGTCTCCCGGATCGGAGGTCTCGCGGATCACGTTCTTTCTGGGAGCCGCGCCCATGACCGCCCCGATCTCCATGCGCTTTGCCACATAGCCCGGATGATAGATCTCCTTGACATAGCCGGTCGCCAGACCGATCTGGTTCCCGTAGGAACTGTAGCCGTGAGCCGCCTCGGTGACGATCTTTCTCTGCGGGAGTTTGCCCTTAAGCGTCTCCTTTAAGGACTTCGTCGGGTCGGCAGCGCCGGTGATGCGCATGGCCTGATAAACGTAGGTCCGCCCGGAAAGCGGATCGCGGATCGCGCCGCCGAGGCAGGTCGCCGCGCCGCCGAACGGCTCGATCTCCGTCGGATGGTTATGCGTCTCGTTCTTAAAGTTGATCAGCCATTCCTCGGTCACGCCGTCGATCTCGACCGGGACCACGATCGAGCAGGCGTTGATCTCCTCGGACACCTCCAGATCGTCGAGTTTTCCCTCCGCGCGCAGCTTTTTCATGCCGATCGTCGCCAGATCCATCAGGCAGACGAACTTGTCGCCGCGGTCCTTATAGAGCGCCTCGTGATCGGCCAGGTACCTGCGGTAGGACGCCTCGATCGGAGCCCGGTAGTCGCCGTCCGTAAACGTCACGTTCTTCAGTTCCGTGGAGAACGTGGTATGGCGGCAGTGATCGGACCAGTAGGTATCGAGAACGCGGATCTCCGTCATGGACGGATCGCGGTTTTCTTCCTTAAAATAATTGCGGATATGCAGGAAATCGTTGAACGTCATCGCCAGATTCAGCGAAACGTAAAGGGCAAGCAGTTCCTGCTCGCCCATGCAGGTAAATCCGGACAGGACGGAAACGTCTTCCGGACGGTCGAATACCGTGACCAGCGTTTGCGGGATCTCGTCGGAGGCCTCGCGCGAATCGACCGGATTGATGCAGAATGCCCGGACCGCCGCGGCCTGCTCCGGGGTCAGCCCGCCGGAGATCACATAGGTGGTCGCCGACCGGATGATCGGCTCCTCCGTCTCGTTTAAAAGCCGCACGCACTGTTCGGCCGAATCCGCCCTCTGATCGAACTGGCCGGGCAGGTATTCCACGGAAAAGACCGTATCGCCGTCTGCATGCGGAAAAGTCCCCTCATAAACCTCGTCTACCGGCGGCTCGGAAAAGATCGTCCCGAGCGCTTCACGGTACACCGCGTCCGAAATGTTTTCAATGTCGTAACGGATCAGCACGCGGACGCCAGTGACGCCGCCGATCCCCAGATAATTGCCGATCTCTTCAAAAAGTTCCCGCGCCCGGATCGCAAACTCCGGTTTCTTTTCTACAAAAACGCGTTTTACGCTCATAAAGTTCTCCTTCTATCGTTCTCCTTCTGTCGTCTGTGCATATGCCGGCGGCATTCAGACGCCGGGCTCGCCGGATCCTCCGAATCCGTTTCCGATCTCGGCCATGTTCAACGCGTTGAGCGCCGTCTTCATCAGTTCGCGGACCTCGTCCTCCGTGATCTGCATACGGCCCGCAAGCTCCGCGGGCGTCGCCTCGCGGCCCAGTTCCTCCGCCATGACCGCCGATACCTCCTGGAGCCGGTTTATGCGCGCAAGCATCTCCTGCGCCACGTTTCCGGCCGCCTCCTGCTCCCTGATCACCTCATCCATGCGCACACGGATGCGGCTCTCCAGAAGCTCGTCAAAACTCTCGTCAAAACCTTCGTCCGCCAGCATCATCAGTTCAAGGCTGGCCTCCTGGATCAGATCCGGAGCGGGCACTCCGCGTCCCAGATAGTCCCGGATGTGGGACAGCGCCTTTTTCAGGTTCCCCTCGATCAGGCGGGTCCTGGCCGCAGGATCGCCTTTGCGCACGCGCGCAAAAAGCGCCGTGTTCTCCTCCTCCGTACAGGGAGCGATCGCCGCCAGATCCCGCATATACATTTCAAATATGTCCTCGTGCCTGTCAGCCGCGCTTCCCGCGCGCACTTTCTCGGTCATCCCCGCGTGTAACCCCTTTCCGTCCTTCTACTTTCCGAAGATCTCCCGCGCCTGCTTCATGTTCTCGATGATGGGCACCTCGAACGGACAGCGTTTCTCGCAGGCGCCGCAGGCAACGCACTCTCCCGCGTGATGCTTTAAGACCGCGTAATGTTCGCGTACCGTCTCCGGAACCCCGCCCTGCGCCTTCGCAAGATTCAGGAATTTTGTCACCGACGCCACGTCGATCTGTTTCGGGCACGGCGCGCAGTGGCTGCAGTACATACAGTGCCCCTTCCAGCTGATGTTCGGGAACGCGGCGAGCGCAGGCGCAAAGTCGCGCTCCTTCTCCGGCGTATCCTCGTAGGAAGCGCAGGATTCAAGCTGCGAAGCGGAATGCGCGCCGGCCAGGACGACGGCAACGGCCGGTCTGGTAAGCGCATAGTGGATACACTGGTTCACGGTCAGGGCCGCTCCCGCGGGAGAAAGCGAGGCGTCTAAAAGATCGCCGCCGCCGAACGCCTTCATGACCGTAATGCCGATCCCGAGGCGCTGGCAGGTCTCGTAAAGCTCCTGCCGTTCTGGGTCCATATTGACCAGATGCTCCACATAGTTCTCGTCGCGCCAGAGATCCTCAAGATCCTCGCTGGCCGGCTGCAGATCGTAGCAGGGGTTCACGCTGAACATCAGAACTTCGATATGTCCGCCGCGGATTGCCTCCATCGCGACCTGCGGATTGTGGCTGCTCAGTCCGATGTGCCGGATCACGCCCTTCTCCTTCAGTTCCAGGGCATACCGGAGCACCGGTCCTTCGGCGATCGCTCTCCAGTCGTCGAGCGAATCCACATAGTGGATCATGCCGACGTCGATGTAATCGGTCTGCAGGCGTTTCATCATCTGCGCGAATCCGTCGCGCACCTCGCCGATCTCACGGCTCCTCTTATACTGTCCGTCCTTCCAGACCGAGCAGAGGTGTCCCTGCAAAAAGAATTTTTCCCTGCGGCCCTTCATGGCCTCCCCGACCGCGGCGTGTACCGCCGGATTCGAGGTATAAAGGTCAAAGTAATTGATCCCGAGACGCTCGGCCGTATCGAACAGCCGCATTGCCTCCCGGCAGTCGTCCTCGGCAAAGCCCTCGCAGCCCATGCCGATCTCGCTCACCATGAGCCCCGTATTGCCCAATCTGCGATATTCCATCGGTTCCTCCTCAAACGTACCAAAAACCGTTTACGCGTTAAAGTCCTTCCGGACGATCATCTCGACATTGTCCGACCGGATCCCGACCAGTACGTCGTCCGCCAGGCTTCCGACGATCGACTTTTCCAGTTCGTCCCACGCCTGAGCCGCCGACTCATCTTCCGGAGCCCGCTCCCCGACGTCGTTTTTGTACTGACGGAGCGACCAATAATGGCTGCTGATGTCCATACCGGCGTGCATCATATCGAATTCGTCGTACGGGAAAAGGTTCATCCCGTTGCCTACCGCATAGCGGTCCACTTCCTCGTAGGCCAGCATGTAGGTCTCGAACAGATCGCGCAGCTTGCCCGTGATCCCCTTCGCCGCGATGTTCTTTCCGGTCGTGGATACGGAGAGCAGCTCGTCGCGGACGCTCATGTCGACGACCGTGCGCGCCTCGATGTGGAGGCTGATATTCCGGTCTTCGCCTTCCAGCCAGAACAGCGCCTTGAAATCGCCGACGATCCCCGTCACCATGCCCATCATTTCTTCGGCCAGGAGACGCAGGCGAAGCGTCTGCTTATGATCCAGATCCTGTTTTTCGGCGAACGACTCGACCTCGTTCAGCGCGTCCTCCATCCCGGTCCCTTTATTCGTAATCACGATCCTGTTGGTTTCCATATCTGTCACCTCATTCAATAATAATCAATCTCTTTTAATGGTCCCCTGTCTTATTCGATCGTCAGGATATCGCTGAATCCCGTGATCTCAAATACTTCCTGCACCGTTTCGTTCACGCTGCGGACCGTCATCTTTCCCTGCTTGTTCATCCGTTTCTGGGCGGCAAGAAGCACTCTGAGGCCCGCGGATGAGATGTACTCCAGACCGGCCATGTCGAAGACCAGGCTTTCCACGCCGTCAAGGCAGGTATTCAGTTCCGCTTCCAGCTGGGGCGCGGTCGTTGTGTCAAGGCGCCCCGAAAGGGCAATTTTCAGTTCGCTGCCGTCTTGTGTTTTGTTGATCGTCATTTTTGAGATTCCTCCTGAATCAAGAATTATACTATATTTATCGCCCGGCCGGGATCACAGACGTCCCGCCGGATGGATTTTTACTGATTTTAACATATTTCCCCGAAAAAAACAATCGTTTACGGGAAATGCTGTTCTGCGCCGCGCCTCTCCCAGAAATCGGCGAGGCAGGCCGCGACGTTTGAGCGGTTCACGATGTGGAAATGTTCCCACTCGCGCGGGAAGAGTTCCTGATGGTCCCGCCGCAGGAAACGGTCGTCCAGAAGCAGGATCACGCCCTCGTCGTCCACCGTGCGGATCACGCGGCCCGCGGCCTGAAAGACCTTGTTCATGCCGGGGTACTGATAGGCGAAGTCGAATCCGGCCTGTTCCGTCTCCTCAAAATAGTCCTTTAAGATCTCCTGCTCGACGCAGACCATCGGCAGGCCGGTCCCCACGATCACGACGCCGATGAGCCGCTCCTCCCGCAGGTCGATCCCCTCCGAGAATACGCCGCCCATCACGCAGAAGGCCGCCAGCGAATGACTGCGCTCCTTCTCGAATTCGGCGAGAAATTCCTGGCGCTCGTCCTCCCGCATCCCCTGTCCCTGGATCAGCAGATCCGCGGCCAGCGGCTCCATATCGAACAGCTCCGCGACATGCTCCATATACTGGTACGACGGGAAAAAGATCATGTAATTTCCCCGTTTTGCGGCCGTCACCGCCCGGATATAATCCGCCACTTTCCGGTACTCCGTCTCATTCCGCCTCGTGTAGCGGCTGCTGACGTCGGAGGCCACCATCAGAAGGCGCTTTTCCTCGGAAAACGGGGAGTCGGCGTAGACCGCGTAATCGTCCCGGTCCTCCGAAAGCAGCGTCTTGTAATAGCGGATCGGAAGGAGCGTGGCCGAGAACAGGATCGTGCTGCTGCCCTGCGCCATGCATTCCGACAGGTTCTTCGCCGGGTTGACGCAGAACATCCGCACCGAAAACGACGACGGCCCCGCGGTCTCGGCGTAGATGCGGTAGTGCTTATCCAGCCGCTCATACACATTAAGGAAGTCCCTCATCGCAAAATACAGTTCGAGGACCGTATCGCGCCCCTCGAACTCCGCAAAGTCCTCGAGGAACGTCTCGAATTCCGAAAACGCGGACATCACCGGAAGGACCAGCGGCGTAATGTCGGGAAGGAGCTCCCATTCCCCGCATTCCCGCTGCATCGTAAGCATCAGCCGGTTGCACTTTTCAAGCTGGGCGGCGAGCCGGGGCGAACGGCCTTTCACCAGTTTCTTTACTTCGCGGAAGTCTTCCCGCCTGAGCGCCGCGCTGTACATCTCCCGCGCCCGGGGCACAAGATTGTGCGCCTCATCCACCAGGAACAAATAATCCCCTTTGGCCCCGTCGGCAAAATAGCGCTTCAGGCGCACGTTCGGGTCGAAAACATAGTTGTAGTCGCAGATGATCCCATCCGTCCACGAGGAAATATCGAGGCAGAACTCAAAGGGGCAGACGCGGTATCTCTCCGCGTACTCGAGGACCTTTTCGCGCGTTATCTCCTGCTCGCTGCCGATGATGTCGAACACGGCGCCGTTGACCCGGTCGAAGTGTCCCTTCGCGTACGGACACGCGTTCGGGTTGCACTCCGCCTTCTCGAGGGGGCAGAGTTTCTCCTTCGCCGTGATCGTGACCGAGGTGAACGTAAGGCCGCAGCTTCTCAGGATCCTGAGCGCTTCCTCCGCTACCGTGCGGGTCACGGTCTTGGCCGTCAGATAGAACAGCTTCTCTCCCTTTCCCTCCCCGATCGCTTTCACGGCCGGGAAAACGGTCGAGAGCGTCTTCCCGACGCCGGTCGGTGCCTGGATAAAGAGCTTTTTCCCGCGGTTTATGGTTTTGTAGACCGAGACCACCAGCTCGCGCTGGCCTTCGCGGTACGGATACGGGAACTGAAGTTCTTTTATGGAAGCGTTGCGTTCCAGCTCGTGCCGGTACTGGAAGCGGGCCCAGCGGAAGTATTCCGCGGTCACGCCGAAGAACCATTCCGCAAGCTCCGAAGCCGTTTTTTCCGTGCGGAACCTTCTGATCTCCTCGCTCTCGAGGTTGCAGTAGGTGAGCTGCAGGCCGATCCGCTCAAGCCCCTGTGCGGAGCAGTAAAAATGGCCGTAGCACATCGCCTGGGCAAGGTGGACGGGGATCGCCTCCTCAAGCCTGGAAACGTCGAAATACATGCCCTTGATCTCGTCGATCACGGTCAGTCCGTCTTCCTCAAAGATGCCGTCGGCGCGTCCCTCCA
>CANQGL010000089.1 GCA_947623185.1 uncultured Lachnospiraceae bacterium
GCATTCTCCGATTGAGAGTGATAATATGTACATTAACATAGCTAAGAAGCTATGGTCGCAGAGTAGCGAACTCTGCGACCATTTTGTTTATCCCCAGACCCAAGATCCTCTCCCGCGGCATCTTTTCATGCTGTTTTTCCGTCTATTTCCTTTGAACTCCAAATAATTTCTTTTTCTTTGCATTTATCCCTTTTCTTTTTGCCGGATTTGCTTTATTATTATAGGTAGGTATTTTATGCGGGCGCGTATCTGCGCCAAACGAAAGGAGTACGAACAATGGCCAAAAAACATACCGGATTGCTGATCGCGCTCAGCGCCGTCGTAGGCGCGGCAGTCGGAGGGATCGCTTATTATCTGAATTACAAAGCCTTTAACGATGAAGTGGATAAAGATTTTCACGATTACGAGGAAGAAGGCTCCGCTTCCGAAAGCGGAGAACCGGCGGCCGCGGCGGAGGAAAAGGACGACGTTGCCGTCCCGGATCCGTCAAACCGTACTTATATCACGCTGGATCACGCAAAATGCAAGACAGCGGAGAAATGTCCGGCAGAGGAAACCGCCGAAGACGCAAAGGCCCCGGTCGAAGAAACTCCTGTCGCAGAGCCCTCAGCCGAGGAAACTCCTGCCGAAGAAGCTCCGGCCACAGAAGCCCATCCCGAAGAAGCTCCTGTCGAAGAAGTCCCGGCTACAGCAGTCGCCGCAGAAGAATCCCCGGCTGAAGATGAACCCCCGGCAGAGGAAACCCCGTCCGCGGAACCCCCGATAACCGATTCTCCGGCCGAGGAGATCGCGGAAAAGAACGTTGCCGACATCGTACCGGATCCGGCTGCGGAGGAACCGGAAAAGCCCGCTCCGAAAGCAGGCGCTCCGGCGACCGTCGAGGATGATCTGGAGGGCGTCAACTCATGATCCAGAGCCTGATCCGCTCGCTCGAACTTCTGGAATCGCTGAGCGGCAAAAACCAGAGCTTTACGATCGCGGAACTGGCCGAAGCCATGGATCTCCCGCCGAGCACGATCCACCGGATCCTTCAGACCTTCTGCGAAAAGAAATATGTCGTGCGCGACGAGCGCTCCCACACCTACCGTCTCGGCCCGGCGCTGATCCCCCTCGGGAAGGCCGCCGCGCGCGGGATCCGGCTTCAGGACGCCGCACAGCCCGTCCTCACGGAGCTCACCGCAAAAACCGAGGAGGACTCCTATCTTGTGATCCCAGTCGGCGAAAAGGGCCTTGTCGTGCAGAAGGTGGACGGCCCCAGCCACTTAAAGGTGATCGAGGAATTCGGCTACGAGCTCTATCTCCACTGCGGCGCGATCCGCAAGGTGCTGCTGGCCTACCAGGCCCCGGAATTCATCGCCGGGTATTTTAAGACCGTCATCGCGAACGACCGCGCGTTTCCACGCACCACCCCGGAAGAGCTGGAAGCGGATCTTACCAAAATACGCAGCCAGGGTTACGCCGTGACATACGGCGAGTACGTCAATGAGGCGGTCGGGATCGGCGCTCCGGTCTTCGACTCCGAAGGGAAGCTGAGCTGCTCGATCGGCATCATCGCGCCGGGATCACGCGTTCCGGATGAAAAGCGTCTGGACGAACTGTGCAGCCAGGTGCGCCGTTCGGCTGCGGATCTCTCGTTCGACCTCGGTTATTCCCCGGCGTTCAACCGCCTGTGATCGCAATTACCCCAAAAGAAAAAGACCGCTGAAGGACATTCAATGAACATCCTGCAGCGGTCTTTTTTATCGTCGTTTTTCTGATCGGTCTTACTTGTTCATCTCAAGCACATCCGCGAACGCCTGGATCGCGGTATAAGCCTGACCGAAGTCGCGCATCTGCTGGTCGATGCCGAGCTTGATGTGCGGGATCCCCATATCGTCGAGTGCTTTCTTCAGATACGGATACTCCATCTCCTCCGGATCGCAGAACTGCTGCATGAACAGCACCAGTCCCTGTGCCCCGCTCTCCCTGACCATGTTCGCGACGAACTCGCCGCGGCGGTTCTTGGCAGACTGCGGATCGTAGAGAAGAACGTCGTAGTCGAGGTCCGCGAACTGCTTCGCGAGCGCCATCATCGGATCGGCCTCGGTCTCGGAGGCGTCAGTGCGGAACGCGCGGCTCTCATGCGCCACGTCGTCGGCCGCGATCGCGATGTTGTTCTCCTCGAACGCCGCCAGAAGCTTCGGGTTGTCGCAGATGATACCGGAGGTGACGACCTTCGTCCCCTGCCAGTCGCAGACCGGAA
Source organism: uncultured Lachnospiraceae bacterium (assembly GCA_947623185.1). Taxonomy (GTDB): domain Bacteria; phylum Bacillota; class Clostridia; order Lachnospirales; family Lachnospiraceae; genus CANQGL01. The sequence goes on from CANQGL010000089.1 coordinate 2,243, forward strand.
GTTTCGCAAGTTCGGCGTTTAACGCCTCCAGCTTTTCGGTGTACTCATCCTTTGACATGAACCAGGCCGCCTTGAGGACCGCGGAGCGCTTCGTCGGCGTTACCACGTCGCAGTGGTCGTTCGCCAGCTTTACGAATTCGCGGCGCGCGGCACGGCTCCTGTTGTAGACCTTGATCGCGTTTTTGATCGCCTCGTCGGTGATCTCCGCTCCTGCGATCTTGCCCAGTTTCTTTCGGACGTTGGTATACTGCGCGACCGTAAAGGCAAGGCCGTTCTCGTCGAAACGGTTCTGCGGATGCGCAAGGAAGATGACCGGCATCTTCTCTCCCATCGAAACGCGGAAGTTCTGGCTCATCGGGCGCAGCGTATCGCAGATCGTCGGGGTGATGATCCCGTCGAGCCCGTCCATCGTGCCGTCCAGAAGCATTTCCAACGCGAGCTGTGCGATCGTGCAGTAGAAGGTCGCGCAGTACTCTTTCGCGCGGCTGATGGTCTTTTTGTTGGAACCCCACATGCCGAACGGGACCATGCCTGCGGCGTAGACGAGTTCCTCGGGCGCGTAATAGGGCAGAACGCCGATCGCTTTCTTTCCCTGTCCCTTGTAATGTTCAAGCTGCTTTTTCGGATTGGCAGCGATCTCTTTAAATTCGTCGAGCATAACGTTGATACTCATGCTTCTTACGCCTCCTTTGCCTTCTGGTTTGCTTCCATCGCCTCAACAAGGCCCTGTACGCGGGTCTCGTACTGTGCGGCGTTGAAGTTTCTCGGGTCGGCCTGGTCGCCGTCGAAACCGGCGCAGGGAACGCCCAGATCGTTGGTAAAGCGGCGCTGCATCTCCGCCATATATCCGCTCCACGGCTTGCAGCTTCTGTTGTAGTGCACCAGCACGCCATCGACCTTGTTGTCGCGGCAGATGCCTTCACGCCAGTCGACGCCCTGCTCGATGCAGACCGAGTTCGGGGCCTTGCAGTAGGCGCGCACCATCTCGTCCATGTTGTTGTATACGAAGCCGAATGCGGGCGCGTAGACGACAGCCGTTACGTTCACGCCGTGCTCCTTTAACGGTTTGAACAGAGCCGGAAGCTTCGGCCAGCACGGGATACCCTCGAACATAACGCGGTACTTCTCCGGGAACGGAGTCGTGGTCTCGCCCTTCTTAATGGTCTCCTCGAGGTCGACAGCCAGCTGCTCGAACGCCTCGGCGGCCTCCACCTTGCCGCGCGCCGTTACGACGTCGGCCATGTGGTTGAACAGATCGAATCCGCTGTAGGGAGCCGGTTTGTACTGCAGGTAATCGCAGACCTTGAGCCACGCCTTGGCGGTGCGGTTCGCGTTCGCGCAGGCTTCCTCGAACTTCTTCTCGTCGAACTTCCTGCCGGAGATCTCCTCGAGCTGTTTGATCGCCTTGTCGAACTGGCCGCGGATGTACGCGACGTATGTATCGTCTACCTCTACCGTGTTGTTGTACGGGATGTCGATCATGACCAGCGGGATGTTGTGCATACGCGCGATGTTCTCGTACCACTTCGTCATGCAGTTGCAGATGTTGTTGCAGCAGAGGACGAAATCGGGCATCGGCATCTGCATCTGGCGGATCGGGGAGATCGCGGCCAGGCGGCGCTCCTTCTCAACGCCATCCGGCAGCGCCATGATCTCGTTCAGATCGTCCAGTACCATGTACGGGGTCTGGGTCTTCGGATCTTTCTTCGGTTTCCCGGTCGCCTCGTCGATGACGGCCTTGCCGTCCGCGTCCTTCATCGGTTTTCCGGTCGACGGATCGATGATGTATTCGCCGGTCTCGGGGTCGAATTTGCGGGCCGCGCGCTTGCCTGCCGCATATGCAAGGCTGATACGCGCATATCCGCAGATATCGTTGTCATATCCCAGATCCTCGGCCGCCTGACAGAGCAGCTCGCCGTAGCGGTTCGCAGCGATGCCCGCCGCCTGGTTCTCCGGGTATACCACATGGAGACCGAACGCGTTCGCCAGCTCGCACGGGAACTTGGACGAGGACCAGCCGACCAGCTCTCCTCTCTCTTTGGCCTCGCGCGCTTCTCTGTAAACGTCTTCAACGACCTTACGAAGCGCGAGAACGCCGGGACTTACCTGTTTTGCCATAATCGTAATCCTCCATCTTCTCTCTGGATTTTTACGGCCACGACGCCGCGAGGCCGGTTGGCCCGGTCCCGCGGCATCGATGTCCGGTTTTACCTACTTTTCCGGCAGGCGGCCTGCCATGCGAACAGGGCCGCGCCGAGCGCGCCGTTGTACTGGGTGAGCGGCGAGGTGTGGATCGGGCAGTCGAGCTCCGCCTCCAGCGCCTTCACCACGCCGGTATTCTGGGCAACGCCGCCGGTCATGACGACCTCCGGCACCATGCCGATCCGGTGTACAAGTCCGGTTACGCGGCTTGCCACCGAACGGTGGATCCCGTTGATGATATCGCACTTATCGGTCCCCATCGAGAGCTGGCTGATGACCTCGCTCTCCGCGAAGACCGTGCAGGTCGAACTGATCCCCACCGTTTTCTGCGACATCGCCCCGAGGCGGCCGAGATCCTCGACCTTAACCTCAAGGACGCGCGCCATCACGTCGAGGAACCGTCCGGTACCCGCCGCGCACTTATCGTTCATCTGGAAGTTCGTCATCGTTCCGTTCTCGATATGCAGGACCTTGACATCCTGTCCTCCGATATCGATCACGGTATGGACCTCCGGGAACAGGAAGGACGCACCCCTTGCGTGGCAGGAAAGCTCGCTCATCTGCTTGTCCGCAAGTCCCATTAAGGAATTGCGGCCGTAGCCTGTCGCCAGCACAAAATCCATTTCCTCCCGCGTCATATCCGCATTCGCCAACACCGTATCGATGGCGCGCTGCGGGCCGCTGGTGCCCGCCCCCACGTCGATCAGGGACTTGGCCACGATCTCCTCTCCGTCTTTCAGGATAATGCATTTGGATGCGGTGGAACCGACATCGATTCCCAAAGTATAGATTGCGCTCATTCTGTCCTCCGGCTGTTACGCTTTTTTGCAGTTGTCGTAGTCGCGGATCGTCCGCGGAGTTACCATCTGATGGAACGGGCAGATCGACTGCGGATTCTGGTAGACGGCCTCGGTGAACGCCTGCATGTACGGACGGATCTCCGTCATATCGACGATCTCATCCGCCATACCCTTGATCGTGCAGTATTTCGGACGGGACTTGTCGTTATACATCTGGATCATCTCGTTCATCTTGTCAATGACCGGATGGATATCGTTTCCGGCCTTCTTCTCTTTCACCAGACGTCTGGAATACATCGCGTTCGCGGCGGTGTCGCCCGGCATTACATAATACTCAGACGCGCCGGTCGCGATCGAGAACGCGTTCGTGTCGTTGGCCTGCGGGCCGCCCAGTACATAGTGGGCCGCGGCGCTCGCCTTACGGAGCGTGATCTCAAGCGACGGAACACCGGAATTCTGGATCGAGTAGATCAGGGACTGTCCCAGTCCGAGAAGCTCGGCCTTCTCCGCGTCGTCGCCGACGTCGATACCGGTCGTATCCTGCAGCCAGATCAGCGGGATGCGGTCGCGCGCGCAGAGCGTCACGAACTCGTTCATCTTAATTAAGCCCTGACGGTACAGCTTGCCGCCGATGCCGACGGAATTCTGCTTGTACTCCGGATAGTTCATAAGGAGTCCCTGTACGTTCGCGATCACGCCGACCAGGAGGCCATTGACCTTCGCGAGACCCGTCACCATCTCCGGACCGTAGCCCTTCTTGTACTCCAGCAGCTGGCTGCCGTCGAACAGGCGGGCGATGACCTCGTAGATGTCGTAGGGGCGCTTCTGGTTCATCGGGATGATGTCGTAGAGCTCCTCTGCCGGGAACAGCGGGGCCTTCTTGTCGTCGACGCGGAAGAACTCAAGGTTGTACGCCGGCAGGTAGCTGACATACTTCTTGATCCCTTCGATCACGCCGAAGTCGTTCTCGTAAACTTCACGGAAGAATCCGGTCTCGTTGTAGTGGATCGGAACGGAGCCCGGAGCCGGGATATGCTGCTTGCTGTTCTCGATCTGCGCCGCGATGATCGCTTCCGCCGCCTCGTCGTCGACATAGCCCTTCGGGTTCATGCCGCTTAAGATACCGGCGCCGCCGACCGCCATGTTGGCCTGGTTGTGCGCGATCAGGATCGTCGGGGAGATGCTGTGGTAGCCGCCGCCCGCCGGGTTGGTCCCGTAGATGCCTACGATGACCGGTACGCCGAGCTGATTGAGCTCGGAATTGCGGAAGAACGGGGTGCCGCCGCCGCGGCGGTTCGGATATACCTTATCCTGCTCCGGGAACTTGACGCCCGAGCAGTTCAACAGGTAGACCAGCGGAATATGGAGCAGCTTTGCGGTGTCGGAACCGCGGAGCAGATGCTCGGCCTTTCCGGGTACCCACGCGCCGGCCAGCTTCTTGTTGTCCGATGCGATGATGACGGCCCACTTGCCGCCGATGCGGCCGAGGCCCTTTACGATGCCGGTGGAACCGTCCTTGTTGCCCTCCGGGTTGAACAGGCTGTTGAGCGGGCACCAGGTCCCCTCGTCGATCAGCGCGTTCACTCGCTGCATGGCGGTGAGCTGTCCGGAATCGTTTAAGGATTTGTCGTCGCGGCCCGCCGCAAGCACGTTCGCGATCGAATCGTGGATGTCCTGCTCGACGGCCTTGATGCTCTCTTTATTCTCCGGGTTCGGATTTACCAGTTCTCTTCCGACGACCGGCATGTTCTGAAAATATCCAGGCATGGAGAAATATCCCATGTATGTTCCCTCCTATTATATCGTACTTTGTTTTAAAAATACAGTGTCAGTTTCCGGTCTATTTCGCGGGCTCTTCGGTCGGGACCTTGATGAACGCCTGGCCGGGGTCGATCTCCTCGCGGATCATGCGGATCACTTCCGGATCCGGCGGGTCAAGCTTCTCGGCTCTGGAAACGTCGATCTCGAAACCGGTGTTCTCCTGGACCTGCTCGGGAGTCGTGGTCTCGTAGTAACCGGCAAGGTACATCCTCTTGGTCTCCTCGTCGAACTTGAGGATACCGAGGTCGGTGACGACTGCCTGCGGTCCGCGGTTGCCCGGAAGTCCCAGTCTCTCGCGTCCGCCGGGGCCGTCGATCCATCCGGGGCTGGTGACGTAGTCGATCTTCTGCATGAATCTTCTCTTTTCATGCTGGATCATGATGATGGTATTGGAGAAGGTGGCGATGCCGTTCGCTCCGCCGGAGCCCGTGAAACGGGTCTTCGGGTTGTGGTAGTCGCCGATGCAGGTCGAGTTTACGTTGCCGTAGGGGTCGATCTGTGCGCCGCCGATGAATGCGATCAGTCTCTCGTTGTCATGCAGCCACTCGTTGGCCTCGAAGCCGATGAATCTTACGTTCGGCCACTGAACGCCGCAGTGGGCCATGAAGCGTAGGTCGCCGACGGAACGCGGGACCTCGATCGGGGAGCAGTCCATCAGTCCGCTCTCGACGATCAGGTTGCACTTCGGGGCAAACAGTCTCTTTGCGACGGAGGCGCCGATCAGCGGAAGTCCGGTTCCGACGATCGCGATCTGTCCGTCATGGATACACTTCGCAAGCGTGATCGCCTGCATCTCTTTATTGGTGTAGTTCGTATAATCAGCCATGATTAATCCTCCTTACTGACATCCGCGGCATATCCGAAGCCCGGTGTCACCTTTAATTTTGCGAGGCGGGCTGCGCCCACTTTATCGAGATACTCTTCGTGGCTCTTAAGGCCGTAGACCCACTCGTCGAGGAACGCGTTGAAGTCCTCTTCGGTCTTGCTGGCCGCGCCGTATGCTTTCAGGAACGGATTGTCGTAATCATAGTAATCATAGCACTGCGTCGGATGCGCGCCGTACGGTACATGGACGACCGCGCTTACGCAGAAGCAGGGGACCTTGGTCTTGGTCGGATCCCTGCGGATCTCCTCGTTGCTGATCAGCTCCTCGCAGGTAACGATGACCTTCTTCGCCGCGACGGCGATATCGACATCGTGGAACTCGTCGCCGAGGATGATGCAGGTGCCGTCCGGAGACGCCTTCTGCACATGGATGATCGCGGTGTCGAGCTGCGGGACAGGAACGGCCACGACCTTCTCGCCCGGGTTGAAGGGGTTCTCCATGTAGACGAACTTGTCGTTCGGGAGCTTGTCGATCGTCTGGCGCACCTCTTTGCTGATGCCCCACTCGTCAACAAGGCCGGAGCCCATCATCAGGCGTACCGGAAGGAACGGAAGCCCGAGGGAAGCCGCATGCAGCATCAGCATGACGACGTCCTGGGAATAGTCCTCGTAGATCAGTTCGCCCTTTTCGATCTTCGCGCGGAAGCGGCGGGATACGTTGGTAACGCCGGAGTCCGCGGTATAGCAGTTGATGTACGCTTTCACGCGGCCCGCGCCGATCAGCATATCCCAGTCCATGCCTGCCGGACCGGCGATGGCGATGAAATCCTTCTTCCCCTGTCTCAGGATCTCACGCACGGCGGCGTGCGGTTTCTTGTTTGTCGTGAAGCCGCCAAACGAGATCACGTCGCCGTCTTCCACATACTTTGCGATTGCCTCTTGTAACGTGCATACTTTATTACTCACAATAAAGCCTCCTTTATTTATTTTTCGGTCCGCCCGCTCCCCTGGGAAAACCGGACGGACGCCTGGGATACAGTAATTGCCGCCTGCGCCGGCTATGCGCCTGCGGTCTGTGCGATGCGGATCATTTTCCGAACATGAGCATGAAATATCCGGCCGCAACAGCGGATCCGATCACGCCGGCCACGTTCGGGCCCATGGCGTGCATCAGAAGGAAGTTCGTCGGGTTCTCCTGCGCGCCGACCTTCTGGGATACGCGGGCCGCCATCGGAACGGCCGAAACGCCCGCCGAACCGATCAGCGGATTGATCTTTCCGCCGGTCAGGGCGCAGAGCACCTTGCCGAACAGGATACCTCCGACCGTCGCGAACGCAAAGGCCGTAAGGCCCATGGCGATGATCGCCAGCGTCTGCGGGCGGAGGAAGGTCTCGCCGTTCGCCGTCGCGCCGACCGTCGTTCCGAGCATGATCGTAACGATGTTGCAGAGGGCGTTCTGGGCGGTGTCGGAAAGTCTTCCGGTCACGCCGGACTCACGGAGCAGGTTCCCCAGCATCAGCATTCCGAGAAGCGGAGCGACCGACGGGAGAAGCAGCGAGCAGAACAGGACGACGAATACCGGGAAAATGATCTTCTCGGTCTTGCTGACCTTGCGCAGCTGTTTCATGACGATCTTTCTTTCCTTCTCGGTCGTTAAAAGGCGCATGATCGGCGGCTGGATCAGCGGGATCAGCGCCATGTAGGAATACGCCGCGACCGCGATCGGGGCCACCAGATCGGGAGCCAGGTTGTTGGCGGTATAGATGGCCGTCGGGCCGTCCGCGCCGCCGATGATGCCGATCGCCGCGGCCTCGGCCGGGGTGAACAGTCCCGTCGCCAGCGCGAGCAGGAACGCCACATAGATCCCGAACTGGGCGGCAGCGCCCAGAAGCAGGCTGATCGGGTTCGCGATCAGCGGACCGAAATCGGTCATGGCGCCGACCGCCATAAAGATCAGACACGGGAACAGACTCGATTTAACGCCGCTGTAAATGATGCGCAGCACGCCGGACTCATACCAGTGATCGGCCGATTCGTACATCAGATCGGCCAGCGGCAGGTTCGCGAGGAACATGCCGAACGCGATCGGAAGCAGCAAAAGCGGTTCAAACTGCTTGTGGATCGCAAGATAAAGCAATACGAAGGAGATCAGCATCATAACTGCCTGCTGCCATGTCAGAGCGGCAAAACCTGACTGGGCGAGGAGCTCTCCAAAGACTGATAATATGTTCACGGGGCACCTCCTGTTAATTTAAGGTAACCAGAACCGTGCCGGTCTCTACCGCTTCACCTACGCTGACGTTGACGGAAGCAACCGTTCCGGCCGCCGGAGCGACGATCTCGGTCTCCATCTTCATTGCTTCCATGACAATAACAACCTGTCCGTAACCTACGGTATCGCCGGCCTTGACCTTGATGTCAAGGATCTTTCCGGGCATCGGGGCCTCGATGGTGGTGCCGCCTGCCGCCGCAGGAGCGGGTGCCGG
>CANQGL010000090.1 GCA_947623185.1 uncultured Lachnospiraceae bacterium
CCTGCGGCCAAGACGCTCGACCTCGAGGATCAGCTCGGCCGCCGCGCACAGCGCGTCGCTCCGCATCAACATCGGCGTCGCGCCGGAGTGTTCCGCCTGTCCGCGGAAATAGATCTTGAACCGTCTCGGTCCGGCGACGGTCGTCACGATGCCGACTCTCGTCTCGCTCTCCTCGAGCACCTTTCCCTGTTCGATGTGGACCTCCAGATAACGTTTGATCCCGGAGATCTTTGCCGGTCTGAGGCTGTATCCCCTCTCCCGGAAGACCTCTTCCAGCGTCCTGCCGTCCTTCCCGGTGAGGCCGCCGATGTCCTGCTTGTAGACCTCCCTGGTGATCAGACCGCTCCCGATCGTGCAGAGCCCGAAGTTGCTGGATTCCTCGCAGCGGAACGCGCCGACGCGGATCGGGATCGAAAGGCCCTCCTCCTTCGCCCAGCGGAGCACCAAAAGCCCTGCCAGGATCCCGGCCACTCCGTCGTATCTTCCGCCGTCGACGACGGAATCCAGATGGGAGCCGATCAGATAATACTCGCGGTCCTGCGTGTTCGCGACGTAGGTATTCCCTGCTTCGTCGACATGATCCGTGCAGCCGAGCGCATGTCCCAGTTCGATGAACTTTTCATGCATACGGTCTTCGGTCCCGGTGTAGCCGAGCCGGGTCACACCGCCCGACGCCAGAGCGCCGATGTCGTAAAACTGCTGAAACATTTCTTCACAGTACCTGATGTCGGAAATACTGTGTTCCATAACCATTCCCCCTGTTCTTTTTATAGAATTATCGGATACCGTTTCCTTCTATACAAATTATAACTTGAGGGGAATTTTCCGGCAATGTTCCAAAAGCCAAACTTTTTTTCGTTTTTTTGTCGTTTATGACAAAATGGCATAAAACTTTGAGGAAAGTTTCATGACTTTTCCATAAATTCAATCTGCGTTTCGGCGTTTTCTTTTGATTATACCATGTTTTGTCTTAACTATGGTGTTTTTTTTCAAAAAAGTGATTATTTTTTTCGTCTTGAATATACGGCCGGGATTTGGTATGATAGAAACGATTTTTATTGAAGGAGCCAGTTCAAATGAATCAGCTGATAAACGTACTGAAAGGCATGATCATCGGCGTCGCCAACGTGATCCCCGGCGTCTCCGGCGGGACGATGGCGGTCTCGATGGGCATCTACGACCGGATCATCGGCTGCGTGTCCGGCCTCTTTAAAGATTTCCGCAAAAACGTTCTGTTTCTGCTTCCGATCCTCGCCGGATGCGGGATCGGGATCATCGGTTTCACCTACATAATCGAATATCTTCTGAGCAGGCATACCTATGTGACCTGCATGGCCTTCATCGGCCTGATCCTCGGCGGCCTTCCCCTGCTTTATGCGGCGCTTAACGAAAAGCGGCGAAAATCGGCGGGACGCGGCATCGGGATATCCGGAGCGATCGCGTTCGTCCTCGCCTTCGCGCTCTGCGCCGGACTCCCGCTCGCCAAAGCGAACGATACGGCCATGACCGCGATCCCGGTCACGGCGGGGAACATGGCGATCCTGTTCGTCCTGGGCGTGGTGGCGTCCGCCACGATGGTGATACCGGGCGTCTCCGGCTCGATGGTACTGATGATCCTCGGCTACTATTATGGGATCCTCAATACGATCAAGGGCGCCGTCGAAGCGCTGCGGGCGTTCGACGTGCCGGCCATGATAAACGGCGCGCTCCTGCTCATCCCGTTCGGGATCGGCGTCGTTCTCGGGATCTTTCTGATCGCGAAGCTGATCTCGTTCTTGTTCGACCGCTTCGGCGTTCAGACCTACTGCGCGATCCTCGGTCTGGTGATCGCCTCTCCGGTCGCGATCTTTATCAACACCGGGCTTGTCGGCATCATTCCGTCGCTTTCGATCTGGACCGTCATTCTTGGCATCCTGTTCATGATCGCGGGGCTGGCGGTGACAAATATCTTAGGAGAAAAGTAAGGAGAGACAAAATGGGCGGTATTTTCGGAGTAGCATCGAAAACAAGCTGTACGCTGGATCTGTTTTTCGGGGTGGACTACCACTCCCATCTCGGCACGAGGCGCGGCGGCATGGCCGTGTACGGGCCGGACGGGTTCCAGCGCGCGATCCACAACATTGAGAATTCCCCGTTCCGTACCAAATTTGACGGAGACCTGCATGAGCTGGAGGGACATATCGGCATCGGCTGCATATCGGATATGGATCCCCAGCCGCTTTTGATCCATTCCCATCTGGGAAACTATGCGCTGACTACGGTCGGCGTGATCAAAAACGATGAGGAGCTGATCGAGGGGGCCTACAAGAGCGGTCATTCCCACTTTATGGGGATGAGCGGCGGCCGCGTCAACCAGACGGAGCTCGTGGCGGCGCTCATCGACCAGAAGGGCAGCTTCGTGGAGGGCCTTCTGTACGCGCAGGAAATGATCCGCGGCTCCATGTCCATCCTCGTCATGACCGAGACCGGCATCTACGCCTCGCGCGACCGCTTCGGTCGCACGCCGATCACCGTCGGACAGAAGGACGGAGCGTTCTGCGTCTCCTTTGAGAATTTCGCCTATCTGAATCTGGGCTACCACCACTATTCCGAGCTCGGCGCGGGCGAGATCGATTTCGTGGCCGCCGAGGGCGTGGAGGTCGTGAGCCCGGCCCGGAAGGAAATGAAGATCTGCTCCTTCCTCTGGACCTACTACGGCTATCCGACGGCCAGCTACGAGGGCGTGAACGTCGAGCAGATGCGCTACAACTGCGGCAGACTGCTCGCGAGGCGCGATAAAGGCGTCGACGCGGACAGCGTCGCCGGCGTTCCGGATTCCGGCATCGCTCATGCGGTCGGCTACTCGAACGAATCCGGCATCCCCTTCGCGCGCCCCTTCATCAAGTACACGCCGACCTGGCCGCGCTCGTTCATGCCGACCAGCCAGAAGCAGCGCAATCTGATCGCCAAGATGAAGCTGATCCCCGTGGATACGCTGATCCGCGGAAAGAAGCTGCTGCTGATCGACGACTCGATCGTCCGCGGCACGCAGCTCGGGGAGACGACGCAGTTTTTATACGACAGCGGGGCCAAAGAGGTCCATGTGCGTCCGGCCTGCCCGCCGCTCACCTTCGCCTGCCCGTATCTGAACTTCTCCCGCTCCACTTCGGACTACGATCTGATCACGAGGCGGATCATCCGCGAGCGCGAGGGCGAGAACGTCTCCGAGGAGACGCTGGCCGATTACTCCGATCCGGACAGCCAGAACTATAAGGAGATGGTCGAGGAGATCCGCAGGCGCCTGAATTTCACGACGCTGCGCTTCCACCGGCTCGACGACCTGAAGGAATCCATCGGCATCGATCCGTGCAAGCTCTGCACGCACTGCTGGAACGGAAAAGGATAAAGCGGATGACGGAAAGGCCGCCGGGATCAGACGATCCCGACGGCCTTCTTTTCTTTCCTATACAACACACATACAACACATGACTGATCTTGCCTTTAATCTTCGTTTACGGCCTCTTTCACCGCTTCTTCGGCGTCTCCGACGGCTTCCTCTACCGTCGCCGTCGCTTTCGCGGCGACGTCCTCGGCGACGTCCTCGGCGGCTTCCACAATGTCCTCCGCAGCCTCCGTGGCGCTCTCCGCCGCTTCCTCCGCGGGCTCGGCCACATCCTCCGCCTTCTTTTCCGCCTTTGCGGCTTTTTCGGCGGCCGCCTTCTTTGCCTCCGAGGCCTTCTCCGCCGCGGTGTTCTTAAGCTGCTCGAACTTTTCGCCGGCGAAATCCGCCGCATTGCCCGCCGCGACCTTGAGGTCCCCGGCCACGGAACCGGCGCGCTCCTTTACGGCCTCGAACACATCCGCGCTCTTTTCGCGCATATCGGCAAACGCCGCCGCTGCCGCGCTCTTCTCGTGTTCGATCTTCGCTCCGCACTTGCTGCAGTACGCGGCGGCTTTCGCCACCTTTTCCCCGCAGACCGGGCAGGTATCGTATCCTTCGATCTCGCTCACCTGGTTCTCCAGCTCGGCGATCCTATCGAGCGATGCGTGGATCATTGCAAGCTCCGCGGAGAACCTTGTCTCGTCGCTCTCGGCCGGCTCCTCGAACACTTTCTTTCCGATCGCGGTATAATATCCGTTCAGTGAATTCTTCTCGGAAGAGATCTGTGCTTTCAGGCGAACCACATCGGTAATGTCCTTCGCCTTCTCGGCGACCTGTTTTCCCGTTGTAGTTACTTTTTCCTTTACTTCATCCCAAAATTCCATACGATAATCCCCTTTCGCCAGAAATGTTATTATCATTTTACCGAATTTAGAGATTATTGTCAATCTAAATCGTTTCCGTTCAGACCGTAATGGATGGAGGAGCTTTCCGTTCTGTCATACCGGATCCTCTCCTTTAACGATTCCGGCACCTCCCGCGTGACGAGGATATAGTCCAGATAGGATTCCTCCGGCATCCCATCCTCCTCGTCTTTCAGGAATACACGGAATTCCAGGTTGTCGTTCCAGCCGTGCAGGCTGTTCATCTTCACCAGATCCGCGGGTTTGGCAAGCGCGACGATCTCCTCGATCGTCTTTTCGTTCTCTGCGGATCCGTCGTTGCGGACCGTAAAGTGCCTGTCGTCCTCCGACGACTGTTCGGTCTCGTAATCGTAGTAGGCGTAGCCTTTCTGCTCCGTGGAGTACGGATAATTGTTGACGACTTCGATCCGCGCGATCTGATCGGCCGAAAGCCTCTCGTCCACGTCGTATCCCGCGTCCGCAAGCAGCGTAATTGTCTTTTCAAAGGACGGATAGACCGGGAAGAAGTTGACTTCCCGCATGTCGTCCAGCCGGAACGAACCGGTATATCCCGTAACGCGCGAGCGTGTCATCATCCCGATGTATTCCTGTTCCGACACCGTGAGGAACCGGAGAGAAGCGACGGGCACCTCGTTCGCGCGCTGCTCGAGCGTCAGAGCCGCAAGGTCCTCTTTGTAGGCAGTAAAGAGTTCCCCGGTAAGCTCCGCATCCGTCGTGATCTCTGAGATCTTTCCGGCCTTCGCGGCATAGACCCCGGTGACGGACTCCGCCGCCAGGCCGTATACCGGATAGACGCCCGCTTTGTACTCGCCTCCCGCATAGAGCCGGTCAAAGGTATCGCGGAGTTCGGTCACGTTGACGCGGTAGCTCCTGTAGACCGTCTTCCCGTTCCGCAGGCGGTAGGCAACGTTCATATAAGTCCAGAATCCCGGACCCTCCTCCTCGGAAGAACCGTACCTGGGACCGCCGCCGAGCTTCCACTTCTTTATTTCCTTTGCGCGGGCCGCCCCGGCATTTGCCAGTTCGGCGATCACACCGTAGTCGGTGACCGTCATGTTGTTTTCGACATAATTGTTCTCGTCCAGATAGTTCCATTCATACGCGCCGTCCGCGTTTACGCGGGCGATCCCGTAATCGTGCCAGTCGTCAAGGGATGGCGCCGTGACCGCGGCCGACGAGAACGCTCCCTCCTTCGGCACATAGCGGTCGTAACCGATCGGGTCAAAGTAGAAGAAACCGATAATGGCCAGCGCAAACGCCGCGCAGATCCCCATATGCGGCAGATTGGCGAACAGCTTCCTGAAATCGAAATGATAAATGATCTCGATCAGGCAATGGCTGATCACAAGTCCCATAAGGAACCCGAAGACCGCCCAGCCGATCCGGTAGTAGACCAGCCAGAACGTCACCGCCGCGTAGGCGGCGCAGGGCGTCACCAAAAGGAACTTGATCGGCGCCTTCGTGCGGGAAAACGCCATCGCCTTCCCCGCCGCCTCCGAAGGACGCAGCCGGTAAAGGACCGTCGCGATCGCCTGCATCACGACCGATACCGCAAACATTTTGAGTACGGACGGCAGGATCGCGGCGTACTCGCTGTAATTCAGGTTGTTTCCGTTGCTCATCATCCGGATGTAGGCGAGGAACGGAGAACCGTATCCTACAACGTTGTCAAACAGCTCGCTCAGATGATGGCCCGGCGTGGTGATAAAGAAGATCTCCATCAGCGTCTGGCACATCAGCGCCGCCACCGGGATATAGCTGAATACAACGATCCCGCCGAGGACCGCGATAAAGAAATTCCCGGTCAGCATCATCACGATCGTCATCAGCCCGTAGATCAGGCAGAAGCCCGCCATGTTGGCAAGCAGCGTGATCAGGGCCGGACCGATCGTCTCCGCGGGGCCCGCGCCGTTCACGGCAAAAACGATCACCGCCAGGATCAGGTTCAGCAGGTACATGGCCAGCATGATCCCGATCCCGGTCAGATAACGCACCGTAAAGAGGATCTCACGGCGGACCGGTACGCTGTGGTAAAAGTCCACCTGCTTTTTCGAGTTCAGGTGCTGGAACCCGGTGATCGCCGCCACAAAAGCCGCGACCACGATCGTGCACGAGAGGAAAAAGTTCTCGAATCCGAGGATATCGTGCGCGGCATCCAGGATCCGTTCATGCAGCTTTGTCTCCAGCGTATAGCCGGTAAAGACCGTCCCGTTCCGGATCCAGTTTTCATAGTTCTGGACCGCTTCGGTCGTGACCATCGCCGATACGACCGGCAGGCACAGGAAAAATACGAGGAAGGCCAGGCCGACCGCCCAGATGCGGCGTTTTAAGTCTTCCCGCACCAGATCAAAGTATAAGTTTTTTGATGTCATAACCGGCCACCTCCGTTTCACTGATAAAGATCTCCTCGAGGGACAGCGGGATCGTCTCGAAGAACAGCGGCTCGTGCGAGCGCATGCAGTCTTCGATCTCCTCTCTCGTCCCACGCACCGTGAGCGTCAGCAGGCTCCCGCGCGTCTCCGTCTTTGCGATGTCGAGCCCGGTCAGGTCCTCCGCCTTCATGCCCGCCCTGAGGACGCACTGGATCTTGTGAATATTGAGCTTCATCTCGTCAAGATCCTTAGAGAGCAGGATCCCGCCCTTGTGTAGCAGTCCGACGTGGTCGCAGATGTCCTCCAGCTCGCGCAGGTTGTGCGAGGCGATGATCGGGGTCAGGTTCCGCTCCGCCATGTCGTTCGCGAACAGGCTCTTGACCGCCTGGCGCATGACCGGGTCGAGCCCGTCGAACGTCTCGTCGCAGAAGATATAGTCCGTGTTGGCGCAGATCCCGAGGATCACCGAGAGCTGCTTCTTCATGCCCTTCGAGAAAGTCCCGATCTTTCTCCGCTTATCGAGGTCGAAGCTCTCGAGCAGGCGGTAGAAACGCTGGGTATCGTATTTCGGATAGAGGATCCGGTAGTATTTCTGCATCTCCTCGGGAGTCGCGTTGGCAAAGAAATACTGATCGTCCGAAATATAAAAGAAACGCGATTTCGCCTTTACGTTCTCGTAAATGTCCTCCCCGTCGATGCGGATGCTGCCGCCGTCCGGTTTCAGGACTCCGCTCGCCATGCGAAGGAACGTGCTCTTTCCGGCTCCGTTGGTGCCGATCAGTCCGAAGACATAACCGTCGCGGATCCTGGCGTTGATATGGTCGACGGCCACGATGTCGTCAAATTTTTTAGTCAGGTCTTTTGCCTCGATCAAGTTTCTTCACCTCCGTCCCGTTTTTCTGCGGCTCCGTACTGGATCTCGACCATCTTCTGGATCTCGTCGCCGGAGATGCCCAGCCGGATCGCCTCGTCGATCACTTCGCTGATCTGGATCAAAAGTTCTTTCTTTCTGTTCTCTTTCATTGTGCTGTTTGCCGCCACAAAGCTTCCTTTCCCTTTTACTGTGTAGATGTACCCGCGCCGTTCGAGCTCCGCGTATGCGCGCTGGATCGTGTTCGGATTGATCGCCAGGTCCGTCGCCAGGCTGCGCACCGACGGCAGCGGCTCGTTCTCCGCGAGAACGCCCAGAAGCATCAGCTCCTCGAGCTTACTGATCACCTGCTCGTAAATGGGTCTTCTGTCCTTGTAGTCCAGTATTACCATTCCCTCTCTCCTTTCCGGAAGCCTCCCAACCGAATGGGCGGGCGGCCGAAACGACTTCGACGGTCCGCGGCTTCCGTATTCGCACGGCCGTTCCGGGCGGCGTTCCCGGTTTTCGGACGGCCTTTTCTGTGCGCAAGTGTATTAACACTCTTAATACGGTTAGTATAATCAAAAGACCCTTTCCTGTCAATGAAGAAAATGGGTCTTTATTCTTACGAAATTCTGAACGCACACAGACCGTTTTAAAATACCGTTGCAATTCCTATCCGCTTTCCTTTATAATGGATCATGAAAATACATATGAAATATCGATACAGGAATACTTATGAAAAACAGGAGGAAGCGGCAATGAAATTACTGACAGGACATCTGACTCTTTTGACATTGTGCGCCGCTCTCGTCTTCCCTGCCTACGGCGGGACCTGGCGGCAGGAGGAAGGCGTCTGGCGTTATCAGGATGAAAACGGAAACGACGTGAAAGACCGGTGGGTCGAGGATGACGGCAACCGGTACTATCTGGACGCCCGGGGTGATATGTGCACCGGATGGCTCAATCTGGACGGCGGCTGGTACTATCTGGAGACGGACGGACGCATGGCGACGGGAGAACGGACGATCGACGGCGTCGCCTACACCTTCCGCGACAACGGACTGCTGGCCGAAGGACCCGGCTCAAAACCGGTCCCCAAGACCGCCCAGGCGCCCTTCGTGACGGCCGAGATGTGCGATGCGGATTTCTGGATCGACCGATACCCGGCGGCAAACAGGATCCTGCTCACGCCCGATGAGATCGCGGACCTCAACCAGAG
Source organism: uncultured Lachnospiraceae bacterium (assembly GCA_947623185.1). Lineage (GTDB taxonomy): Bacteria > Bacillota > Clostridia > Lachnospirales > Lachnospiraceae > CANQGL01. The sequence continues at coordinate 8,729 of CANQGL010000090.1, forward strand.
GATCGTCGAAACGCCCGAGGCCAATGTGGACGATCTGGCGGCGCTCCCGGAGACCTTCGACGGAAAAGCCCTCGTCGCCTCCATGACAGCCCGGCCGGACCCGACCGGCCTTTTCCTGGATGGGAAACCGGTCCCGGCCAGCTACTATGAAAAGATCCGCGCGAACATCAGCCGTTCCGCGGTCTCCGAAACGATGCCGCTGCGCTACGGCTTCGCCGTGAATTACACGGTCATGAAAGATCTGCCCTGCGACGACTTTCTGTCCGACAGCAGCGACGACCCCGAGTGGGACCAGCTCTCCAGCTCGGGCGTCTGCGTCAACGAACCCCTGGCCGTCTACTTCTTCAGCGGCGACGGCAGATACGTCTATGTCCGCAGCTCCTATTGTCCCGGCTGGATACCCGCCGCGGACGTTGCGGTCTGCGAGAGCAAGGCACAGTGGGAGGACGCCCGCAGCATGACCCGTTTCCTGGTCGTCACCGGCGACCGCATCTATCTGGAGACCTCGGCGGCACATCCGGAAGCCTCGCAGAAAATGCTGACGATGGGGACCGTGCTCGAACTGGATGAGTCCGGTCCGAATACCTCCGTCGACGGAAGGCTTCCGTGGTACAACTACGTCGTAAAACTGCCCCAGCGCAACGCGGACGGCAGCTTCTCGCAGCAAAAGGCCCTGATCCCAGCCAACCGCGACGTAAGCGTCGGCTATCTGCCGTTTACGGTCTCCAATATCCTGACGCAGGCGTTCAAATGCCTCGGGGACCGCTACGGCTGGGGCGGCAGCCTGGACGCGCCGGACTGCTCCGCCTTCGTAAGGAACGTTTACCGCACCTGCGGGCTGCAGATCCCGCGCAATACGACGTGGCAGGCCGCGATGCCGGTTTCCGTGACCCGGTTCGAAGATCTTGGCGTTCCCGAACGGGAAGAGATCCTGCGCGGTCTGACGCCCGGATCGATCCTCCAGTTCCCCGGTCACGAAATGCTCTATCTCGGGGAATCGGGCGGGCGGTTCTACACGATCAACGACGTGAGCAGCATCGTGAGCCCGCTCGATAAAGAGACCCTCACGACCATCCGTCCCCGCTCGGTCATCGTAAACGACATGTCGACCCTGCGCGCGTCCGGCATCACCTGGACGGAGGCCGTCAGCCAGACGATCGTGGTCTGGGAATAAAAGCAGATCATAAAAAGGGGGAGCGGAAAACCGCTCCCCCAGTCTTTTGGGCAATCTTATTATTTCTCGCTGTCATCGTACAGAGCGACCAGCTTTTCAAGATAAGCGTACTTCTCTTTCGCGTTGGTCTCGGCCTGTGCAAACAGTTTCTTCGCTCTCTCCGGATTCTTGAGGGCCAGGGAGGTGTAACGAACCTCTCCGCCGATGAAATCCTGATAGGAAGCGGTCGCGGGCTTGCAGTCGAGGGTGAACTTCTTCTCGGCAGCCGGGTTGTAACGGAAGATGTTCCAGTAACCGGACTGTACGGCAAGTTTCTCCTCGGTCTGGGCCTTCGCCATGCCCTTCTTGATACCGTGGTTGATACACGGAGCGTAAGCAATGATCAGGGACGGTCCCGGATAAGCCTCGGCCTCGGCCAGAGCCTTGATGGTCTGGTTCATGTCGGCGCCCATGGAGATCTGCGCGACA
>CANQGL010000091.1 GCA_947623185.1 uncultured Lachnospiraceae bacterium
ACAAGGCATTTGTACAGGTTGGTCAGATAAATATCGGTTCCTTTGTGCTTTTTATATTTGAAAAGCGCGGTATCATAAGCTTCCGACAGTTCTCCGGCGAAGGCGATGGGGTTGAACGCCGCTTTCGTCAGGCGTTCCTGCCCGGCTTTTACTGTCTGGACGAAATTGGCGGGGCGCATACACTGCATCCGCTTGCGGTCGAGGTAAATGTCCTGGTTCTCGGTGTCAAAGCGGACACGGTAGGGAAACATCTCATAGACCGGGTATTCGCCTTTGACGTCAATTCCCTGTTCCGCGCAGGCCTGAAGCATCTGCGCCGCGAAGTCTCCGCTTTCATAATATGCCCGTCCGTCGAACCCGGAGGCTGTCTCCTGCGCCTGGGCGGCAATCGCCGACTGATCAGAAAGAATCTGGGCGAATTGGGACAGGTCCTTCGCAAGGCTCTTCAGATCGCCCTTTTCCGTATCCTGCGAGATGGTTTTGGACAGCTTCTGCAGAGCTGCGGCAGCGTCTTTCATCTTCTTCTCCAACGGCATCAGCTGGACGTAAAGATCTTCGTAATTCATGGGATTCTCCTTTCGTCATATATCGCCTTAAGTATAGCTGATTTTGCAGGATTATACAAGGCTTAGAAAGAATTTACACAGAGATTTGGATATGTTAGAATGAATTAAGGAAACGGATGGGAGGCTCGGATGCAGAACCGCGGCAGGCGAGCCAGCCGGGCGGAAGAGGCGCAACGCCGCAGAAGGGATACCGACAGATGGAACTGTACGCATGGCAGAGCGAATGCCTGAAGAAATGGGAAGAAAACGGATATCGGGGGATTGCTGATGTAGTTACAGGAGCAGGAAAGACGGTGCTTGCCCTGGAAGGAGCCTGCATGCTTTCGGAGAAATATCCGGGACGGCTCCGTGTCCGGATCGTAACGCCGACCGTATCCCTTGCCGAACAGTGGGCGAGGGCCGTCCGGGAATATGAAAGGACGAAAACGGCTGATGTCGGGATTTATAACGGGCAGAGAAAGGACGCGCACAGCGGCGGGTATACGGTCTATGTCGTCAATTCCGCCCGGTATGCACTGGCCCGGCATGCTCTGGAGGATATGAAAGAGGGGTATCATGTGCTTCTGATCGCGGACGAATGTCACCGTTACGCGGGAGCTGAGAACAGAAAAATCTTTGATTTTATATGGCAGCCAGCTTGTATTCCGGAGCTGTATCACTGCCTCGGACTGTCGGCGACCCCAAGATTCGATGAAGAGGGACTTTTTCTGGAGCAGGCTCTTGGAAGGGAGATTTACCGCTACCGGTTCCATGAGGCGGTTCGGGAAGGAACGGTTTCCCGTTTTTTCATATATCAGATCGGACTGTCTTTCTCGGCGGACGAGCTCCGGGCGTATGACCGGCTGTCGAGCCGGATGGGAATGCTCTATTACGAACTTCAGGCGCAGTATCCGGAGCTTTCGGGAATGGGAGGACATGCGTTCTTTCGCTTCCTGCACCGGACAGCGGCCAGGGAGGGGGAGGATTCGCCGGCGGCTGTTTACATAGGTCTGGCCCACCAGAGAGCGGCAGTCAGTTATGATGCGGAGGCGCGGGCTGCCTGCGCCTGCGAACTGATTCGCCGGACGGATCCCGCGGCTCAGATTCTGGTTTTCTGCGAAAGAATCAGCCAGGCAGACGAATTGCGCCGGCGTCTGCAGCTTTGCGGTATCGGACGGTTCGGAAGCTATCATTCCCGCATGCCGGAACGGGTCCGGAAACGGGTGCTTCGCGACTTCCGCGACGGCGAGGTTCGGATCCTGATCTCCTGCAAGGCGCTGGATGAGGGGATTGATGTGCCGGACGCGGCGGTCGGAATCGTTATGTCCGGGACGTCGATGAGCAGGCAGAGGATTCAGAGGGTCGGCCGCATTCTGCGCCGGAGGAAGGACAAACCATGGGCCTGCCTGTATTATCTTTATGTCAGGGAGTCGGCGGAAGACAGTACGTTTCTGATGGAGTATAAGGGCTCTGAAACGAGCTGCAGTCTGTCATATAACATGCAGGAAAATGTGTTTATATTCAAAGGTTACGAGGAGGCGGCTGCCGCTCTTCTGCAGGAGACAGGCGAAAAGGGGGCACAGGCCCCGGTTCTGAAAGAGCTGCGGCGCTGCCTGCTGCGGGGTATTCTGCGGCCGGACTGGATGACGGATCCGGAGGAACTGGAGCGCAGGCTGCAGGCGGAGACCGGGAGAAGAGAACGGAATTACCTGCTTTGTATGAAACGGATGGCTGAGATGCGGTCTGCGGACGGAAAATATGGGAACTGAACAGCCTGGCACCGGCGTACATAGAGAGGATCGCTCAGTCGGAGAAGGATATCTGGGATCTTCTCAGTTGGCAGAGCGCGCGGCTGTTAATCGCGCTGCCGCAGGTTCGGGTCCTGCTTTTCTTTTTTCTTGCGATTTCCCGACATTTCCGATATACTGAATACAGAACCAGAGACTGCGGATGCAGGGCAATGACATTGCAGGGGTTGAATCCTTCGTGACATATGGCTGGCGATCCTGCATGGCCGGGAGTATAAGCATAAGATATCTGGGCATGTAAGAACGGGAAGGAGGCTGAGAAGTTATGCCGGAGAAGAAACCGCTACCGATCGGGACGGAATTTTTTGATGAATTAAGGAAAAATGAATATTACTATGTGGATAAGACCGGACTGATTGTTGAGCTTCTGCGCAGTCCGTCCAAGGTAACACTGTTCACGCGGCCGCGGCGGTTCGGAAAGACGCTTGCGATGACAACGTTAAAAAGTTTCTTTGAAATCGGTGCAGATTCGTCGCTTTTTGATGGACTGGAAATTTCGCGGGAGAAGGAGCTGTGCGAGCGGCATATGGGGAAGTATCCGGTGGTATTTGTGTCGCTGAAAGGCGTGGATGCTGTCAGTTTCACCAGGGCCCGGGAGCAGATGGGAAGCGTGATCGCGGAAATGGCCGACCGCCTGAGTTTTCTGGAGAGAAGCGGGAGCCTTGAAGAAGGAGATAAAGAGAGATTCCGCGTGCTGCGTCATTACAGTATGACGGAGCAGGCAATGACTGACAGTTTCCGGACGATCTGCCGCCTTTTGGAGAAGCATTATGGCCGCAAAGTGGTCCTTCTGATCGACGAGTACGACGTGCCTTTGCAGAAAGCGTTTTACGCCGGGTACTATGACGAGATGGTGGAGCTGATTCGCAGCATGTTCGCACAGGCGCTTAAGACCAACGACAGCCTGGAGCGGGCGGTGCTGACGGGGTGCCTGCGGATTTCGAAGGAAAGTATTTTCACGGGGATGAACAACCTGCGCGTGCTGACGGTCTCAGATCCGCGGTTTTGCGGGTATTTTGGGTTTACTGATCGAGAGGTCAGGCAGCTCCTGGAATATTATGGCCTGCCGGATGCATGGGATGTGGTCCGCGAGTGGTATGATGGGTATCGGTTTGGAAATCAGGAGATTTACTGCCCGTGGGATGTCATCAACTATATCGATCTGCTTCGCACGGATCCGCAGGCTCCGCCGCAGAATTTCTGGGCCAATTCCAGCAGCAACGACGCGGTGCGGGAGTTCGTGCGGCGGTTGGATACGAAGGGAATGGCCGGGGAGCTGGAGGCGTTAGTGGCCGGGGAAACGGTCGCCAGGGAGATCCGTCAGGAGCTGACTTATCGGGAAATGTATACCACGGTGGAGAATCTGTGGAGCCTGCTCTATATGACCGGTTACTTAACGGCGCGGGAACAGGCGGGCAGCCGGCTGATGCTGACGATCCCGAACATGGAGATCCGTGAGATATTCAGACGGCAGATCATGGATCTGTTCAGGGAGAATACGGAGAAGGATGGCGAAACGGTGAGTCAGTTCGCGGAGGCGCTGCGGACTGGGGACGCAGTAAGAGCAGAAGAACTGTTGGACGGGTTCCTAAGACGTACCGTCAGTATTCGGGACACGTTCGTGAAACGGGAACTGCAGGAGAATTTCTACCATGGGATCCTGCTTGGAATATTAGGCTTCAAGGGCGGCTGGTATGTGACCAGCAACTATGAGACCGGCGACGGCAACTTGGAGAAGGGCGCAGAACAGGCGCTTGCACAGATCGAAAAGAAGCGTTACGACGATGTGCTGCGGGACGAAGGGTGCGGGAAGATATGGAAATACGGAATTGCCTGCTATAAAAAGCGCTGCAGGGTGGCCCTGGCGGTTCCGTTCCCCCAAGACGCAGGATGAAGGAAGGAAAGAAAAGCTGCGGATACAAGCGAAAAGGGGAGTAGGTGATCAAGAATGCCACGCAGAGCAAAGCCGTTGCCGGAGGTGATTGAATTTCGCATCGATTTATATGCACTTTTGCAGTACAAGCAATGGAATGACAGCGATCTTGCGAGATGGCTTGGCGTAAGTGTCCGCACAGTGCGGGCCATGCGAAAGGATCCGTATTCCACGAGGGCGGCAAATGTACTCAGGATACAGTCAGAGCTAAAGAAGGCAAGAGCGGCCTATGAAGGAAGACAGTGACGTGAATCGCTTTTATTACCAGATGAAGATGAATCAGTTTTGATAAAATGCAGATGGCTAAGTCACTTAGGCTGTCGGATAAGAATGATCCTGTTCGGGGAGCTTAAAAAGCCCGTAAACACCAGGTGTTTGCGGGCTTTTTGCGCGTGCAACGAGCCAAGCGCGGACACTCGTGTACGCATTTGGCGACTGCCGCGACAGCGAGACGATAGTCGAGCTGTCCCGGAGAAATGTTCCCTGATTGCACTGATATGGTTACGACCGGAAAGAAATTCGGACGGTTTAATAACGGCAGAATCGTATTGTGATCGTTCTGCAGACGGCCGAAGGTCGTGCAATGAGCATTCCCGGCGACTGCCCCTGGCGGTACATCCATACGCTATCGCAGGAAAACGGGACCGGCAGCTTTGACGGACCGGCAGTATGGGCGGACTCTGACGGAGACGACATAATTTATGCCTTAAGAAGAAATATCGTAGAGTATGCTACTCTGCGACAGAATTTAGCGGTTTCACAGACGAGAACACATGTGGGAGCGAAAGGGACTGAGAGCAATGGGAGCGGACCCCGGCTATGAAGAGAAATATGGGGAGATCTTCGACGTCCATGCCCATGTTCTTCCCGGAGTCGGCGATGGGGCGGAAGACATGGATGAGGCGGAGAGGCTTCTGTTGTCAGCGGCGTCACAGGGAGTCCGTGAGGTCATTGCGACGCCCCACTATTCCCGGAGACGGCGAACGGACAGAGAAAGGCTTCAGGAATTGGCGGTGCAGCTTCAGGAACGGATGAGTCGCCATGATCCGCAGTTCAGGGTATACCTGGGGCAGGAAACCTATTACCACGAAGAGCTGCCTGAAAGACTGAAAGAAGGCCAGGCTCTGACGATGGCGGGGAGCCGCTATGTGCTGATGGAGTTTGACACGGCCGTCCTGTACACGACGCTGTCCCGGGGCGTGCGCAGGCTGGCGGAGGCCGGCTATGTGCCGGTTCTGGCCCATATGGAGCGGTACCGGTGCCTGCGGGATGAGGACCGTATCCGGGAGACCGCAAAATACGGGTGTGTGATGCAGATGAACTACGACAGTATTCGCGGACACTGGTTTCAGCCGGAGGTGCGCTGGTGCCGGAAACAGGTCCTGGACGGGACGATCCAGTTGCTGGGCACGGATATGCACCGGCGGGATTTCCGGCCGCCGGAGATCATGGAGGCGGTACGCTGGCTGTCAAAGAACCTCAGCCGGGAACGTTTTGAAGATCTTACATACCTGAATGCGAGGCGGATGACAGAGGATGAGGCGATCCCCCTGTAAAGACGGCGAGGAAAGCCGCGGAGAAGGGACCGCGGCTCGGGATACACATACATAGATTGGGAATGACGAATGATGAACGAAAGAGAACTGATCATGCCGGAGCATGATGATGACGAGATCGAGATCGATCTTATGGAACTTCTGCTGGCATTGAAGAAACGGCTGATATGGATCATCCTGGCGGCAGTCCTGGGAGGAGGCATCTCCGGCGCGTTCAGCTACTATGTGCTGACGCCCCAGTATACTTCCACGGCGATGGTCTATATGCTGTCCAAGGAGACGACGCTGACTTCGCTGGCCGACCTGCAGATCGGCAGCCAGCTGACTCAGGACTATCGGGTCATTGTGACCAGCCGGCCGGTGCTGGACGATGTGATAGAGCAGCTGGGTCTGGATATGACCTACAAAGACCTGCGGGAAAAGCTGATGATCGAGAATCCGTCGAACACCAGAATCCTCTCTATTTCGGCGGAGGACCCCGATCCGGAGATGGCGAAGAAGATTGTGAATTCGATAGCCCGGATCTCTTCGGAATACATCGGGGATATTATGGAGATGGTGCCGCCGAAGCTGATCGAGAGCGGGGAGGTGCCGCTTGAGAAGTCCAGCCCCAGCAATACAAAGAACGCCCTGATCGGAGTGCTGGTCGGAGGTATGCTCGTATGCGCGATAGTGCTGCTGGAAGCGCTGTTCAACGATACGGTGAAGGATGACGATGACGTTACCCGTCACCTTGGGCTCACGGTGCTTGCATCCGTGCCGGAACGCACTACACCCCGCGAGGATAAGGAAGCCATGGTAAAGAACCTGCACGGCGGGGAAGAAAAGAAAAAGTACGGCCGCGGAAGGGGCAGAAAGAAGAGGAGAGACAGAGGCTGATGGATGGCAGGACATTGATACTGAACCTGGATATGGAAGACGACTACGCCTATGATGAGGCCATCAGGACCCTGCGGACCAATATCCAGTTCTGCGGGAGCAATATTCGCCTGATCATGTTCACCAGCGCCATGCCGGATGAGGGAAAGAGCGAGGTATCGTTTGCGCTTGCTCAGTCGCTTGCCCAGATCGGCAGGAAGACGCTGGTGCTGGACGCGGATATCCGCAAGAGCGTTCTGACGGAAAGATACCAGATAAAAGGAAGGATAAGCGGACTTTCCCAATATCTGAGCGGACAGAGGGCGATGGAGGACAGGTGAACGATGCGGTGGGAGGCGTGACGGTGACGGTCCCCACGGAGGGCATGGAGGTACGGGATCCGGCTTTCATAAAGGGGGCTTCCGTTACTCTGCACGGCGATCGGGCGGAGGCGTTCATTCGTTACCGGAATACAGATGAGGGCAACTCGGCTCTGTATCGGATGGACCAGCATCAGGAGTATATCAAGGGATTCTTTCAGGCCGTGAAGCGAACGGCCAGGAACGAGTCGGGTATTGTAGAGCATCTGTTTAATATCGTCCGTGACCATATGATCACGGATATGTCCAAGGCTGAGTACCTGAAGATCGGAACTGATGCTCTGGGCATGGGGGATCTGGGCGATGAAGATATCTTTACCGTTCCGGGCTACGGAGTGACCGGAGGACTCTATGATGAGTTCTACGCCGAGGAGGGCGAGCTGATCCCGTTGATCCTGGAACTGTTCTATCGAGAGGACGTGAATTCCGGCGACTGACCCGGATGCAGCAGGCCATGAGACAAATTGACCGATGCCGGATATGTCGGGCCATGAGACAGGAATTGCTGCGTATGACAATAATTAGCAGGGATCTGCTGTTTATTGTATATTAAATGACTCAATAAAAAGGAAAGGAATGAGGAGCAATGAAAAAGCAAGGATTAGCGGTTCTGGCGCTGTCGGTCGTACTGGCAGCCATGCCCGTAGTCAGTTTTGGTGCCAACAGCGTCCTGAAGCCCGGATCGACCAGCACGGCCACGCCCAGCAGCGGCGGCAGCAGCAGTGACGGCGGTTCGTCTACAAGCAGTAGCAGTACGACCGTGCATGTGTCCTCTACGGGAGCGAAGACCACAGGTGCTTCCAGCGATACAGACGCAAAGGGAAGCGGTTTCGGCGTGATCGTAGAAGCTACCACGAGCACAGGTCAGGCCATCACGGTCAATGACCGCGGCGAGGCTGTAATAGGAACGACAGCCATCGGCCTGGCTAAGGATTCCGCTGCGACAGCGGGCCTTCCGGAGGGCGTCGTGTCTTCCATCAACGCCATCAACTCCGGAGCGGATCTGAACGCTGCGGGATTGGGACTGGACATGAACGGCTACGCGGCTCTGACCGGCACTCGCGCCGTGATCGTGAAGGACAATGCGTCCAACACGGTGAAAGAGGGCGAGCCTGTAGAGGTGAGCCTGTATGTATCGAGTCTTGTGGACGGGATAAACGAAGTCTCCATCCTGTTCTTTGATAATGAGACAGGACAGTGGAAACTGATCCCGGCGGTCAAGGTCGATCCGGTAACGAAGACCGTATCCTTCGTTATCCAGAACTCAGGTACGGTATGTATCGTACACAAGTAAGTTGAGAGGACAAGGCTGCTGATAGTTCTGCGGGAACCGTCCGCACAGCCCGCTCCGCACTGATAATGCTGTAAAACCGCTATAAAAACCGGCGGTTTTCTCCTGGGATTTTTTGAAAATTGCCCACTTGAATTTGGAACGGTTTCTGATTATAATGTAATAGCAACGTGTGGCGTTTCAACTGCGTAAATCCGGTTGGAAAGCCACACGTTTATTTTATGTCATGAACAGGAGAAGTCCCATGGAAGAAAAAACAAATCAGTTTCTTGGGGAGGAGCATATTGGCAGGCTGATGCGGAAATATGCGCTCCCCTGCATCATCTCACTTTTGGTAGGCGCACTTTATAATATTGTTGATCAGATTTTTATTGCAAACGCTTCTTATCTCGGCTCCTATGGAAATGCGGCAAATACGGTCGTCTTCCCGCTGACGGTCATTGCGCTTGCGATTGCCGTCATGATCGGAGACGGCTGCTGCGCGTTTGTGAGCCTCTGCCTCGGCATGGAACACCCGGAGTCGGCCAAAAGGAGCGTCGGTAATTCCATAGTGATGGTGATTGCCTGCGGTCTGACGCTCTGTGCGGTCTATCTTATTTTCAGCAATCAGATAATCGCCATGTTCGGCGGAACTGTCAATGGAGAGACCTTCCGACATTCAAAGGAATATTTCTTTTACATCACGCTTGGAATTCCGTTTTATATGTTTGGCCAGGCGATGAATCCTGTTATCAGGGCAGATGGCAGTCCCCGCTTTGCAATGGCTTCGACGCTGGCCGGTGCAGTCATCAATATCATCCTTGATCCGATCTTTATCTTCGTCTTTCAGTGGGGTATGATGGGTGCCGCCGTGGCAACCGTCCTCGGGCAGGTCGCGACCGCTGCTCTTGCAGTCTGGTACATTATGCATATGAAACTGGTGAAACCGGCAAAATCGGACTTTAAGATGGACGGAAATATTTGCCGGAAAACACTTGTACTCGGCATGACCAGCTTCCTGTCACAGATTTCCCTGGTTGCTTCAATGGCCGCAGTCAATAATATGATTCGGAAATATGGAGCGCTTGATACGATTTTCGGACAGGAGCAGTATGCACAGATCCCGATGGCGGTGGTCGGCATTGTCATGAAATTTTTCCAGATCGTCATTTCCATTGTGGTCGGTATGGCCGCCGGTTGTATTCCCATTGTCGGGTTTAATATAGGCGCCGGAAAGAGACACCGCGTCAGGGAGCTTTTTACCAGACTGCTGATCGCGGAGGCGACAGTCGGAGCCGCGGCGCTTATCATCGTAGAACTTCTTCCGCAACAGCTGATCCATATTTTCGGTGCGGCAAATGAAAGCGTCTACTACACGGATTTTGCAATCAGGGCATTCCGAATTTATCTGTGCATGATCATATTTGCCTGTGTGAATAAGGCGTGTTTCATATTTTTGCAGGCGATGGGAAAAGCAATATCTTCCACGGTTTTATCGATGATCCGTGAAATCGTTTTCGGGGTTGGATTTGCTCTGTTGCTGCCTGTTTTCTTTGGACTTGACGGTGTTCTGTACTCCATGCCGCTTTCCGATATTTTGACTTTCGTCATTGCCGTTTATTTGATTATGAGGACGTATAAAGAATTAAATCAGTCTGCAAAAACGCCGTAAAAACCGACAGTTTACTCTTGACGGGAGCGAATATTCGTGGTACACTGATTTCCGTCAACTGTGAAGGTCAGTGCCTGCCTGAACAGTTGAGAAAGTCATTGTAATGCCGATGTGGCTCAATTGGCAGAGCAGCTGATTTGTAATCAGCAGGTTATCGGTTCGAGTCCGATCATCGGCTGTTTTTGGACCTTTAGCTCAGTTGGTTAGAGCAACCGGCTCATAACCGGTCGGTCCTGGGTTCGAGTCCCCGAAGGTCCACT
>CANQGL010000092.1 GCA_947623185.1 uncultured Lachnospiraceae bacterium
TTCTGTACGCCGTCACCGCGTTCGGTGTTTTTCTGACCGTCCAGTACATGTTCCTGTTCCAGTATTTCATTCTGGACGACTGCAGTTTCGTCGAGGCCGCGGGCAAAAGCCGCAGGCTGATAAAGGGACGCCGGATCCGGGACTTCTGGCGTCTGATCTGCTGGAACGTCCGGCTCCATCTCGCATACTTTCTCTACGCGCTGGCCCTGATCATCCTCCTGATCATGGCGATCGCCGTCTTCTTTAAGGCGAAAGGCAGTATCCTGGTCGCCGGTACACTCGTGGGGGAATACATCCTCGTACCGCTGCTGGACTTTTTCATCGAATGCGTTGAGACCTTCTCCCAGTATACCTTTATCGCGATCCTCTATTATGGTCATCTGGCGGAGGATGCGGCCAAATCGGTGCCTGTAGAAAGCGCGAATGTGGCAGTCGAACCGGTGTCCGCGGAAAGTGCGGCGGATGTTTCAGTCGAAAACGGTGCTCCGGCAACCGCGATAGCCGTGGCAGCCGGTGAGAAACTCAAATGGCGTTTCCGCCTGTTCATGCCCGCCATCTTTCTGTGCATTTTGGTATTCTGCTGCGGGCTCTCATGGGGCGGCGGATACCTGATCGATCACACGACCGTCCTCGACGCCTTCATCGACCAAGGGCCGGAAGTAACCAGCCATCGCGGCTATTCCGCGGTCGCACCGGAGAATACCCTGCCCTCGATCCAGGCAGCCATTGACTGCGGCGTCGCATACGCGGAGATCGACGTGCAGCAGACCAGCGACGGCGTGGTCGTCCTGACGCACGATACGAACCTCAAACGCTGCACCGGATGCAATGTCGACGTCTACGATATTTCGTGGGAAGAACTCGAAAAACTGGACGCTGGTTCCTGGTTTTCGGACGAATTTGCCGGGACCAAGATCCCCAGTCTCGAAGAAGTCATTAAACTGGCCAAGGGAAAGATCAAACTGAACATAGAGATCAAGAACAACGGCCACTCGCCGGAGCTGGAAGCGGAAACCGTGCGGCTAATCCGTGATCTGGATTTTGAAGACGAGTGCGTGGTGACTTCAATTTCCTACGACTCGCTTAAGAAAGTCAAGGAAATCGCCCCGGAGATCAAAACCGGATATATTCTGGCTATGGGCGTGGGAAACTATTACGATCTTCCGGACGCGGATTTCTTCAGCGTGGAGACCACGTTCATAAACCGCAAAATGGTCGAGTCGATCCATGATCGCGGCAAGCAGGTCCACGCATGGACCGTGGATTTAGAAAAAGACTCTGAGCGCATGATCTCTCTCGGCGTCGATAACATCATCACCGGTGATCCGCCGATGGTGGAGGCACAGATCAATGCAGACCGCGACCTTGTCATGGAGCTTCTGCAGTCCACCGACGGATGGGAAAACGTTCGCGGTTACTTCTCCGAGAGCGTCTACGACCGCCTGAGTGAACTCAACCAGTCCTCCGGTGCCGAAGCGGAGACGGACGCGCAGGATATGGAGGAGCTGTTAAACAGGGCGTAAGAAAGAGACTTTATCCCCTCACCGATAACAATGCGGGAACGCCTCCGGCTGTTTATAGGGCAGAAAGCCCAGTACCATCGCAGTCCGGCAGGCATGACCGCCGGCAGTACATATTTTTCATGTCTTGCGCCTTTATAATGCTACGCCGCAATTCTAAAAAACAACTCTCCAAGCGGAGAGTTGTCGGCGTGCAAATATGGTGTAAGTAGATTTCCAGTTTCGCATAATCCGTACATCTAAAAAGCCTGCTTTCTTTAGGACTTCCGTTTCATGCTCCACTGTCAGTGGCGTGTCATAATGATAAAACGCAGTTGGTTCAAGCCCTGTACCGCAGCCCAAATCAAGCACGTTTACATCATGTTCCAATGGCAGCAAGGCTGCTGTATAGGGATAAAATTCCTTCGCTCCTTCAATTTCCGCCATCATATGCTCATCATATCCGTTCAAACGGGCGGTGAAAAAAGCATCCATTTTCTCAAGTTTCATACTTTCCTCACGAAACGGGAAGTTATCGTTTTACAGCCTCTTTTCGATCTCTTTCCATGCATGGGTGGTAAGGCAGCTCTTGTCCAGATCTTTCGTCAGTCCATCCCATAGGGCATAAGGCATCGTCAGGGAAAGACAGTTCGCCAGCGCTTCCCGCCGCTGGGAAATATCAAACAAGCCCATGATCGCCATTGGCCGTTCTTTTTCCATTTGTTCCACCGCATACACAATGGACTGACACGCCGCGCCGAAGGGAGCGATCGTATTCAGCGCCTCGCCGTTGTGAGAGCCAAGCATGGTGACCAAAGCAGACAGCTGATCCGGCTCAGCAAGGACAAAAACTATATCCGGACTCCCTACTTCGCCCCATCTGCTTACAGGCGCAAACACAATACGGGGATACCCTTTCTCCGAAAACGGCACCGCATTGCGCCACTTTAAGGCCAATTCTTCCGAGCAGAAAAATCTTTCGCCATATTTCATTCGCTCCGGCATCTGCGGCGGGGCATCATCACCAAAACCCTGTGAGAGCATCTTATGAATGTTCGGGTTCCTCCGGGTAAATCCGTCGCCGAAGCAGCATCCGGTCGCTCCACCCGGACAGTTGCAGCTTTCTTCATTCATAGAAATGATTTTTCCCTTTGAGGCGGCCATCAGCAAAGGAATCACACAGTTTCTTTTTTCCGGAGAAGCATCGATGTCGCAGACAGCATCGGATTCCCCAAGAAAAATGCCTACAGGTTCCCACTTGAGATGTAACATATCCAGCAATTCTTTTCCCATCCTGTATTTCTCCTTATCAGATTCCGATTCAGCAGTACCTCTGCAGCCGGGAATTTTTCTCTCTCATTCGTTTCCCAGCAAACGGCAAATTGTCAATTCCTCTTATCTGTGAGCTTTTCACATTGGCTGGTTTGCTCCATGTCCAGAGATAAGAATCATGCTGATTGTTGCAAGCCGCTTCTGTTTGCGGCTTGCTTTCGTCAGCCTGTTTAAGCCTTCTCAGATGAATTGCTGAAATCCTGTTTTTGGAGCCACTCTCGCTCCTCATCGTTCTCCGGAATATCGATCCGTTCGATCTTAAATACCACGGGTCTTGTACCGTCATTGCAGCAGGCGATCATCATGCGGTCGTCATTCGTCCACCCCTTCATGATCGAGCCGCCCTGAAGCGCCGCATAAACATACCTGCTGACGGCATCCCACGCCTCGCCGCAGAATTTCCCGTCCATCATGCAGAAAAAATCATGCTGCCGGAATAAAAACGTGTCTCCCTTCTTGAAGAACGTACACGGTCCGGACTTCGGATCAGCTAAGTATTTCTCCTGGAGCTCCGGAAAACACGTCGTTTCCAGGACGGTAATCTTACATTCGTGTTTCATAGGCTTGGCCTCCGTAATTTAAATTCTGTATCCTAGTTTGCAATAGCCAATCAGTTTTGCGGTTACAAACCGCAAAACTTTTCAATATCATGTCCTGTTGCGGATATAATTCTTGAAAAAGCCCCCTTCACCAATCGATTGCTCCTATCCGGACCGATCCTGTTTAACCATTATTTATATTCTTCTTTCCAATGAATAATCGACGATCGAATCGATATGAGCCTGCGTAGTATCAAACACAGGAATATCCAAATCGTTCTGTTTTATCAACATCTCAATTTCAGTACAGCCCAGTATTATCCCCTTTATTCCATATTCCTCAACCATTTGTTCGATAACTTTTTTATAGTATTCCTTCGATGACTCTTTTATCGTTCCTTTGCATAGTTCATCAAATATTATCCTGTCGATTTCATCAATATCCTTACTGTCTTTTGGAGTAAAAACAGTTAATCCGTTTAGTTTTAATCGGTCAACAAGGAAATCTTCAACCATTGTGTATTTCGTACCCAATAGTCCAACTTTGGATACGTTGCTTTCTTTGCACTTATCTGCCACACTGTCGGCTATATGGATCAGCGGTATACGAATCTGACTTTGTACATAATCAGCTAATTTATGCATTGTATTTGTTGCAATAACAATATAATCCGCCCCGGCGTCTTCTAAGGTTTTTGCAATTTTAGCAAGTTCTGCTCCGATCTCGTCCCATTCGTTTTCCAGCATTAACTTTCTTATTTCTTCAAAGTTGACATTATAGATCAACATTTTCGCACAGGTCAATCCGCCTGCGATCTGATTGACCTGATTGTTTATTCTCTCATAGTAATGAATGCTGGATTCATAACTCATTCCACCGATCATGCCTATCGTTTTCATTGCAAAACCTTCCTTTCTTCGTTAGATAAATAGATCCTTTTACAAACTCAGGATTCGTCTTATTATTCTTCTTTTTTGGCTTCAAAAAGTTCCAATGCCATTTGATTGGCAATTTGTCCCATGATTTTTCCTGCCTTTGTATTGATTCATCCATCTGTATCGGTGATACGCCCTTTGGGGTGGATAAGCATCGATTTATCGCTCTTTTAATTCTACTGCACGCAGACCCCAAAGTCAACGGCGTCACCCGGACATCATCGTCCCCGGTCACCCGGATATTACCGTTCTCCTCCCCCGTCACAAAGAGGTGTTTTCTTTTCAAAGAAAGAGAGCCCGCCAGATCGCAGGCTCTCAAAACGGCACATTCTGTCACCAATATCGTCTCACCACGCCTCTTTCCAGAACGTCAGCGTCTTTTCAAAGGCATCCATGTCGCTTTCCCGACATTTCGCCGGGAATTTTCGCTCCACCCGGAACATGACCGTGGAGCGGGAGGTCACCGGAACCAGCATGTGGCTGGCATACCGGTAACTGAGATGTTTCACCGGGTAAGCGAAGCCTTTGTCCTTCAGTCTCTGCCCGATTTTTTCCGCCGCCAGTTCCGAAGGCCACATACCGTCGTACTCGGGATAAATCATAAGCACCGGTCCGCCGATGTTTTCTACCTTGATCTGCGCCTCCCCGGCTGCGTGCAGTACCGCTTCCTCGTAGCAGGAGCGCAGACATACGCCCTTCTCCCGCAGGCAGTCCCGAAGGATCCGCCCCTTGGAAAAACGCAGCCGGGCCCATGGGATCTCCTCGCCTCTCCAGCTAAAGGCGGAGCAGTCCAAGGGCTCAATGCCCTTACCCTTCCGAAATCCCTGCCCGCAGATATTTATCGGGCACACCGCCGTCACGCAGGAGACCAGCCCAGGCATCAGGCTCCCGGCCAGCAGCGCCAGCTCCGCGCCCATGGAGATGCCCCACAGCCCTATCTTCTCATAACCGCACTCCTGAAGCCGGAGCGCGGCTTTTTCCACCGTCTCCACCGGGATCCTCTCAAAACAGTCCGGCAGACCGGGTTCATTCCAATAAGCCAGCGCCAGCACCGTCATGCCCCTCTCGGCATACTTCTCCGCCATAAGTCTTGTGAGAGGATAAATGCCATCGCTCCCGCCGAACATGACGACTGCTTTTTGGGGATATTCGTCCTGCTCCGGACTGTAAAGCGCCGCGATAAAGCCGTCCTTTTTCAAGTCAAATTCCTTATTCGGCGGCAGTTTCAGCCGCTCCAGCGCCCGTTCTGAATTTGTTTTCATGGCCCTCTATCCTTTCTTTTACCATACCGTCGCCAAGAGTTAGCATATTCTAACTGTGTACCTTAAGCAAACCGTTCCAAAGAACGGTAATGTTGCTGCTGCGGTACGCTCTCCCGCATATCATATCATAATGCGATTTGCAATCGTTCTGTTCAGCGCGATCCGACTGCCTTTTACCTGCACGATCAGATTTCCCCCAAGCTCGTTGATCACCGTCACACTGCCGTTTACCACAAAACCCAGTTCCGCCAGGTGTTGGCGCACCTCATCCTTTCCGGAGATTTTTCGGATGGTGACGGTTTCTCCTGCCTTTGCCAGAGTCAGCGGCATCATTTCTTTTCCTCCTTCGCAGCTCATACAGAAAAACCGTCCCCGCAGGAACTCCCCTTGCGGGGACGGTTCTTCCTGTCATTTCAATCGGGTTCCAGAAGATTTGTCATGCTTCGCAAACTGACGCCCAGGGTGGAAAGATTATGCAGGATGGCCGAGGTGGCCGGAGACAGAATACCCAGGGGCCCCAAGCGCGATCAGCGTCCCGTTGAAGCCAATGACGAACCGGTAGTTTGCATGGATTCGCCAGGTCAGCCGGGCGGCGATCCGACGCAGATTGACCAGCTCAAACAGGTTATCCGCCGCGATCGTAATGTCCGCGACTTCTCTGGCGATAGCGGCGCCGTCGCTGATGGCAATGCCCACATCGGCTTTCGAGAGCGCCGGGGAGTCGTTGATCCCATCCCCGATCATGATGACGGTATGGCCCTTCTTGCGCTCCGTCTCCACAAAGCCGGCCTTATCTGCCGGCAGGATCTCCGCATGGTACTCGTCCACTCCCACTTCTCCCGCGATGGCGGCAGCGGTACGTTCGCTGTCCCCGGTCAGCATCACGGTCCGCTGAATGCCCAATTCACGCAGCCGCCGTATCACAGCGCCCGCCTCCGGCCGCAGGGGATCGGAGATACAGACCACGGCGGACAGCACGCCGCCGACCGCCAGATACAGGTGAGAATACTGATCCGGCAGAGAATCGTAGCGGTCCCGATCTTCCTCCGGTATGGTGCAGTGCTCGTCCTCAAAGACAAAGTGCGCGCTGCCGATGATGACCCGATGGCCGTTCACCGCGCTGGCAATGCCGTGGGCCACGATATATTCCACCTCGGAGTGCATTTCCTCATGGGAAAGTCCGCGCTCCCGTGCGGCCTGGACAACGGCATTGGCCATGGAGTGGGGGAAATGTTCTTCCAGGCAGGCGGCCAGCCGCAGCATATCGTCCTCATTCCGTCCGCCAAAGGGAACGACCTTTGCGACTACCGGGCAGGCGTGGGTCAGAGTGCCGGTCTTGTCAAAGACCACCGTATCCGCCTGAGCTGTTTTCTCCAGATACTTGCCGCCTTTCACCGTCACATGGAACCCGCTGGCCTCACGCATGGCGGAGAGGACCGCCAGAGGCATTGCCAGCTTCAGGGCGCAGGAGAAATCCACCATGAGGACGGACAGAGCGCGGGAAACCGTCCGCGTAAACAGATAGGTGAGCAGGCTCCCCGCCAGAGTATAGGGCACCAGACGGTCCGCCAGATTTGCGGCGCGGCTCTCCGCCGCAGATTTCAGGGATTCCGATCGCTCGATCATGGCCACGATCTTGTCGTAGCGGCTGTCGCCCGACTGGCTTGTGGTCTGAATGACGCACTCGCCCTCCTCCACCACCGTCCCGGCGTAGACCGTCATGCCTGCGCGCTTGGGGACCGGGATGGATTCCCCGGTGAGAGATGCCTGATTGACCATGATCTCCCCCTCGGCGATCATGCCATCCAGGGGGATCAGACCTCCCAGACGAACCCGTACCTGATCTCCGGGCTGAACCACGGACAGGGGCACGAGTACATCACCCTGCGGTGTTTTCAGCCAGACCCGGTCAATGTTCAGCGACATGCTCTGAGCCAGATCGCTGACGGATTTTTTACGGGTCCACTCCTCCAGCAGCTCGCCCAGCCCCAGGAGGAAGCCCACCGAGGACGCGGTGGTGAAATCGCCCCGGATCAGGGAGATCCCCATGGAGAGAGCATCCAGCACCTCTACATAGAGCTGTCCCCGCAAAAGGCACCGCGCACCGCGAAACAGATAGGGGATAGATCTCCAAACGGTATAGGCGGCCCGAAGAGGAGAGGGGAAAAAGAGGCCTTTCCCGTGACCATAGCCACCAGTTTCTCCTCATAGATCCGATTCAGGTTCCGGCTGCTGCTGAGCGGGGGATGCAGGTCCTCCATCTGATAGGAAAACCTGCCGAGCGCCTGGAGGATATCCTCCTGCGGCCCCTGATACTCCACGATGGCGCAGCGGGTCCGCTCATGGACATTAGCGCGGATGACCCGGGGAAGCCGGCGGAGATAGCCCTCCAGCAAATCGGCCTGTTCCAGGGACATCCGGGACTGGATCATCCGGACCCGGATGCGCCCCCGGCTTTGATGTTTTATCATGAATTTCATGGTGACCTCCAAAAACAGAATAACAGGGGGCCGCAGCCCCCTGTCCTGTGTACGCTTCAGCCTTCTTCGGCCTGCCCGACGGCATCTCCGGCTTCCTGTTCCTCCCGCTGAGCGTTGAGGTCCTTTGCCGAAGCAAGTATGTCGGCGGCGTTCTCCTGAACAGTGGTCACGGTTTCCATGACCGACTCCTTCATCCGCAGAGCGGCGGCTGTGGCATGGGTATAGGCTTTCTTCGCATCCCGGCTGGACAGCAGCTTTAACCCAGCGGAACCGAACAGGACGCCTCCCGCAAAAACAGCCAGATTTTTACAGAGTTTTTCACAATCCATATGTATTCCTCCTGATTTTTATCTCGCACTTACTTATGCTTATATCCCGTGATCATCACCATTGCCATGCAAAAGACGGCGCACCACGCCCAGAATCGGTGCTGCTTCATAGGAACCACCTCCATCTGACGGAAAACCGTCGTTTTTTGCCGGTACCGACCGTCTGCGGGAACAGACGCCGGTCGAGATAAAAAAAATTATATCTGGCAGAAACCCGGGGAGTCAAGACGAACCGTTCGCAGTTTCACGCTTCTTCCTCAAATATTTCGCATTCAGAAACCTCTTGCGAATGATCCAGCGCTTGCATCAGCTTTTGGAAGCTCTCCTCGCTGATGGCATGTTCCATGCGACAGGCATCCTTTTCAGCAGTGTCCGGGGCAATACCGGATTCGATCAGCCATTGGGTAAAAAAACGGTGCTTTGCGTATATCTTTTCCGCCGTTTCCAGGCCGGCCTCGGTCAGATACAGATAGCCGTCTGTATCTCTGGTCAGGAGTCCGCCCTCGCGCAGTAGCCTCAGCCCATGACTGACGCTGGTTTTCGCGTAACCCAGGTATTGGGAGACGTCAATGGCCCGCACATGTTTCATGCGATGGCCCAGGATCAGTACCGCTTCCAGATAGTCCTCCCCGGACGCGCTCAGCTTCATGTTCATTTCACCTTTTAATGCCGGTTCCGCTCCAGAACAGGATCGCGATCCTGCTCATGACCGGCACTCCTCGTGTAATTTTTTAGTTTGGTTAGTGATAGCTAACACCGGAGGCTTAGGAATCCCCAAGGTGAGCCTTGGGGAAAGAAAGCGACGGTACTTTATCATTATAGTTAGGTATTGCTAACCCAAAGAGAACAATACCACAGAAATATATCTTTGTCAAGAAACAGCCCGATATTTTTTGTTGCACTAAAGCTTTTTGTCACCGCCGCTTTGCCGTTATCGTTCCCTTTCTCTTCAGTCAATATCGGGTCCGGACCGCTTGCGTCCGCCGCCATAAAGAAGCAAACCTTCTTTTGTTCAACCGGAAGCTGTTTATTCCTTCATCACAAAAGACTTATTGTCAATAGCACGCATAGTTGCAAGAATACCGTCAAGATGGTCGTATTCATGCTGAATAAGTTCAGACATATCATCATCCATTCGCATTTCCTGAGGTTCCCAGTTCTCATCCAAATAGCGCAGTATGCAATGACGATAACGACGCACACGCACAAGCAGCTTTGGGAACGACATACAATCGTCCAATAGTTCCATCATTTCATCACCGACAAACTCAAGTTCAGGGTTGATAATTACATAAGGTTTATCCGTGAGAATACATATAAGGCGTTTCATTACACCGATTTGCGGGGCTGCGATCGCTCTCCCAAAACCGTAATCACGGCGAATACCTTTGATGCAGTCAAACATATCCGTAAAAACGGGACGGAGTTCTTCCAGTTCTTCCCGGGTCACTTTTTCGGAAGTCTCATAGAGCTGCGGGTTGCCGAGCAGCAAGACCTGTCGTTCCATAAACAATACCCCTCTTTCATTAAATCCCGCCTTGCCGACTTATCTTTTCTAAAAATGGGCGACTCCGAAAGAAAGCCGCCCGCTCACACAAGGTCCATTCCTATTTTAGAGACTATTCGCAAACAGGAAGCTGCCTACTTCTTCTTTTTCGGTTTTGGTGCTGGCAGTTCCTCATACATGGCGTTAAATAAACCTGTCAAAAACTCTCTGTTGTCAACTTCGTCTACCAGCAGCATCTCTTTTGCTCCCTCATAGGGGATCTCATACGGAGCTGCCGGCATATAGCTGATGGCTGCTTTTACTGGTTTTACAAGCAGCCTGTCATCATAGATACCGCCTATGATTTTGCCACGGTAATAGATGATAAATTCTCCCATCAT
>CANQGL010000093.1 GCA_947623185.1 uncultured Lachnospiraceae bacterium
AAAAAATTTGACAAGAAAAAAGCCGCATTTCTGCGGTTTACTAGAATTTTATTCAGTTACAACTGTCGAAGACCCGCATGGCCGATCCATCGCTTGTAGCTATAATACTATATCCTTTCATTATTTCACCCCCTTTCTGCATAAAAAGCATAAGATTAAATTTGCTCCTCTGATGTCTTATATAAATTGCTCATAGCTCCAAGGATTCCATAATATGTATCAATTAAATTATTGCAATAGTTCTTTTCAGGATAACAAGCAGGACATTTTTTTCCGTAGCAAAGAGGATATATTTTGCAAGATAAGCATTCTGATTGCTTTTCGTAAGTTGTCCACCAGCTAAAACTTTGCTCGTTTATTATAAATTTGCCATTCTGTCCAACTTTGCCTACATTGTTAATTGGATCCTCTAATATAACCGTACATTTTCTCAATGTACCATCATAATCCACAACCAAACTATTAGTTTTTCCAGCATAGCATACCATCCCAAAACCATCTAGCCATGATTGATATGTCGAGGGAAAAAGCTCTTTATCTGTAGCCAGTTTTAGCAAATCAGCCACTTGCTTGCCTTCTCCTTCTCCAAATTTATATGTCTTATCTGCCCCTCCCAAGTCCTTAACAGCTTCAAAATATAGTTTGAATCGTTTATCTGATAAAAACTCATTTTTCAAATAATCGAACCATTCATTAGCATATTTTATCATCTCTTTTGTGAAATTTGTTCTAATAACAATTTTAAATTTTAATTTGCTCTTTTTTGCATTACATAAGTTATTAATTATATGCACCCACGAAGGCTGGTTACCTTTTAAAACACGGGTTTTATCATGAGTTATTTTTAACCCATCTATGGTTATTTGATAACTACTGATTCCTGCATCTACTAATCTCTTTAAATTAGTGTAATTTAGTAAGTATCCATTTGAAGTCATTTGACCATAAACTGCAATTCTATTGTTTAACCTTGCTCTTAAAGTATTCATAAAGGAACATATATTATCTATCTCTAATGTGGGTTCTCCTCCAAACCAACCTATATTTACACTACTATACGCATATGTATTAATAATTTTTACTAACATTTCTATCACATTGTGATATGTATCCTTTTCCATAAAAAGATTGACATGTTTTTCATAGCAATATGGACAATCAAAATTACATTGCCTAGTTGGAATTATTATGACATTTAGCGTTCGTTTTTCATATTCCAAATATCTCAAATTAACAATATTTTGTTCATTTGTATTTTCATCAACTATGAATTTCATATCAATTAGCAACTGAAGGAACTCATTATTATCTAATGCTTCCTCAGCTACTAATAATTCATCTATTGAATCTATATATTCTTTTTCTTCTGTTCCTGTCACTCTGACCATATTGCCATAGAGGGTGTTATGAATGATGTAGTCTTTTCCTCTTACAACAACCGTATAATCGCTTAGCTTATACATAGATTACCTCTTATAGTTTAAAGAAAATAGGCTATTATCATGTAATAACCTTAATGCTTTAATATATTATAGACATGTTTCGACATCTTTGTCAAGTAATATTTATTCAATATAAAGTTTTTTTTGTTTTAATATAAAAACTTATCAATAATTTGAGTATAATTACTCAATAAATAACGAAAGGCAGTAGTTATCTGCAAAATTAGTTTAGTTATCTGCAAAATTGGGTTTAGCCCTGAAGTATTAACTATACTATCATTCTTTATGGAAATGATGTTGAGCATCAGATAGATCATGACGATGCAGGAGCTATATACTTGGGCAAAGAATTGGCATATTGATGACTACACTTTAGTAATGTCGTGCAAAGACTCGAGAAATAGGAAAAGGGATTCGAAACTTATGCCAATGAAGAAAACAGAGAAAAAAATTCCCTTTTGACTTCCTCATACACAAATAGTGTTTTGGTATTCTCACTTTAGTCCCTCTGGGGGCATGGATTCGTATCGAAAATATCTGATTACACAGCGAAAATTAAACTTTTATATATCGGGCCGCCCGTGAAGCGCCGATCCGCTTAATGACTCCGCTTCTGATCATTGCACCCAGCACAGCCTCCACGGTGGTCGGACTGACATCAGGGAGGATCCTGCATATTTCCGCCTTGGAAAGAGGCGTCAGGCTGTTTAACACTGTCGCCTCTATACGGGCCTTTTTCGTGATCCGTTTGCTGTTTACCACAGCAAACCGCTTGTCCAGCTCCTTATAGCATATATAGAGCATGGATAGGAAATTTTCCATAAATGGGAAATAGCTGTTTTCGCCCGTCTCCCAGCCTATGGAGGACTGCCGCAGAGCCTCATAGTAATAGGCTTTATAATTGTTGATCTGTTCCTCAAAAGACACATATTTTCCGGCGTCATAACCGTTTTTATAGAGGAGCAGCAGGGAAAGCAGACGGGACATTCTGCCGTTGCCGTCCCGGAATGGATGGATGCAGAGAAAATCCAGAATAACACAGGGGATCAGCAGAAGCTGATTGATATTCGCGTCATCCCGCGCTGCGAGATAGGCAAGCTCCAGCTGTTCCATGGCTTTTGGAGTCTCTGCGGCGGAGGTCGGGCGGAACCGTACGCGGCGGTTACTGTCTGTGCCCACTTCCAGGATCACGTTGTCGTTCGTCTTGTACTGCCCGCCGTATTCATAGCCGGCAATCGACATCATCATCTCATGCAGACTGAGAATATCCCGCCGGGTAAAGTCGATATGGTCAAAGCCCAGGTGGATCTCATTCAACGCGTCCCTGTATCCGGCGATCTCCGCCTCATTGTGGTTTAAGGGCGCGCTGTTCTGATTGACGATGGCGGCGATACGCTCATCGCTGGTGACGATCCCCTCAATGGCGTTGGAGCTTTTGATGGACTGCACCCTGGCGATATCCTCAAGCTCCGTAAAAATTCGTGCGTACTCTTCTTTTCGGACACCCGCCATGGTTTTGAGCGCCGAAATATTCGCGGTAAGATCCACAAGCCTGGCAGGTAACAGTCCATTGTTCAAAAAGGAATAATCAAATTTTCTCATATACTGTCCTCCGTTTCTGCACATTATTATATCAGTTTATATGCAGAAAATCAAGGAGACAGCATGATTTACTGCATATAATACCGACATAGTATGTGCAGATACGAATATGAATTATGCAGAGAAGCCGTGATCGCAAGATTGTCTGTCGTTTAATGAATTTCATACAAACAAATGTTTGCTTTTTTATCGAACATATGTTACTATAAAATCAGTAAACCGAACAGGAGGTCGAAATATGGCGCAGGGAAGAATCACGGAGAAACAGAAAGAGATCTTGCAGTATATCAAGGACACGATCCTCGGAAAGGGCTATCCGCCGTCCGTCCGCGAGATCTGCGAGGCGGTGAAACTGAAATCGACCTCGTCGGTCCATTCGCATCTCGAGACGCTGGAGCGCAACGGCTATATCCGCCGCGATCCCACGAAGCCGCGTACGATCGAGATCATTGACGACGATTTCGCGCTTACACGCCGCGAGGTGGTAAACGTTCCCGTGATCGGGACCGTGGCCGCCGGCACTCCGATCCTGGCGGAGGAAAACATTGAGGATTATCTCCCGATCCCGGTCGAGATGCTTCCGAACAAGGAGATCTTCATGCTGAAGGTCAAGGGCGACAGCATGATCGAGGCCGGTATCTTCAACAACGACAAAGTCATCGTCGCCAAACAGCCCACGGCGGACAACGGGGACAAGGTCGTGGCCCTGCTGGAAGACTCCGCCACCGTCAAGACATTTTACCGGGAAAACGGGCATATCCGCCTGCAGCCGGAAAACTCCGCGATGGATCCCATCATCGTAAACGACATCCAGATCCTCGGAAAGGTGATCGGCCTCTTCCGCCTGTTGAGCTGAAACGGACCGAAAAGCGCCGAACGGATTCCGAAAAAATTTGCAAGGACCGAAAAGAGTGAAAAACGGGAGCTCCCAAAAAAGGAAGCTCCCATATTTTTTTACAGTACAAAAGCCGATCCGCCTGCGGCAGCTCATGTTCAAAGCCGCGCCGCCTGCGGCAGCCTTCTGAGCCTTATATACATGATGACGACCATGCAGAACATTACGAGCAAAAACGGCTGAAACAGGGACATGCCCGTTCGGTTCGCTACGATCCCGAAAAGCGGCGGCAAAGTCAGATTCCCGATACTGCCGCTGGCCGACTCCATTCCGATGAGCGCCCGCGATTTGTCCTTTCCGAACAGATCGGGCGATACGCGCATCAGGCACGGATAGATCGGAGAACATCCGAGTCCGATCAGGAACAGGCAGAAAAACGGCCATGAACCGCCAAGCGGGAGAAACAAAAGCCCCGCCACTAAAAGCACCAGTCCGCAGAGGACGATCTGCAGATCGTTCAGTCTTGCGGAAAGGAACCCGCTGACCGCTCTCCCGATCATCAGACCGATGTAGAACAGGCTGACGCTCGAAGCGGCGACCGCGCTGTCAAATCCCTTTTCCCCGACAAGGTAGCTGCTCATCCAGAGCATCGTCGTCTGCTCGATCACGCAGTATGCAAAAAAGGCGAACAGCACCTCCTTTACGCCCGGAATGACGATAATCTCACGGATCGAGTGGGGCTTTTTCGGATCGCGTTCCCGCTCCTGCCCTTCGCTCTCATCCACATCTTTGTTCCCGCTTCCGGGAAACGCCCTTCTCCAGAACGGGAAACTCGCCAGAATGATCGCGAGCAAGCCGACTTCGGTCACGGCTACCAGACGGTATCCCGCGTACCAGCCGCTTCCCGTATCCAGCGCGCGGCCCATGATATAGGGCCCGAGCCCGGCTCCGAAGCCCCAGACACAGTGCAGCCAGCTCATGTAGCGGCTTTTGTAATGAAGCGCGACATAGCTGTTGAACGCCGTATCCACGGTCCCGGTCCCAAACCCGAACGGCACCGCGAGCAGGATCATCTGCCATAGCGACCGGGTGAACGAATAGCCGAACAGCGACAGCGAGGTGGTCGTCACCCCGGCCGCCACCACGATATGGGTGGGAAGGTATTTGGAGAGACGTTCGCTCTGCAGGCTGGCCGCCATCCACGAAAGGGAAAAAACGACGGAGACCGTGCCCGCCCAAGAGACCGGGACGCCAAAGTCCTGGCTGATGGCCGGCCACGCAGCCCCGAAAAGCGAATTCTGCATACCCAGGCTGATAAAGCCCAGGTAGCAGATCGCAAGAAGAAAATATATCATTACAACTCATCCACCGAATTTACGATTTTACCGTCCATCCAGATCCGCTCAAGATCATAGAACAGGCGGTCTTCTTTTGAAAATACATGTACGATAACGTCGCCGTAGTCCATGAGGACCCAGGTGGAGCTTGCGTTCCCCTCGCGCTGGCGGCAGGTATAGCCGGCCTTAAAAAGCGCTTCCTCGACGCTGTCCACGAGCGCCTGCGTCTGGTTGGTGTTCGACGCGCTGGCAAGAACGAAGTAGTCGGCGATCACCGTCACGCCCTCGATGTCGATGATCTTGATGTCCTCACCCTTTTTTTCTTCCAAAGCTGCGACTGCGAGTTTTACGATTTCTTTTGCCTGATTCACCCGTTGATTCCTCCTTGTTTTCCGGTACGGCGGACGTCTCCGCTCTCCGGATGTCTTTATTTTCCTTTACCGCGCGCCGCATGTCGACGCAGGCGGCCACCGTCATCGTATCGATCGTCTTCCCTTCCGACTTGAGATACGAAAGGATCGACTCCATGATCGCCAGACAGGCCGCATCCAGGTCGATAAAGGCCAGTTTCCTGTATTCGGTAAGATTCGGCGCGCGGTCGCGCCGCGGTTCGATGTAGTCGGCCACATAAATGATCTTGTCCAAGAGCGACATGTTCGGCTTCCCGGTGGTATGACAGGCGATCGCGCTCAGGATCTCTGCGTCATCCACGCCGTACTTGTGCTTTGCGTACCATGCGCCGAGCTTCGCGTGCAGAAGGGACGGATCGTTCTGTTCGCTCTCGCTGACCGCGATCCCCCGCTTTTCGCATTTTTTCAGCATGGTCGGCGCGTCGAAACGCTTTGCACAGTCGTGCAGGAGCCCCGCGAGCTCCGCCTTTTCAAGATCATAGCCGTAGCGCATGGCGAGCGCCTGCGCCGTCGCCGCGACGCCGAGCGTATGCTCGTATCGGTGCGGTTCCAGCTTCTTTTGCATGGCTTTCCGAACGGAAATGATCGATTCGTACATCGGCTCCGCCGCCTCCTTCCCTACCGGTACAGTCCGTGCTCCGTGATATAGCGCAGGACCGGCTCCGGCAGATCCTTTATGACTTCCTTGCCCTCCGAGATCCGTCTGCGGATCTCCGCCGAGGAGATATCCACTTCCTCGTTGTGAAGGATGCGGATCTCGGCCCCGTATTTTTCTTCGAGATAGGCGGCCTGTTCCGCAAGCGTCCTTCCGGCGTTCTCATAGTCGCGGCCGGATACCAGAAACGACGCCAGCTTAAGCACCCGCTCGGGCTCGTACCAGCTCTCGATCTGATACAGAGAGTCCGCGCCGATGATGAAGTAGAACCGGTCATCCGGATACCGTTCTTTTAACAGCGCGAGTGTCTGCGCCGTGTAGGTGGTCCCTTCGCGCATAAGCTCAAAATCCGACACGCTGCAGTACGGCTGGTCCGCCAGCGCGAGCTTCAGCATGTTTACCCGGTCCTCCGCCTCCGCGATCCTGTGATCGCGCTTGTGGGGCGGGATATGGGACGGCATGTACCAGACCGTATCGAGTCCGTATTCCAGATATGCCTGCTTTCCGAGAAGCAGATGCCCGTTGTGGACGGGATCGAATGTTCCGCCCATGATGCCGATGCGCCTCATACGCACTCCTTTCGGCCTACGGGAGAACGATCTTGCGGTCCTTCTCCTCTTTCGCCGGTTTGTATAATACGATCATCCTGCCGATCACCTGCACGACCTCGGACCGGGTGCGTTCCGCCAGCATCGCTGCCATCGCGTTCCCGTCATCCACACAGTTCTTGAGGATGTGGATCTTGATCAGCTCGCGCGCGTCCAGCGCCTCGCGGACCGCCTCCGTGATCTCCGGCGTGAGACTGGACTTGCCGATCTGTAAGACCGGATCCGTCTTCATGGCGAGTCCCTTCAGATAGGATCTCTGCTTGCTTGTCATCATGCGATACTCCCCTATTTGTAATAGTCAAATTCCAATCCGTACATACGGACCGTATCCCCCTCGGCGATCCCCTCTTTTTCAAGGTCTCCGAGGATGCCGGTGTCCTTTAAGAACTTCTGGAAAAAGGCGAATCCCTTTTCCGAATCGAGATTGGTATATCCAAGCATCTTCTCGATCCGCGGGCCCTCGACGATAAAGGCGCCGTCGTCCGCTCGGCTCACCGTATACGGCAGGTTCTGATCCGACAGGTATCCGACTTCAAATTCCCTCTCAAAGACCTTCGGCGTGCGGTCCATGCCCTTAAGCACCTCAAAAAGATGCGCCAGAAGCCTGTCCACGCCCTTTCCGGTGACGGCCGAGATCCCGAACACGGGGATACCCTGCGGCTCAAAGCGCTCCTTAAGGCGCGCCAGGCGCTCTTCTCCGCCGTCTGCGGCCGCGTCCAGCTTGTTCGCCGCTATCACCTGCGGAAGCTTTAAGAGGTCTTCGTTATAGGCACGCAGCTCGTTCATGATGCTTAAGATATCCTCGATCGGATCGCGTCCCTCGACCGAAGCGCCGTCCACCACATGGAGGAGCACCTTCGTGCGCTCGATATGGCGCAGAAATTCGTGACCGAGCCCGAGGCCCTCGGACGCGCCCTCGATCAGACCCGGGATGTCCGCCATCACAAAACCGTTCCCGTCGCCCAGATCGACTACGCCCAGATGCGGATCGAGCGTGGTGAAATGATAATTCGCGATCTTCGGCCTCGCGTTTGAGACACGCGAAAGAAGCGTCGATTTTCCGACGTTCGGGAAACCGACGAGACCGACGTCCGCGATCACCTTGAGTTCCAGCTGGATCCAGAGCTCCTGGCCCAGCTGGCCCGGCTGCGCGTATTTCGGGACCTGCATGGTCGAGGTGGCGAAGTGCATGTTGCCGAGGCCTCCTTTGCCTCCCTTAAGGACGATCTCGCGGCGGTTCTCGCCGGACATGTCCGTGATGACCTTGCCGCTCTCAAAGTCCTTGATGACGGTCCCCTCCGGGACCTTGACGATCAGGTCCTTTCCGTTCGAGCCGTGGCAGCGGCGCTTTCCGCCCTCTTTTCCGTTCTCCGCCACATATTTGCGCACATGACGGAAATCGACGAGCGTATTGAGGCCGTCGTCGACCTGAAAGATCACGTCGCCGCCCTTTCCGCCGTCGCCGCCGTCCGGTCCGCCGCTCGCGACGTAGAGCTCCCTGCGGAAGCTCACATGACCGTTTCCGCCGTCGCCCGACTTGATAAATACTTTTGCCCTGTCTGTAAACATCCGACGGTTCCTTTCTGTACCGTGTTGCTGTCTGAAACAAAAACGGGACGTCACTTTTATCCCGCAACGTCCCGTTCGATCTTATTATTCGTTGATCGCTCTCGGATATACAGAAACCTGTTTCTTGTCTCTGCCCTTTCTCTCAAACCTTACGACTCCGTCGACCTTTGCGAATAAGGTATCGTCGCCGCCGCGTCCTACGTTAAGACCCGGATGGATCTTTGTTCCGCGCTGTCTGTAGAGAATGTTGCCGGCCAATACGAACTGTCCGTCCGCTCTTTTTGCACCGAGGCGTTTGGACTCGGAATCTCTTCCGTTCTTTGTGGAGCCAACGCCCTTTTTATGGGCGAACAACTGAAGGTTCATCTGGAACATAGCGTTACACCTCCCTGAATCGAAAATTGATGTATTCCTCTCCGTACTGATCCCGTATCGACTCGAGCCCGAGGATCAGGGATCTCGTAAGGAGCTGCGACGCGGGACTGATCTCCTCCGGAAAGACGAACCGGAAATTCCCGCTCTCTTCCGCTTCGCCGCAGAAAGCGTCGTCCGAGAACGCGTCGACCGAATTCGCAAAGTTTATCGCCAGCGCGGAAACCGCGGCACAAATGATATCCTTTCCGTATTCGTCAAAATCCGCGTGTCCGGATATGCCGATCTCTCTCACGGCCCCGTCCGCATCGCGTGAAATGTCTACCATGATCATGACGGTTTAAGCGTTGATCTTGTCGATCTTGACCTGCGTATAAAGCTGTCTGTGACCGTTTTTCTTGTGATAGCCGGTCTTGCGCTTATACTTGTAAACGATAACTTTCTTGCCCTTGCCGACTTTCTCCACGGTCGCGGATACGGTCGCGCCCTCAACGGTCGGGCATCCGATGGTAAGCTCACCGTTGTTGACGGCCAGGACCTGATCGAATGTTACGGAAGAACCGACTTCCGCGTCGATGCGCTCGATCTTTAAGCTGTCGCCTTCGGCTACTCTGTACTGCTTACCGCCAGTTGCAATAATCGCGTACATGTTATTGCACCTCCTATTATCATTACTCGCCAACTGCGGCGCCCGCGCCCGTGATCCGTAAGGACCGCGCGGCCCGAGACTTATGGCCTCGCTGTGCGGCACACTCTGTAATAATAACATCAGTCCCCGCAGATGTCAACACTTTTTTGGCAATTAAACGCTCATAAAACGCCCGTTATGCGCCCAGATAAGCCGCTTTTACGCGCTCATCCGCCAGCAGGTCGGCGGAAGGGCCTTCCATGGTGATGCGGCCGGTCTCGAGCACATA
>CANQGL010000094.1 GCA_947623185.1 uncultured Lachnospiraceae bacterium
AAGTCCCTTCTGCAGTCGTTTCGCTATATCGACGACATCTTTTTCAGCGCCTGCATTGATGAAAATTTTGAGGCGATAGAACTGATCCTTAAAATTGTACTGGATAAGGAGATAACGATCAAGCCGGTCCATACACAGAAAGAGCTTAAAAACCTGCAGGTCAGGTCAGTTATTTTAGATGTGTATGCAGTTGGCCGATCCTGATGACATGTACTACGAGGAACTTGCGAAAAAGCAAGGCACTACAAAGAAAGCAAAAAGGAGTAAAAGAAATGCGCGATATCGTAAAAGAATTGTTTGGTGACGAAATAAAAGTGATTGAAGCTGAGATCGCAAAAGAAGTCAGGGAAGATGTTGCAAAACAATTGCTGCAGACGAGCAGCCTCTCGCTCGACGATGTAGCGCAATGCACCAAACTGCCTTTATCTGCTGTAAAAGAATTAAAAGAGCAGATGACACAGACGGCATAATGCTCCCTGACGCGATCTGAAATACTAGATATTCATCTTTCTGTCAGATCCCTATGTACTGCAAGAGAGTTCCTTGACCGGAACTCTTTTTTACCTTTATAGATAGAATCCATTGGCATGATCAAGATGCCTTTAGATAAGGGATCCGAGATCACGAAAGAGTTCGATCTACTGTGACAAAGTGCAGGAAACTGATACTGTCGAGATCGGAAATGATAAACCGGCCAATTATAAGCAGTTTGATGGAAGAAAAATACGAATGTATAATGAAATTGAATTAATTAAAAGTGCTGAAGAAACGGAATATATGACCATTGAAAAAAAGGCAACACCAAAAAAGAATGGGAGGCATGTGAATGATAGAGAAGATCAAAACGACGATAGACAAGTTCTTGTCAGGAAATTATGATCCCGTAGATTTTTCATTTGACCTTCCAGATATGATCGTTGACAACTATAAGTTTATTGAACGAGAAAATCCAAAGATAGCTAAGGAGCTGGATGATACTTTCCCCGAGATATGTGCAGAATTTGAACGTGGATTTGACCCGGCTCCTTTCAGAGAGAAAATAAAGTCAGCGTATAAAAGAATATTTGACAAGTACTAACCGTCGGCGCCCGCTGACGGCTTTGTTATGCTCGTAAGGCGGTGCGGGACACTTCAGGAGAATGGGTGCGTGCTGCGGATGGCTTCCGCTGGTGGTATCGTGATCCGGACGGCACATGGCTGATCGGTTGGAAACAGGTTGTCTGGAACGGCAAAACCGACTGGTACTATTTCGATAAGGATGGTTACATGGTGGTCGGCTGGTCCACCGATCCGGAGACCGGCTTGAAGTATTATCTGCACCCGGTCTCTGACGGTACGCAGGGATATATGTATACCGGCTGGAATGAGATAGGCGGAAAACGGTACTATTTCAGCGAAGTACATGACGGCACATTCGGTCGCCTGTTAGTTGATGCGACTATGCCTGAAGGCTAAAATGAAGACGAAAGCTTGTTGTTACGAGATAGGCAAAATACGATATTGCTGAAATCAACGACTGGCTATTTTGGAGGGCGGCCCTTATCTGGGCGGCTCTCCCTCTATGAACGGCGATCTTATGTAGAAACACCAAATCAGTTACTGTCTCACCCTTTGCATATCACATGTCGGATCGCATGTCATCTAACATGGCACTTATTCAAAGTAGATTTCCCCAGTATTAAAAATCGGCAGAACGGTACTTTGGACAGGTCCAACTGTTTCTTCAGTGCAGTTTTCGGAAACTCGAGCATATTGAAACTTCATTTAAATCTAGGGAAAATTAAGGGGAGGGGGATCACTTAACGGTCTCTTCATCCGCAGCGTCAAGAATGCTTTTGGTATCCATACGCACTCCTTCCTTAATATTTGATTCTGAGATAATTATGCTGTGTGTTTTGAATTATAAGGTATGAAATACCATTATGATCCGCTATTTGTATTTTTATATTTTGTATCATATATAAATTTTAAAGGAATAATACAATACTACTGTGTTTAGGAATTTGAACTTACGTTTTACACCATCATAGACTGCTTATTTCTCTTTCTCTCTCTTTTTATAAGAAAAAAATAATGAAATCTGCAAGTGAAAACATGCTGTGCTCTTTTCACTTTCCGTTTTCAGACCCAGATTCCTTTTTCTTTTCATGCCCTTAAGATTCATCAAACGCCGTTGTAAAGGAAGTGATCTCTGTAAATCATCACAGCAACACATAAAAACAGACCACCGTAGATGAAACATACGAAAAGTGGTCAGATACCGGTCATAACAGACCAAAAGAAGAAGAAAACAGGACGGAAAGGGGATAGAAAAGACAAGGGCTGAGGCGCACCGGCACAACACCGGACCAAATTCAGAGTAAACGACGTAAAAAAATATGACAGTAGGCAATAAGTCTCTGACAAAGAAAATGAGGCAGAAAAATGGTTAAAAAAGATGACAGGTACAGTGTCATGTTTTTACAGTAATATCATCGGGACAAATGCAATAAAAACGCAAAAAAGATGACAGGTACAGTGTCACTAAAACATGACAAGTACGGTGTCATGTTTTTACAGTAATATCATCGGGACAAATGCAATAAAAACGCAAAAAAAGATGACAGGTACAGTGTCACTAAAACATGACAAGTACGGTGTCATGTTTTTACAGTAATATCATCGGGACAAATGCAATAAATACGCAAAAAAGATGACAGGTACGGTGTCACTAAAACATGACAGGTACAGTGTCACTAAAAGATGACAAGTACGGTGTCATGTTTTTATCATAAATATACCGGCACAATAAAAATAAAGACCCGAAAAAAAGATGACAGGTACAGTGTCACTAAAACATGACAGGTACAGTGTCATGTTTTTTACATAATTACACCGGAACAAGAAATACGTCAAAAAGGTACCAGGTACAGTGGTACCCAAAAGTACCAGGTACGGTGGTACCTTTTTTACACAATTATGCCGGAGCAAAAAATACGCAAAAAGATGCCAGGTACGGTGGCACGAAAAAGTGCCAAGTACGGTGGCACGTTTTTTACAAAATCACACCGGAGCGAAAAATACGCAAAAAAGATGCCAGGTACGGTGGCACGTTTTTTGCAAAAATACACCGGAGCAAAAAATACGCAAAAAAGATGACAGGTACGGTGTCATGTTTTTTACATAATTGCGCCGGAACAATAACAATAGAAACCTCAAAAAAGATGACAGGTATGTTGTCACGGCAATATCTTAAGAAGGTCCCGAAAAGCCAGTAAAGTCAATGATCTCACGAATCGGAAAAGTGCTCACTACACCACTATTACACCATTAGGGAAAGCGTTTTGATATGACGCATTGTGAAATGAAGCTGCTTTGTTAGGTATAGTTTGGTATAATACGGGAGATGATAAAATTAAGATAAAATCTTGATAAGGAGCGTTGGAAATGTTGCAGATCAGACCTGTTTCGGATTTAAGAAACAAATTTCCTGATATTGAAAAAATCGTAAATTCAGGAGAACCGGTTTATTTGACAAAAAACGGATATGGAACAATGGTGGTACTTAGTTTAGAGGAGTATTCCAAACTAACAGACGGCGTAGAGTTGGATCTGGATAGGGCAGATAAAATGGCAGAGGGAAGCAGCGCTCGGATGAACCATGAGGAGGTTTTTGGAAGTTTGCGGAGGAAGCTGAATGTACGGTGAAACGTACAGATCACGTTATTTGCCGCTTTTTTATGAGGATCTCGATGAAAAGATAGCTTATATTGCACAAGGACCGCACCCGTGAAGTCGGGTGCGGCCGCATTACGCCAGTATGAAAAAGCGCGCCAGTGACGACTTTTTTGTATTGCACGGCCCCGAAGGGACACCGTGCAGTGCATTTATCCTAATGTTCTATCGTTCGTTATGGCTCCACAGGCTGATGATCTTGACCGTTTTTTCTGCCTCGCAGGCCTCATATACCGATCTGTGCTGCAGATCGATGCGCCGTGAGCAGGCCCCACTCAGGGTACCGACCAGCTTTTCATATGTGGGCAGCGTCTGATAAGGATTTTCCCGTAATAAGTCAATATGAACTTTTGCTTTGGCATCCAGATGGGCGGCCTTCAGCTTTGGGATATCCTTAACGGCAGTTTTGGTATAGACGATGCTGTACTTCACCATGTCACTTCATCCTCTGGCACACAGTCGTCGAGACTCGTGTGCAGGCCATCGAGGATCTTCTGCTTCATCTGCGGGTCGGCGGAAAGTTCCACTGTCGCCATCATGCCCTCATAGTCTTCCAGGCTCAGTACGACGGCATTGCCGTCCCTGGTGGAGATGCTGATGGGTCCATTGTACTTGATGGTCGTATTCTCTTTTAGTCATTACTCCTTAGATCCGACGTGCGGGTCCTTCAGCAGCTCCAAGTAGCGCGGCGGCACTTCTCTGGCGAGCCACAGGCCGCTGGCGGATCGGAAAAATGGGTGCCCGTCTTTGTACATCTCTACGCTTTTGATCCTGAACACCGTCGGTTTGCCATGGCGGCGACCTACTTCCATCGCCGTTTCGATATCTGACGAAATATGGACATATACCCGTTCCATCGGCAGGATCCCTTTTTCAAGGATGCTCCCGACGCTTTTTTCCGCCGTCCCATGATAAAGGAACTCCGGAGGTCCTGTTTCTTCCGGCTCCGGATCCACCTTTACACTGTGCCCGTGATTTGCCCGGATATGTGTTCCGTCGCTGCTGATGGTGTATCTCTGCTTGGCGTCAGTGCGCACTATTTCCTCCAGCACATCCCTGGTGATGGGGTGGGTTTTCGACACGCCATCGATCAACTCATCCACGACGGCCCAGCCATGCTCGTCCAGGGTAACACCTGCGGCTTCCGGATGGTGGCGCAGGAGATAACTTATATACTTACTCAGTTTGACATGCTGCATATTACATACCCCCTCATCATATGTTCATGGCCGATGTCTGTGGGTGACGATACCTATCCCTGGTACTTGGGTTATACCATTGATAAACGGAAAAGTCCAGAGTTTTGTGGCTTCCAGAGCAGTGTTTGGCCCAAAAGATCCTACCGTGAGGCACACGCACGCAGGCGTGAAAGACTCCAGGCCATGGGGCAGGGACCGAGCTTCTATTTTGACGATCTCGGTCTGGCTGTCCCGGGGTATGGTTCAACAAACGAGGCAGAGGCGAGAAAGATCGCTGAAGCGCTGATCGAAGATGATCTGATGGAAGGTATTGATCTGCGGCCTCAGGCCAGAGATCGGACAGGTGCCAGCTCCAAAGTATAAGCGATATAACAAAGGGGCTGGTCCTTCGGGACCTGCTTCTTTGCTTTATGGTGTGCTCGGCTATGTACGTTTCCTAACGGTCGAAATTCCGGATCCACTTGGTGGACAGTCTGCAGAGTAGTAACTGAAAAGGAAAATTCTGTGGATTCTTTTGACATCATGGATCGCCCTTTGCCTGACATCGAGTCATATATCGGAGCCGGCCGTTTCGCAATGGAAAGCAGGGGATGACGGCAAGACAGGCCCGTCTGCGGCGCAGAAAGGATCAGACCGGATCATTGGAAATGCAGCCGGTACGGAGAACAGATAGAAAATATTATTTGGAGATCACTCGGGTACTATATCTCAGGTTTGGACATCAGGGAAAAAAGAATAAAACTTTTCCCTAAAATCTTGTCAGAAGGCACTGCAAACTTTACTTTTTCTTTCGTTTATGAGAGAATACAACTATTAGGTGCATTCACGAGAGAGTATGACGGTCAGCCCTATAGCCGCGGCAGCTTGGCACTATTTTGCAAAAATGAGAAACCTGGAGGAAATATGAGGAAAAACTTGCATATAAGACTAAATTTGAGTATACTAAGGGTGACAGAAAGACGAATGAAACAGGAGGGGAAAGCAGATGGCGGAAAAGGACATGACTGAGAAAACGCTGGAAGCGTATAACGATGTTTTTGCCGATATCGTTAATGTTCTCCTGTTTAACGGAAAAAGGCTTGTGAAGGAAGACGATCTGGAGGATGAAACGCCCCGTTCCATGTATAAGGCAGATGGGAAGCTCCATGAAGAGGAACGGGATGTTGCCAAGCGCTGGAAGGACTGCGGCGTCCGGATCGCACTGTTTGGGATCGAGAACCAGACAGAACCGGAAACGAATATGCCGATCCGTGTGATCGGCTATGACGGAGCCGCATACCGGAGTCAGCTGCTGCATAATAGAAAGAAAGCTGCCCTGTCTGCGGAGCAGAAAGAGCCGGGAAAGCCTGCCGTAGCTGCGGCAGATACTGACAGGCAGCCGGAGAAGAAGGAAAAGTATTATCCGGTCGTCACCCTGGTATTGTATCTGGGCTTTAAGCAGCACTGGAACAAACCGCTTACTTTGTATGATTGCTTTCAGATCCCGGATGATCTGAGACCCTATGTGAACGATTACCGGATCAATTTATTCGAGATAGCGTGGCTTTCCGATGAGCAGCTGGGAATGTTTTCGAGCGATTTCAAATATCTGGCCGATTACTGTGTCCAGATGAGAAAGCGGAACGATTATGAGAGACCTTCGGAGACGGTCGCTGTTCCGGATATGGACACGATCAGGCATCATGACGAATTATTTAAAATGTTTACCGCGATGACGGGGGATCCCCGTTTTGAGGAAACGGCAAATGAGGTAAGGAAAGAAGGAGGTCCAAGAACCATGTGTGAAGTATTGGATAGGATCGAGGCCCGAGGAGAGGCCATAGGAGAGGCCCGAGGAGAGGCCCGAGGAGAAGCCCGAGGAAAGGCCATAGGAGAGGCCCGAGGAAAGGCATTGGGCTGGGAAAGCGCGTTGCTGGTCTCAATCAAAAACCTTATGGGATCTACCAAATGGACAGCTGATCAGGCGATGGAGGCTCTTGGCATCCCGGCGGCAGAACGGAAGGGGCTTAAGGCCAAGCTGTAACCTAAGGGTACGGTATACCTGCTTCGATCCGACTCCAAGATCAATGAGCTGGCCGATCACTGTGTCCAGATGAGAAAGCGGAACGATTATGAGAGACCTTCGGAGACGGTTGCTGTTCCGGATATGGACACGATCAGGCATCATGACGAATTATTTAAAATGTTTACCGCGATGACGGGGGACTCCCGTTTTGAGGAAACGGCAAATGAGGTAAGGAAAGAAGGAGGTCCAAGAACCATGTGTGAAGTATTGGATAGGATCGAGGCCCGAGGAGAGGCCATAGGAGAGGCCCGAGGAGAGGCCCGAGGAGAAGCCCGAGGAAAGGCCATAGGAGAGGCCCGAGGAAAGGCATTGGGCTGGGAAAGCGCGTTGCTGGTCTCAATCAAAAACCTTATGGGATCTACCAAATGGACAGCTGATCAGGCGATGGAGGCTCTTGGCATCCCGGCGGCAGAACGGAAGGGGCTTAAGGCCAAGCTGTAATTTAGGGCGTAATATAACGTATTTCAATCTACATCAAAAAATCAATATTACTATATTGCGGGAATTGCTTTTGTTTAGCAGTTCCTGCTTTTTTATTCTGACCATATCAAAGTTGAAAAATACCATAAATCGTTTCCTCCGTTTCCAGAATTGAATCATTAGGGTGGCTCTTCATGCCTCGGTTGCCGTATCTTGGGATTCCCTTTTCCGGCTGACTGCAGTGGCTTTCCAGACTTCGTATCTTTTGGGCATTGTGGTCGGTGGCTACCTTGTCTGGCCAGACAAAAAGGCGGCCTTATGTCAATGCACAAGACCACCTATGTAATATGATATTCATTTTTTGGAGACCAGCAAGTCAACCTGACAAATCAGAATTTAAAGACACTTATTATAAATATCAACATTCAAATTTTTTTAATTCGTCGAGCGGCTCTTTTGAAGTATCAATTCCCATATTTTCTTTTAGCCAATCCGCTTTGACGTAACCCGTTCCTGTCAATTCAAATAATACGCCTTTATACCCTACAGCTTTAACCCATCCCCATCCTATAAGCCGGTCTAACGCCTCTACCCATCTTGCGGATTCTCTTTTTGAATTATCAGCCATAAACTGCTTACCTGAAGCAGAAACCTGGGTAGGAGAACCTAGCACTTTTGTCTTCATGATCTGACCATTACCATTAGCTGCATACACTAACAAAAAAGCTGATTCCACAGGAACGTTGCCAACATCATCTTGACCTACAACTGGATTCTCAATAGTTAATGTTTCTTTTTCAACCTTAAAATATTCACTGATATCTCCACTTGTTACTGCGGGCTTTCTCGCCAATTTTTCATTGATTACATCTACTATATCCCGATATCGAACCCATCCAGCATTATCGTCAACATAATTAATGGCATTTCCAAATGACTGTGATGCCGCATACTTTAAACTGTTTATATCCGTGAAAAAATCAACAGTGTTTCTATCATTTTTGACCCTTTCTCTGAAGATATCAAGTTTTTTCATTTTATCATATTTTTCATCTCCGGTATCCTTTTCATTTTCAACAATAGCTGAAGGATCCTTGATTAAGACAAGCACGGGTAATCCCTTAGTCTTTGCGTAATTATATTCTTTTTCCGTGTAACTTATATCAGTTTCTCCATCGATCATTCCATACCGCCCGCCAATGACAAGCAGGTAGAAATCGCACTCATCGATCATCTTGGTTATAACATTCCATTGACTTGTAGGAGCAGCATGAAATTGCTCCATCCCTACAGGGATAAAATTGTTCTCTAGGGCGACGCCTACTAATGCCTGTCTTTCATTTTTTAGGTCTTCGTAGGTGGAACTTATAAAGACAGAAAATTTTCGCTTGCTTTTCATACCCATATTCTCCTCGTCAATTTTTCTTTTATTACTTCACAATATGCTCATTCACCCGGAAAAACGGGATTCGGCAATTCTACAAATTAACATTAGCGGAAGAGCATATTCTACTCGAACTAGGAGGAGTATAACATATTTTCAGGTCATAGACAATACGGATCATGTAAGGCGGTAATTTCCCCCCTGCCTCGACAACACGCATCAGGGACTATCTGTAATCACTTTCGCATCAGACGAACAGCCCGAAATAAAGGGGAAGCAGCATGATCCCGACGAGAGTAACACTGGCGCCCACTATGAGTTGCTTTACGCCTTGAAATTTGGGCTGGTATTGAAACACTGAAGTTCAAATAGCGTTTTAAAATGACGCCAGAAGGATTTTTCTTATACAATATGGACGGCCGATCAGGCAATGGAGGCACTTGGTATCCCGGCGGCAGAACGGAAGAGACTTAAGGCAAGTTGTAAATTAAGGGTGCAGCATAACATACTTCAATCCACATCAAAAATCAATATTACTATATTGCGGGAACTTTTTTCTTAGGAGTTCCCGTTTCTTTTATTCTAACATACCCTAATTGATCATTTTTCTACCATAATTACAGTAAGACGTTCTAATTCAAACGGTATACGGTCCCCGGATCTTACAGATGGATCTCACCGCACTTTTGGGTGAAAAAATGTCGTAGAGTGACATACTCTACGACAAGCTTTAAAAGCTCAAAAATGCTTTCATCAAAAGGATTTTACAAAAAAATGGGTAATTTGTCAATATGTAGGGCCCAAAAATAAGGCCGA
>CANQGL010000095.1 GCA_947623185.1 uncultured Lachnospiraceae bacterium
AAGAGAAAACGTAGAGGGAGTCGAGACTTTCATTACTATTTGTGCCGCCAACTGAAAGGCGGCGGAATGGAGATTAATATGAATAATACGATGCAGTACAGAGACTATATCGGGAGTGTTGAATTTTCCGAAGGCGATGGCATTTTTTATGGAAAAGTCATGGGGATTCGGGCATTGATTTCTTATGAAGGTACGAATGCAGAGGAACTGGTTCGGGATTTTCACCAGTCTGTTGATGATTATCTCGCGCTTTGCGAGGCGGAAGGCATCAAACCGGAAAAGGCATATAAAGGAAGCTTTAATGTCCGGGTGTCGCCGGAACTTCATAGACAGGCCGTGGTTTTTGCCGCCGCGCACCAG
This sequence comes from uncultured Lachnospiraceae bacterium, assembly GCA_947623185.1. Classification (GTDB taxonomy): domain Bacteria; phylum Bacillota; class Clostridia; order Lachnospirales; family Lachnospiraceae; genus CANQGL01. Next base: position 361 of record CANQGL010000095.1, read on the forward strand.
ATGACGTTAAACAGTTTTGTTGAAACCGCACTTAGGAATTCTCTGGCGGCGATGATCAAATAAACCTTCCAAAAATACAGGCCGACAGTCAGAAAAATATCAGTTACAGTGAAAAAGGTTGCCATAGAGGGCAGCCTTTTTTATTTGTGCGAGCAATGGACCAAGCTGACAAGCCGTTCGTCGACCTGGCGAATGCCGCGATAACGAGTGAAACTCACAGCGCTTGTTTCATCTCGTTGCCTCCGCAGTACCCAGATCGCCGCAGGATCGCCCGAATAAAGCACAAATCACAACGAAACAGACAGATCCACTGTGCCGGAAGCGGCATCAAAAAGACCGACATGCATATCCAGCGGACAAACATGAACATCAAAGAGACTGACAGCCGTGTTTTGAGAACAGACATGGGATGCGAACAGACCAAAAGCTCGCGGAGAACCCAACGCATACGATGAAAAAGCGGCTTTCTACTCGCCCCAAAACAGGCAGGCGTGAAAGTCCGGATAAAACCCTGACGACGGTCTATGATCTTCATTGTCAAAGCCCTTCAGAATCTCCCCAATGCGGTTATGTAAAGAAAGATGCAACTCAGCGGAAAGGAATCGTGGTGCCATTTTTTGAGACCATCGAATGAGCGGATGCGCGATTCTGCTTCGCCTGTCGGACGCGCGGCTTTGTTATTTCATTCTGCCCGCCGGATGGGCGGCTCCGCGATTCCGCTTTGCCCTCCGGCGCAGATTCCATATATTAGGGGAATGCTATTTGCGCGAAGATGAAAAACGGCGAAAACCGCCGCAGCCCGAAACCGGATATCCAAAGGCTCGGGCAAAAAAGGGGGAGGGCAAAACCGAAAATGAAACGATCCGAAATCACAGAAATCATCAATGAAGTCCTGGGCAACGACCTCGTGCGCCGGGGGTACGGGGAATCGCACTTCCGGTCGGCTGACGGAAAATACGAATGGCATTTTGAAAAGAACAACAAAGACATTCGGCTGACGGAAGCGGGTGAAGGGCGTATGCGCGTGACGTTCCTGCTGTTCAACACGACCGTGCAGCTGCAAAGGGAACTATGCAGCTTTATACCGGAAGCCGACCTGCAGGACAGAGCGCTGGGCTTTGAGTTTACAGACGGGCAGACGCTCCGCGACCTCCTGCTCCGTTTCAAGCCGATCATCATGGATCAGGGGATCCCGTGGATGGCCGAGAACTATGAAAAGTATAAACGGCTGTTTGCGCAGAAGACATGAGCGGCGGAAGCACGGCTCTGGACCGGCATGACCAGACGAACACGGCCGTCTGCGCAGAAGACGTGAGCAGCAGGAGCGCGGATATGGCGCGTCCGCCGCCGCCGGATATTCCCGCCGCCGGAGGCCCGATCTGCCGATCCGAATCAATAGCAACTGTAGACAGATTTGTGGTAAAGGAGGAACACAGATGGTAAAAAATGTGCTGGACCAGGCATTGATCGAGGGTGCGGCCATGATTCCCTACGGAGAAGTGGCGACTTACATCCCCGAGCTTGGGAAGGCGGACAAAAACCAGTTGGGTATCTGTATCTTTACAAGAAACGGAAAGCAGTTTTCGGCCGGCGATACAAAAGTCCGTTTCAGTATGCAGAGCATCTCAAAAGTGGTCGCGCTGATGGTTGCCCTGGAGACCTGCGGATTTGAAACGGTATTCAAACACGTCGGCATGGAGCCATCCGGAGACGCGTTCAACTCCCTCGTCAAGCTGGAGATATCCAGTGGCTACCCCTACAACCCCATGATCAACTCCGGCGCGATCGCGATATGCAGCTATATCGAACCCGAGCTCACGTTTAACGAAATGCTACGCCGCACAAGAAAGGTGTGCTCCGATCCGGATATCGTTCTGGACAGAGACGTATACCATTCGGAAATGGCGCATACTTCACGGAACCGGGCGATCGCCTATCTGCTGGAGAGCAAGGGCGTGATAACCGGCAATGTGGAGCGGGTGCTGGAACTCTATGTAAAGCTGTGCTCGCTGAGCGTTACCGCGGAGAGCCTGGCAAGCCTAGGACTGCTTCTTGCCAATGGCGGCGTTCAGCCGGAGACGGGAGAGGCGGTGCTCAGGCCGGATACCGTGCGGGTGGTCAAGACCATCATGACGACCTGCGGAATGTACGACGGTTCCGGAGAATTTGCCGTCCGCGTGGGTATTCCGACCAAAAGCGGCGTGGGCGGAGGACTTCTCTCGGTGGTGGACCAGCGGATGGGGATCGGCATTTTCGGACCGGCCCTGGACAAGAAGGGGAACAGCGTGGCCGGGATCCGCATGCTTGAATACCTGTCCTCCCAGCTGGGACTCCACCTTTTCAACGACGAGAGCAAGGACGTCATATACCGCAGACTGGAGACCCAGCTTTCCGAGGAGGAGTCTCTCTGAAAACGCTCCGAAAAGCGGTATTTGCATGGCCGGAAAGTAACTGATGTCTATGGGAGGTCCGCCTCCCGATCTTAAAAACGGAAAGAGGTATTATTATGTTTGCTGCAGCTACAGCCGCATTTGAATCCATGATCGGGACGATCAGCACGTTCATGTATTCGTATCTGCTGATCATCCTTCTGCTGGCCGTGGGCCTGTATTTTACGGTTCGGACAAAATTCATTCAATTCCGCCTGTTTGGCGAATCGATCCGGGTGATCATGGAAAAACCCGACAAGGAAGAGGGAACGTCCTCCTTCCAGGCATTGATGGTATCGACCGCCAGCCGCGTGGGCACCGGAAATATCGTGGGTATTTCCACCGCGATCTGCGCCGGCGGTTATGGCGCGGTCTTCTGGATGTGGGTCATTGCCGTCATCGGCGGCGCGTCGGCGTTCATCGAGTCCACCCTGGCCCAGATCTACAAGCGCCGTGATCCGAAAACGGGCGACAGCTACGGCGGCCCCGCGTATTACATCGAAGCCGCGCTGAAGAACCGCGGACTGGCCGTGACGTTCTGCGTCTTCCTGATCCTTACATACGCCGGCGGCTTCAACATGCTGTGCTCCTACAATCTCCAGTCCACGTTCAGCGGCTATTCGTTCTATGACCCCGCGAAAACTCCGTGGATCATCGGAGCCATCCTGGCCGTTATCGTTTTTTACTGCCTTATGGGCGGCGGCAGAAGAATCGCCCGCATCACCGCGGTCCTTGTTCCGTTCATGGGCGTGATGTACATCCTCATGGCGCTGCTGGTCGTCGTGCTTCATATGAACCTGCTCCCCGCCGTTCTGGGCCGCATTTTCTCTGAGGCCTTTGACATCAAGGCGATATTCGGCGGATTTGCCGGTTCCTGCGTCATGTACGGTATCAAACGGGGACTGTTCTCCAACGAAGCCGGTGTAGGCTCCGCGCCCAACGCGGCCGCCTCCGCGGACGTCAGCCATCCCGTTAAGCAGGGACTTGTTCAGATGATGTCCGTCTTTATCGACACGCTGCTTCTGTGCACCGCGACCGCTTTCATGGTGCTGTGCTCCGGCGTGGAACCTGCCAAAGAACTGGCGGGAGCGCCTTACGTCCAGGCCGCCGTGCAAAACGCACTGGGACCGGCCGGCCCCGTCTTTATCACGGTGGCGATGGTCCTCTTTGCGTTCACTACGCTCATCGGGAACCTGTACTATGTGGACAACTGCCTGAACTTTATCATGAAAAAAGCCCCGTCCGGGACCTTTATGACCGTTTACCGCGCTGTCGCGGCCGTCGTCATCCTGATCGGCGCCGGACTGAGCATCGGACTGGTGTGGGATCTGGCCGACGTGTTAATGGGATGTATGGCGATCATCAACCTGCCCGTTATCATCATTCTGGGCAATAAGGCTCTGGCCGCTCTGAAGGACTATACCGCGCAGAAGAGCGAACACAGGGATCCCGTGTTCAAGGCTGCCTCCATCGGCCTGAAAGGAAAGACCGAATACTGGAACTGACCGCTTTTCTCAAATGCCTCTGGCATCCGCCTGCGGTTTGTGCTATGATAGGCCCATAAAGAAAAGAAACGGACATTATTCTGACTAAAGAGAGGCGCAGACATGCCGGGGACAGTGATATTTGATCTGGATGGAGTGATTTTTGACTCGGAAACGGTGGTGCGGAACGGCTGGCGGTATGCCGCGGAGAAAATGGGACTCGGGGATATCGACCGGCTGTTTCTGCAGGCCGTGGGAACGAACCACACGCAGACGGAAGAAATGATGCACCGCGAGCTGGGAGCCGATTTCCCCTACGCGACGCTGCAGTCGTACAGCAGCGAATATTTCCGCGCGTTCACCGCAAAACAGGGGTTGCCTGTGAAAAAGGGTGTGCGCGAGATCCTGGAATATTTGAAGGGATCCGGATGGAAGGTCGGACTTGCCTCTTCGAGCAATCGGAGATACATCGTGGACGAGCTGAAAACGGCCGGTCTGCTCGATTACTTTTCGGTCATCGTCAGCGGAGACCAGTTCGTTCACAGCAAACCGGAGCCCGACATCTACCTTGAAGCGTGCAGGCAGATCGGCGAGCGGTCGTCCGCGGTCTACGCGATCGAGGATTCCTACAACGGGATCATTTCCGCGAGCCGCGCAGGTATGCGGCCGATCATGGTGCCGGATCTGCTTCCGGCGACCGACGAGATGAGAAAACTCAGCGAAACGGTTTGTGCGGATCTGCTCGAAGCCCGAGACTATTTGAAGAAAACCGTGGCTATCTGAAGAAAAAAGCCGGCTGAAATCGCCGGATCGGAACACCGGATGAAAAAGTGCATATAACAGCTGAAAGGCCGCGGACAGTCACCGCGGCCTTTGCTTACGACACTATGATATGTTACTCCGGGTCCGGAAAAACGACCGTGACGGCCGTACCTTCGCCCTCCGTGCTTTGCAGTTCTATTTTCGCTCCGTGCAGCATCGCCGCGTGTTTGACGATAGACAGGCCGAGCCCCGTGCCGCCAAGCTCCTTGGAACGGCTTTTATCCACCCGGTAAAACCGCTCAAAGATGCGTTCCCGGTGCTCGGGCGGGATACCGATGCCCGTGTCGGACACGAGAAGACGGACGGCCTTTGCCAGGCGGGTCACCGATACGTTTACCGTTCCGCCCTGCCGGTTATACTTGATCGCATTGTCTGTAAGATCATAAACGATGCTCTCAAGAAGCTGCGGCACGCCGTCCACGGCCGCGGTTTCCCCGCTGACGCTTACGGAAACGCCGGCGTTTTCCGCTTCTTTGGAAAGCAGCGCGGCCGTCCGGGCAGCCAGCGCGTAAAGATCGACCTTCTCCCGTTTCATATCTTCCGCGCCTTCGTCCAGATGGGACAGGCGGATAATATCCTCTACCAGGGAGATCATGCGCCCGGCCTCGCTCCGGATCTGCGTATAGAATCTCGCCGTATCTTCCGGACGGACCATTCCGTTTTCCAGAAGCTCCGCGCAGCCTGCGATGGTATGCAGCGGCGTCTTGAGTTCATGGGATACGTTCGCGGTAAATTCCCGCCGCATCCGTTCGGCCTGTTCCTTCTCCGTAACGTCAAGCATGAGTAGCACGGCGCCGGAGATAGTTCCGTTCTCGCAGACCGGGCTTACGGAAAGCTGATATTTCCCGCCGTTCAGATCCAGGATCTTTTCCGCTTTCCTGCCTTTTTCGATCCCGGAAAGAAGTTCCGATATCTCGACGCTGCGATTGACTGACAGGATGTGTTTCCCGATACAGACGCGGGTCGTCCCGAAAAGACCTGCCGCGGAGCGGTTGATCCCCAGGATAACGCCCCTGGTATTCAGAAGAAGGATCCCTTCCGCCATATTTTCCGTAACGGTCTCAAATTCCTCCTGCTTTTGCCGGAGTTCATTGCCCTGCAGTCTGATTTGCCGCTGCTGGGCGTCGATACGGCGGAAGAGCGGGGAAAGCTCATCGAAACCTTCGTTGTTCAGCGGCTCATCCAGATCCAGCCGGTTCAGAGGCGCGGTAATGTGTCCGGAAAGACGGTGCGCCAGCCAGAATGAGATCCCGAGTGCGATCACGATGATAATGATGATAGGCTGCGACATCCCGAGAAGCAGCGTCAGGAGTGTGTCCTGCGCGACGGAAAGACGGATCACCGTCCCGTCAGGCAGCCTTTTCGCGCTGTATAACGTGCGTTCCATCAATGTAACGGAGTAGCGGGAGCTCTCGCCATAGCCCGAGGCATACGCTTCCTTTATTTCCTCGCGCTCGCGGTGGTTATCCATTTCGGAGGGATCTGCTTCACTGTCATAAAGCACGTTTCCATCCGCATCGATCCACGAGATCCGGTAGTCTCCGGGATCAAGTCCCTCAAAGTATTCCGCACCCGCCTCCCGGACGCCCTGCGCGGCAAGTTCTGTCTGCGCCCTCAGCTGATCCTTCTGAACGCTGCCGAAATAATCGTAAAGCACACAGAGAAACAGCGCCACGCAGGTGAAGAAAACCGCGATCGCCGCAAGGCAGATCGACCTGAAAATTCGCTTTGTCATTTTTGTGCCCCCAAACGATAACCGACGCCGCGCACGGTTTCGATGCAGTCGCCGCAGCGTCCCAGTTTAGTCCTTAAAGTACCGATATGGACATCCACCGTTCGGGTCTCGCCGATATACGCGTCGCCCCAGACACTTGCAAGAAGCTGATCGCGTGTAAACACCCGTCCGGGATTTTCCATGAATTTGCGGAGCAGTTCATATTCCTTAAACGTAAACTCGATCCGTTTTCCGTCTGCCGTCACGGTATGCTGCGCCGTGTTCATCCGTATCCCGCAGTACGACAGCACCTCGCCCCGGGAGGCGGGGGAAACGCGGCGGAGCACCGCTCTCACGCGGGACAGCATTTCCATCATGCCAAACGGTTTCGCAAGATAGTCATCCGCTCCCAGATCAAGCCCGATCACCTTATCGTACTCGGTCCCTTTCGCCGTCGCCATGATGACCGGGACCTTATTGCCGCCTGCGCGCAGACGTTTCAGAATGCTGATGCCGTCCTCGCCGGGAAGCATGATGTCAAGAAGTACGAGTTCCGGGTCTCCCTTACGGAGCGCGTCAAAAAACGACGCTCCATCCTCAAACCCTGCGGCTTCAAATCCCGCGGAATTAAGGGCATATATCATCAGTTCGCGTATTCCGCTGTCATCTTCCACACAGAAAATCAAAACATTCCCTTCCTTTCAACAGAGAACGGAAAACCGGATCCGCCGCTGCGCTATTTTTCGGTCTCATCCGTCTGCGGTCTGCCGTACGTTTTTTCTCCGGTAACGGAAAACAGAACCCAACCGGCGATATTTGTGGCATGGTCTCCGATCCGCTCAAAGTATTTCGCGACCATCAGAAGGTCAAGGGCATATTCGCCTTCGGTCGGATTCTGCGCGATCAGGGAGATCAGGCTGCTTTTGATTTCGGTAAAGTAGTCGTCCACGATGTCGTCGGAGGCGATGACCGCTTCGGCGACGGAAGTATCCTGTTTCACATAGGCGTCCACACTGTCCGTTACCATTTTGATCGTTGCTTTTGCCATTTCCCGGATCTCGATATGCTCCGGGAGCGTTCTGCCGTTCAGAAAAGGCAGGATCTCCGCGATGTCTTCCGCCTGATCGCCGATCCGCTCCATATCCGTTATCATTTTCAGGGCGGCGGATATCTGACGCAGATCCCGCGCCACCGGCTGTTGCTGAAGCAGCAGCCGCAGGCACATGGATTCGATCTGCCTCTCCTTTTCGTCGATCTCATGGTCGAGCGGAGCGATCTTTGCCGCCAGCGCGTCATCCTTCTGAATAAGTGCGGAAGCAGCCAGAGAGATCACTTCCTCACATAGCGCGCCCATTTTGATAAGTTCCTGCCCCAGCGTGTTGAGCTGTTCGTCAAACCGTGTCCTCATTATCCGAACCTCCCTGTGATATAGTCTTCGGTGCGTTTGTCAGCAGGCTTAGAGAACATTTTTTCCGTATCTCCGTATTCTATGAGCTCTCCCAGAAGAAAAAAGGCCGTCCGGTCCGAGATACGCACCGCCTGCTGCATATTGTGTGTTACGATGACGATGGTATATTTCTTTTTGAGTTCCATGGCAAGGTCTTCGATCCTGGACGTGGAGATCGGATCGAGGGCCGAAGTGGACTCATCCATCAGAAGGACGTCCGGCTTTACCGCCAGCGCCCGCGCGATGCAGAGCCGCTGCTGCTGGCCGCCGGAAAGGCCCAGCGCGTTCTTTTTCAGCCGGTCCTTTACCTCATCCCAGATGGCCGCGTCCCGCAACGACTGCTCCACGATATCGTCAAGCCTGGCTTTCGCGCGGATCCCGTGTGTGCGGGGGCCGTAAGCCACATTGTCGTAGATGGACATGGGAAACGGGTTGGGTTTCTGGAACACCATGCCGATATTTTTGCGAAGATCCGTCACGTCTCTGTCGGGGGCATAGATCTCTTCTCCCCGATAGGTAAGCGATCCGGTCACCTTCACGCCCTCGATCAGATCGTTCATTCGGTTGATCGTCCTCAGAAACGTCGACTTCCCGCAGCCGGACGGTCCGATGAGCGCCGTGATATTGTGTTCGGGAATATCGAGGCAGATCTTCTTTAACGCGTGCGTTTCTCCGTAATAAAAGTCAAGGTTCCCTGCGGAAATGATCGTATCCGCCATAGGTCAGTTCCTCCTCAGTTTCCGGCCAAGAAAACTCGCGGAAAAATTGATGATCACCGTGAGGATCAGCAGGATAGTCGCGATGGAAAAAGCGACCGAAAAATCCGCGTTTTCTTTGGCATAATGATAAAGCGCGACGGTGAGAGTGGCGCCCGATGCGCCCGTCAGGCGGTCGATGGAAAAGTTCTGCATCGCCATGCTCATACCTGCGGTGTACATCAACACCGCGCTTTCCCCCACCACGCGTCCGACAGCGAGAATACAGCCTGTCACGATCCCGTCGACGGAGGACGGCAGCACGACCGTGCGGATCATGTGCCATTTCCCGCTCCCGAGGCCAAGAGAGCCCTCGCGGTAGGAAACCGGCACCGTTTTCAGGCTTTCCTGCGTTGACCGTATGATGGTCGGCAGGATCATGATCACCAGCGTCAGGGAACCGGCCA
>CANQGL010000096.1 GCA_947623185.1 uncultured Lachnospiraceae bacterium
CATCCACTCCGGCGGAGCCGTGGACGATCAGGACGTCCTGTGGGACAACACCGCGCCGCAGCTCACCTTCTGCGAGGCGATGGCGGATGCCGCGATGAGCGTCGCGGAATACTTTAAGGGACGGATCGCGTACGTCAACATGGTCTGCAACCTGTCCGTGGACTGCGACTGCTGCGCGGTCGCCGAGGACCCCTGCATGAAGGACATCGGCATCCTCTCATCGCTCGATCCCGTCGCCCTCGATACGGCCTGCCTCGATCTGATCAAGAATTCCAAGGATCCGGGCCGCGACCACTTCATGGAGCGCGTCACCACGCGCCAGGGCGAGCATACGCTCGACGCCGCCGACGCTCTGGGCTTCGGAACGAAGGAATACGAGCTGATCTCTCTCGACTGACCGAAAAAACAGTCTTAAACGCACGCGACCGGGACAGCACTTAAACATGCCGTCCCGGTCCTTTTCTTTTTCGTTATCCGTTATCTTCCGCTCCGCTTTACAACGGCCCCGTTCTGGAACCACTGTCCGGCCGCGTTCACCGTATAGCCGTCCGGAGTCGTCGTGGACCTGTACATGCGTCCGCGGTAACCGTTCGATACCGGCTCAAAGTAGTAGCACTCGGCGGATCCGTCGCCGTCCCCGTCGATCCAGTTCCAGCCCGTGAGCATGTGTCCCATCGTTCCGTCCGCATCCGGGCTGAGATAATAGGTGTCGCCCGCGCTGTCCGTGAACCATCCCGTCACCATCGCGCCGTCCGGACCGAAGCGGAACCAGTCGTAGACCTGCTGGCCCTTTGCCGCGTCCGCATAGGGATTGTAGATCGCGGCCCACTCGTTCACATAGGCGCGTCCCGCCGTGTAGAACCAGCGTCCGAGCGCGTCACGGCTCCAGGTGCCGTTCGATACCACATAGGAGGGCAGATCCAACCGGCTCACGTCCGTTCCGGGGATCTTGAGTCCCGCGTTCCGGCTCCCGCCTGAAGAACCTCCGCCGCCGGATGAGCTGCCGCCGGATGAATTTCCGCCGCCCGATGAACTTTCGCTCCCCGAGCCGCTCCCGCTGTCGTCCGGTTTCTGTTCGTCGTCGTCCCTGCCGCTCTCCGTACCCGCCAGGGACGTTTCGATCCCGTGGATCGAGACGACCTCCTCGAGCTCGCCGTCGGACACGGTCTTCGCGCTGTTGATGACCGCGCGCACTCCGCCCTTCGAGCTGACTGTGAGCGTGCCGACCGGCAGCTCCGAATCGCTTTCGCTTAATGTTGCAAGCCCGCTCTTTCCGTCGTTCGCCACGATGACGGTCAGGCGCTCCGTGTCCTCATTGTAGCTGTATGAGGCGACGTTCGGTTTCGCCTCCCACCGTTTGTCGAACTCAAAGGAAACATCCTGGATATCCGCAGCGTTCTCCGCCGAAAGGATGGTCTCGATCTGGACGGCGGTGATGTGGTCGCCGTCCTTATCCACCAGTTTCACATAGAGGTCGGCGTGGTTTCCCTCCACGTTCTTCCATGACGCAGCCCCCTGCACATCCGCCCGGGCCGTGATCCGCGGCATAAAAGCCACGGCCGCGGCCAGAAACAGGCATATTCCGTATTTTCCGATCGTTGTTTTCGTCATGTCGTACCTCCCGCAATCAGTCCGAGTTTAATGTGACCTGTGGAAGCTCGGCCGGCCACTCCGTAAATACCGTGGAGCTGACCAGTCTCTCCCCTTCCTGGGTCTGCGCGTTGTCCACTCTGTAGAGCTCGGCGCGCACGCTGCCTCCCGTAAGGGCGGCCTTCGCGCTCTCCGCATGCTCCGGAGCGATGAAGTAGACCCATCTTCCTTCGCTGATCTCGCCGAGCATCCCGTCCTGCGGATCCGGAGCGAAGATGATCTGTTCCGCGTAAACGATCCCTTCCTCGTCGGTCCCGCCGACGATCGTTCCGTCTTTGTCCCACAGGAGGACCGTGTTGTACGCCGGGTTGCCCTTGTAGGTCCCGGTGAAGACGACCGATCCCTTCGGGATCAGGACCTCGCCCGCTTCGTTCGTGTAATCCTTCGCGAGGAGCCCGATCGCGTTCTCCTCCGCAAACTCCACGTTGTCTCCGGTCTGGCCGAGCACTGAGATCTCGGAGACCGTGATGTCCTTCCCGTCCATGCCTTCCGCTGTCAGCTTCAGGTAGGTGGCGTCGTAGGTATAGAGATTCGTGCCGTCGTCGAAGTAAACGACCGTCTCGCCGTCTTTTTCCTTTCTTGTGCTCGATGTGACGGCGGTCCAGGCGTTCCCGTCCCCGCTCACATAAGCCTTAAACGGAACTTCGTTTCCGTCCGCCTGCGCCGCGAAGCGGAATCCGGTCACGGTCTCCGTTCCGCCAAAGTCGATCACGATCTCGGGCGTCGTTCCCTTAGCGCTCTTTCCGGTAAAGGACGATCCTTCATCGTTGTCGGTCATGGCGTCGAGACCGGGCTGTTCGGTCGTATCCGGATGGAATTCGTCCGGATCTTCCAGTTCGTCGTTCGTCAGGTTGGCCGTGACCATCCAGGACGTCTTTTCGATCGATCCGTCGTGCGTGACCTTCACGGTCCCCGCTTCAAACGGTTTCGTCGGGTTCAGCCACTTGTCGTATCCGACTGCCTCGTAGGTGAACGCGCGGTTGTTGACGGTCCCGATCACATCGGTAAATACCGCGTTTCCGCCCTCGGCCGCCGCGTATCCGACCGGCCGCCTCGTCGTCTCGCTCCGGATGTTCTCCAGGCGGTAGATCTCGTAGTACCTGATATCTGCGTCCGAGCTTAAGCTCAGCGTCACCTCGTTGCTTCCGCTCTTGTATTCGATGTGTCCGCTTATCTCCGCGCCGGATGCGATATCGGTCACGGAGCCGTCTTCGATCTGCTCCGCGCGCAGCGTATCGTTCGCGAACCAGATGCCTCTGGTCTCCGGATCGAACTGCTTTGCGTACGCTTCCGTGGTCTTATCCGGCTCGAAACCGTAGCGGCGGAAAAATTCAAGGATGTTCTTTCCGCTGGCCGCCACCGCGAGCCGCATCAGCTTGTTGTCCTTGTCCCCGCTCTTGAGGTCAAGTTTGATCTCGGTCTCGGGAGCGGTATCCGGTTTGCGCACGATGGAATCCATCCGCGCCATGATGAGGTTCTCAAGTTGTTCCTTGTTGCTGTCGTAGGTCTTATAGTTGTATCCGTCCGTATCGTACGCCAGGTGGAGCTGCCAGTACATCGCGAGCTGCAGGAACACGTTGCCCGGTTTCCCCTTGGTCCCCGACGTGACTTTCTTAAAGACGTCCTCGTACTTAAACCGCACGTCGTTGTTTAAGTCTTCGCTCTGCTCCGCCTGCGCGAGCACGGAATAATAGTTGTTCGTGACCTCCGCGGTCGCGTAGACGCTCTCGTTGATCTCATGGCCGATCTCGTGGGCGATGCCCCAGCCGAAATAATTCCCGCCGGTATATCTGCCGTTTCCGTCGGACTGTACGGGATGCGATCCCATCAGTCCCTTAAGCTCCGGCCACTCGATCCCGATGTGCTTTCCGCCCGCGTACATGAACGCTCCCGCAAACATCCTCTGGTAGCGGATGTTGATGCGGCTCACGGGCATCCGGTTGACTTCCGGCGTGTCCGCGGAATCGTTCAGGCCCTTGTGCTGATAGAACAGGACCAGCATCTTATCCATCGCTTCCGTGGTCGCGACGAGCTGTCTTGCCATCTCCTCGTCGCTTCCGCCGTCCGTCGCCTCGGAAAGGCCCGCAAGCACCTGATCCGCGGCGGTCGAAAGCATGGAATATTTCGTGACGATATCCGTCGCCTGGTAGATGCAGTTCTGCGGCTCGTATTCATGCTGCGCATGATCTTCGCCGTGGTAGGTCTCGGCGTTTTCGGCCTGCTCTCTCACTTCTTTTATGTAGGCGAGCGCAAGCTCCGTCTTCTTTTCCGGATCCGTCTCGTCGGAGAGATCGAGCACCGCGCTCTTTCTTCCGCCGATCACGCGCACGCCGTATTCCTCGTCACCGCTCTTTCCGGTGTACTCCACATAGAGCTGTCCGCCGCGCTCCAGATCCATCTTATCGATCGCGGTGACCGTGATCTCGTTGGATCCGGCCGTCAGGGCGCCGAGCGATTTGAACACCGCCGCCGAGCTCCCGTGATACTGCGAGAGGATCAGGTTCAGCCTCGTCGCCTCGCCATCCCGGATATCGGGGCCGCCGACGTAGACCTTTAAGGTGTCTCCGGCAAGGGCCGTCACTCCGAGCGGCTGATAGACGTTCAGCCCGCCCCGGAAGCTGATGTGCCCGTCCGGTTTCTGGGTGTCCTTATTGTCGACGATCATGATCCCGGTCCGCGTCCCGCCTTCGTTGAGGATCTGTTCCGCGTTGTCCAGTTCGGCTTCCAGTTCCGCCTTCTTCGGGTGGAGCTCTCCGCTCACCTCATCCGGGATCTTTAAGCGCTCTCTGAGGGCGTTGATCTCGTCCATGCCCACGCCTTCCTTTAAGGAGACGTGGTAAATGTCCGCGTAGAGATCCAGGATGTCGTTCTCGGTGTCGTCGTAATAGTAGAACTTCATCTCGGCCGCGCTGATGCGCCGTCCGTATCCGGTCGTCACCATGACCTGGACCTTATCGGTCGTAAACGGCTCTCTGGCCTGGAACATATAATAATATTTTCCGTTGCTGGCCTTTCGGATCGTGCGGGTCTTCGCCGGGCGGCGCACGCCGACCTGATCCCAGTAATAGAGCCGGCCTGCCGTGAGCGCGTACGGCTGCGAGTCGTCCGGCACCAGCACGATCGTATCCATCTCATATTCATCGTCGAAACTTACGATCGGGCTCTTGCCCTGCGAGTCGTACTCATACCCGGCGTCCCAGTCGTCGCGCACCCAGGCGGTCCCAAAGTCGCCGTCCACCACCGCGCTCATGTCCGCTTTGCCGTCGCCGTACGTCGCACCCGTGACGTGGCGGGTCAGTCTTTCTCCGGCGTCCGGGATATTGATCAGCTTGTAGTTCGGCGTGACGGGCGGGTTGAGCGTCGACGTGCGCGCCCTGTAGTGGATCGATTCCGGCCCGGTCCCCTTTTTGTTCGTTCCGGTCAGCCAGATCTCGTACTCCGTGTCATCCTTTAAGTCCTTTAACTCATATCGGGTGTCGCTGATGTTCTGGATCGAGGGGATCGCGCCGTCCGCGCTTCCCGCCGTCTCCCGGTAAAACAGGCTGTAGGTCTCCGTGCTCTTCATCTTTTTCCAGCTGACCGTGAGCTTTTTGTACGCGGGATCGATCACGATGTTCTCCGGCGCGGGCGGAACGCTTGCCGCTTCCGGCTTCGCGTCGATCTCCGCCGCACTGCTCTTCCAGTCGCCGTTTACGGAACGGACCGTGACCTTATAGGTATATCCGTTTTCGAGCTTTCCGTTTCCGAATCCCAGGGAGTCGACCGTCAGACTGTTTGTCTCGACCGGATAGGTGTCGGTCCCCTCCGCGCCGTTTAGGTCGCGGCCGGATACGGTGACCTCATAGCCCGTGACGTTCGGCATCTTCTTCCAGTTTAACGTAAATTCCGCGTCTCCGTTCTCCACCGCGAGCCGCTCCGGGACCGAGAGCATCGGTTCGTCAATGCGGTCCGCCATGTCGTCGTAGAACTCGACTTTGGAGATGTCGACCAGCTTCGGGTCCTCGGCGAGCGTCTTTGTTACCCGGATGGTGATCTTCTTGACGGCCACCTGTCCGCCGAGATCGATCACGATCGGGACCGCCTGCGTCGGGCCTTCATTGGCGGTTTCCTCCGTCTTTTCGGGATCGCCGTCGTCTTTTGCGGTCTGCGGGACCGTCTCGGCGATCGTCGCGAGCGGGCGGACCGCAGCGGCGTAGACCATCCGGTTCCCGGTCTCCGACGCGTCGATCTGGGCGATCGGCTTCGATTCGTTTTTGACCTCGGTGACTTTGCCGTCCGAGACGCGGAAAACATGATCCTTTCCGTCCGCGTCGGTTATGACGATCTCGCCGTCCACGATACTGTCTTTCGATCCCGCGACGGGATCGATCACCAGACCTTCCATCGGCTTCGCCTCCGCGAACTCGGTCGCGATGACCGCCGGGGCCTCTTTGCTGATCGGCTTTTTGGTCTCCACCGTCAGCGGCGTCTCCGCCGTGCCGGAAAAGATCGCGGCCACCGAACCGTTCTTTTCCGTCGCGTTGCTCGCGCTCTCGACGACGATGACGTCATCCTTTGTTATGAGCGGGCTGGTGGACGGTTTGGCGGTCCTTCCGATGCCGGTCCGGTAATATTTTGCAAAACAGGATACGTCGAGCAGGTTCACGATCCCGTCTCCGTTCAGATCGGCCTTATCGTAATAGGCGCTGCCCGATTCCGTGTTCTGGTTCGGTTTCATATTGGAGTCCGTCTTCCCGTCTTCTTCATCCGTAACGATCAGTTCCTCGTCTCCCGCGACGATCTTTGTCAGGATCCCGAGGTCCGTTTCGGATATCTCGCCGTCTCCGTCGATATCGCCCATCACGAGGACGCCGTAACGGTCGCTGTTCTTTTCGTATCCGTAGTCCTTAGGATCTCCGTTGATGAGGCGGAGCGAGGTGGCGTTCCTTCCGACCGCGACTTCCTGTTCATAAGGAAGATACGCGGTTTCGGAAGCGGCATCCGGCGTCAGGACGAGCCGGTATTTTCCGGCCGGCACGTCGGAAAACAGCACCGACGCGTTCGCATAGGAACCGCTCTTCGGTTTCGCGAGTTCAAACTCCGACGTGTATTCCCCGTGGTCCGAAGCGGTCTCGTCCGGATCCCCGGCCGGGATGAGTTCCGCGATCCAGCGGGACTCCTTGGCGTCCGCCGCCCCCACGATCTCGATCTTTAAGTTTCCGGCATCCGGCGTCTGCTTCTTATCGTTCTGCGAACCGTGCGCCGCATCGGAGGGCGACTCCGTACCCGCATTGGAATCCGTCTCGCTCGGTCCGCTCCTTGCGGCCGCGATCCGGGCCGGTATTCCGTTTACGGGCAGTGCGGCCGTCTCCTTTTTTGTATGATCGTTCTCTTTGTTCTCCGTCCCGCTCTCCGGGACCGCAGATACGGTCCGGACCGTCTCCCGCACGGACGCATAGGACGAAAACGCCGTGACCGGCGTCTGCAGGAACATTACTGCCGCCATGACTGAGGCGATTTTCTGGTAAATTCTCATAGGTTCCTCTCCCCTCATCTTGATTCCCGCGGTTATCGGGTCAGGCGCAGGTGCGCCTGTGTATGGCTTTCGGCGAAAACGCGCCGTTTCAGTACGAATTGCTCTGCCGTTCGATGTACTCGCGGACCGTATCCTCCGACACCGAACCGACCGTTTCCACATAATAGGAATGGTTCCAGAGCTCGCCCTTCCAGAGCTTTTGGCGCATGTCCGGGTACTGCTCGGACAGTTTCCGCCCCGTGATGCCCTTTAGGTACTTGACGATCAGCGTGACCGACATCTTGGGCGGCGCCGAAATATAGCACTGAACGTGATCCGGGCCTGCCGCTTCAAACTGATAGACCGTGAATCCTTTTTCAGCAGCGATCTGCTGTACGAGCCCCTTTAGGTACTCCTCCACTCCGGCGTCGAGAACACGGCGTCTGTGCTTCACGGACCAGACCACATGGTAGTTGATATTGCACACATTTGTCCTTGAAATTACAGCATTTTTCATAATACATATAGTATAGCGCGGAACGGAAAAAAGTCAAGCGGATCGATTTGAAAAATCGAAAAAATCTGCGCAAAAAAGAAGAGCCCTGGACCGATCTGCCCAGAGCGCTTTACCAAATTGCCTGATACATATGGATTGTGGATAACTAAAAAAGTGCAGCCGGCGTATTTCCGGCTGCACAGGTTATCCACATAGTCTTTTTTACCGGCGTAAATACGCCGTGCGGACCGCGGGACCCGGTCCCTACTCCGCCTCGCGGATCATCTTCCGTACCGGAAGGATCGATCCCGGCGATACGGACAGCTCGTCGAGCCCCATCTTTAGGAAGGTCTCGGTCAGCGTGGTGTCCGCGCCCAGCTCTCCGCAGATGCCGGACCAGATGCCCGCCTTGTGGGCGTTGTCCGTCACCGTCTGGATCAGCCTGAGGACCGCAGGATGATGCGGGTCGTAGAACGGATCGAGTTTGGAGTTCTGACGGTCGATCGCCAGCGTGTACTGGGTCAGATCGTTGGTCCCGATGCTGAAGAAATCGACTTCCTTCGCCAGCTCGTCGCTCATGACGGCCGCGGCGGGCGTCTCGATCATGATGCCCTCCTCGACTTCGCCGACCGTCACGCCCTCGGCCTTAAGCTCCTCGCGGACCTGTTTCGAGAACTCGCGGATCTTTCGGACCTCGTCCACGGAGATGATCATCGGATACATGATCGCAAGGTTCCCGTAGGCGCTCGCGCGGTAAAGCGCGCGCAGCTGGGTGCGGAAGATCTCGGGCCTCGTCAGACAGATGCGGATCGCACGGTAGCCCAGAGCCGGATTCTCCTCCTTGTCGAGCTCAAAGTAATCCACCTGCTTGTCCGCGCCGATGTCCAGCGTGCGGATGATGACCTTCTTGCCCTTCATGCCCTCGAGCACGGTCTTGTACGCCGCAAACTGCTCTTCCTCGGTCGGATAGTCGTCGGAATCCAGATAGAGGAATTCCGAGCGGAACAGTCCGATGCCGCCCGCGTCGTTCTCAAGCGCCGTCGCGAGGTCCTTCGGGCTTCCGATGTTGGCGTAAAGGTTGATCTTCTGGCCGGACTTCGTCACGTTCTCCTTGCCCTTAAGCGCCTGAAGGAGCTTCTTCTGCTCGTCGTCCGCCGCCTTTTTCTTCTTGTACTCGGCAAGCGTCGCCTCGTCGGGGTCGATGATGACCTTGCCCGCATAGCCGTCCACGATGCCGGTCTTCCCGTTCCAGCTCTCGTCGATGTCCACGCCGATCAGCGCGGGGATGCCCATCGTCCTGGCAAGGATCGCGGTGTGCGAGTTGGTCGAACCGAGGCGGGTGACGAACGAAAGGAGCTTGCTCTTGTCCATCTGCACCGTCTCGCTCGGCGCAAGGTCCTCGGCCGCGATGATGACCGGCGTATCGCCGATATCGCCCGAGTCTCCGCCGCCGCACAGGATGCCGATCACGCGGTTCGTGATGTCCCGGATATCCGCGGAGCGGGCCCTGAAGTACTCGTCCTCCATGCTCGCGAACATCTCCGCGAAATTGTTGCCGGTCACATCCGCCGCGTACTCGGCGTTCACGCTCTCGCCGCTTATGAGGTCGCGCACGGAATCGTT
>CANQGL010000097.1 GCA_947623185.1 uncultured Lachnospiraceae bacterium
CATCTCGGCGCGACGCCCGGCATCATTCAGGTCCTCCATACCTGGGACCAGGAGCTTAATTACCATGTCCATATGCATTGCATTGTTTCCGGCGGCGGCCTTACTCCGGACCATAAGATCCGGACGGTCAGAAAAAACTTCCTTGTCCGGGTGGAGGCTCTCAGGGATAAGTTCAAAGGAAAATTCCTCGCCGGTCTCCAGTCCTTCTTCCGGGACGGAAAACTGCTCTTTCCCGCCTCCTGTGAAAAGCTGCGCAACTCTTACCATTGGGCGGAATTCCGGGATTCCCTTTACCATAAGGACTGGTGCCCTTACATCAAGGAAACCTTCAACGGGTTTGGGAACGCTATCGAATACCTCGGCCGTTATACCCATAAGATCGCCATCTCCAACAGCCGGATCCTGTCCGTCTCGGAAACGCACGTCTCTTTCTCCGCCCGGGGCAGGAAACCGGGAGACCCCCGGCGCAGGGTCACACTGGAAAACACGGAATTCATCCGCCGCTTCCTGATGCATGTGCTCCCGAAAGGGTTTCAGAAGATCCGTTACTACGGGTTCCTGAACAACCGGATGAAGTCAAAAAACCTGCGGCTTATCTTTACCCTGCAGGGACACCGGCGCTTCCGGCAGAGATATGCCGGGCTTTCCGTACCGGAACTGCTGAAAGCCGCATGGAACATCGACGTCCGCGTCTGTCCTGCCTGCGGCTGTTCCGGCATGCGTCCCATGGGACGGACCTATGCCTGCCGCTGCTGAATATCCGGAAAACGGAACCGGGTTTTTAAAGCCTGCCATACGGGAGGCCTGTTTGACATGCAGGGGGTTCCGCTGTAACAGCGGGGAAAGCTGTCTTTTCCCTGCTTTTCCTGCAAGTTTTCTTATGACGGCCTGAATTTTGGCCCGACAAGGAAAGATACAATCCCCATACAGGATACGGCTAACCCGTCCGTGGCTTGGTACAATTGGAAAGAATCACATTCAGGGCAGCTTTGTCTTCTTCATGAGCTGCTCTTTTTCTTTCTGCCCTGAATCTGATACTTTCCTAAAGAATTATACCACATTCACTAAACTCATCGTTCGCAATGCTCCGATTCGTTAAGTGTCTGGGTATTACTCGCACTAAGCTCGCGCGTCGCCTTCAGCTTGCGCTCACTAAGTGCTCATATTATATCATGTCAGCAGGAAAACAAGCGCGAACGTAGTGAGCATTTGTTTTCACCTGACATGATAACGACAAAATCACAAGCAGCATAGCTGCGGCAGATGTGCAAAGCACATCTGGATTTTGGAGTTATTATATCATGCCATTTCCCGGCGGTCAAATCCAACCTGACAAAATCGATGAACGAGCCGGAAAACGGTCTTGACAAACGAGTTAGTTTATGCTAACTTATATTATAGTTAGATTGAACTAACCAAGACAAAAAGAAACGCGGCATAAGAGCATATGCCGCGGGGAGGACATTATGAGCGTAGTGATCATAGGAGGCCACGACCGCATGGTCCGGCAGTATAAGGAGATCTGCGAAAAACACCGGTGCCGGGCAAAGGTCTTTACGCAGATGAGGAGCGGCCTCGACAAGCAGATCGGCTGCCCAGACCTGCTGATCCTGTTCACGAGCACCGTTTCGCACAAGATGATCCGCTGCGTACTGAACGAGATCGACGAAACGAAAACGGACATCGTACGCTGCCATACGAGCAGCGAGAACGCGCTCGCGGAGATCTTAAGGCAGCACAGCGCCTAGAAAAACGCGTCGATCACCCGCTCCCGGACAAACCTGTAGCGGCGCGTGGGCCGTCCCTTTCCTTCTTTTTTTAACGGCTCGATCTCCTCGATCAGCTCCGAATCCAAAAGCTGCTGGAGGATGCGGTTGCAGCTGCGGTTCGTGATGTTGAGCAGATTGGAGAGAGAGGAAGCCGTGATGACGCTTTCCTCATCCATCTGGAACAGTCCGACGATCTTTAGCAGGTTACTCTCGTTGATCCCGTTCTCCTGGGAATAGCGCAGCGCCTTGGTGTTGGAGTAGGTGTAATTCAGGTTATGGCTCAGGGAGAGCGGACCGGTGAGGGTGTTGTCGTCCCCGTGGATCACGAAGCCGTCGTTCTTTCCGTAGCGGATCGCCTCCTGGAGCGCGAGATCCGCCTGATAGTGGCTTTCTCCGAGCGACTTTCCGAAACCTGACCCGAGCCGGAACTGAAGGTCGCCTTTTTCGTTGAGAAAGCTGATGAGGCTCTGGATGCGCACAAAGCTGTTCTTGTAGAAATCGCTGTCCGAGTCGAGCTCGAAGCGGTTCGACACGGCGCGGACCGAAAAGTCGTAATTGTATTTCTGCCTGAAATCAAGAAGGTATTTGTGCAGCGTGATCTCGAGGTATTCCCGCTCATGCGAGTTCAGCCCCTCCGGATAGATGAGCTTGATCAGGGTCACCAGCTTGCTGGCCTGGCTCTCCTTCTGGAGGCGGATCGCGTTGATCGCGCTCCGGATCGAGTCCTGGATCATCTCCTCGGTCGGAAGAACGTGGATGTAGGGGATCTTCAGGCGGTTCAGAACTTCGAGCTGGTTGGTGGTGCGCGTGAGCATGATGTCGATCTTGCCGCCGTTCCAGAGTTCCTCGGCGCGCTCCTTTAAGGTCTGGTAGTTGTAGACCGGATTTTCAAAAAGATAAGGCATGTTCTCCGGCCGCAGATATTTCTGCAGGTGCATGAAGTCGTTGACCGGCGTCAGAAAGTCGATGTAGACGCGGTTTAACGGAATGCTGGGGTAGCGGAGCACAAAATTCAGAATAATGGATAAAATATGCTTTTCATCATAGGAGATGAGGGTGCAGGGGACCTTCAGGTCGTTTATATGCGTCAGGGCGTAGGAATAGCCCAGCTCCCCGGAGAAGAACATGACGTCGCAGGTATCCTTGCACTGTTCATAGATCCCTTCAATATCTTCAAGCTGACTGTAAACATATTTCTGAAACAGGCAGCCAAAATCCTGATTCTCGATCGCTCTGTTGATGACGTCCATGGAGATCTCCGGACTGACAATGCTGACGGTAATCATCGGACGCTCCTTTCTGTGTGAAATCCGAAAGAAAATAACGAATTAAAGACACAAATAATGGTATATTGCGACACCGGTGTCGATAAATCGATTCCCAGGGAAATCGTACCATATCTTGTTGACAAAGTCAAAGGGATATGTTACAATGAAGCCAAATAAAAGACATGAAATACACAAGTCCCAAATAATAGAGGCCATAAACGGACCGTGTCCTTCTTGATAAGGGGAAATATCAGAAAGGAAGGCGGCAGGAAAATAAAAAAACGTCCGATATTCGGACAAACCGGGTCTCAATTAAAAGACAGACTGCTCGTATTTTAAGTCTCTTATTCGTGCCAGAGAGCACAGGGGTAATTTCCAAATACAAGGAGGAAAAGCAAATGAGCAAGTATGTTGAGCGGGTGATCGAGGAAGTCAAGACCAAGTATGAGAACGAGCCGGAGTTCTGCCAGACCGTGGAAGAGGTCCTTTCTTCTCTGGGTCCGGTCGTCGACGCACATCCGGAATACGAAGAGGTCGCTCTTCTTGAGAGAATGGTCATTCCGGAGAGAGTGATCCAGTTCCGTGTTCCGTGGGAGGATGACAACGGAAAGATCCATGTAAACACCGGATACCGCGTACAGTTCAACGGCGCGATCGGACCGTACAAGGGCGGCCTTCGTTTCGCTCCGTCCGTAAACCTTTCCATCATGAAGTTCCTGGGCTTTGAGCAGACCTTCAAAGATGCTCTTACCACGCTTCCGATGGGCGGCGCAAAGGGCGGTTCCGATTTCGATCCGAACGGCAAGAGCGACAGAGAAGTCATGAGATTCTGCCAGTCCTTCATGACCGAGCTGTTCCGCCATATCGGCCCGGATGTTGACGTTCCGGCAGGCGACCTCGGCGTAGGCGCCCGTGAGATCGGATATCTGTACGGTCAGTACAGAAAGATCAGAGGCGCGTTCGAGAACGGCGTTCTCACCGGCAAGGGACGTTCCTTCGGCGGTTCCCTGATCCGTCCGGAAGCGACCGGTTACGGCGCGGTTTATTATCTTGACGCCGTTATGAAACACGAGAACGATACCTTAAAGGGCAAGACCGTTGCTCTGGCGGGATTCGGCAACGTTGCATGGGGCGCGGCCCAGAAGCTGACCGAGCTCGGCGCAAAGCCTGTCACGCTGTCCGGACCCGACGGATACATCTACGATCCGGATGGGATCACCACGCAGGAGAAGTTCGACTACATGCTTGAGATGAGAGCTTCCGGCCGCAACAAAGTCCAGGACTACGCCGACAAGTTCGGCTGCAAGTTCGTCGCAGGCGACAAGCCGTGGGGCGAGAAGGTCGACATCATCATGCCGTGCGCGACTCAGAACGACGTTGATCTTACGCAGGCGAAGAGGATCGTTGCCAACAACGTGAAGTACTACATCGAAGTTGCGAACATGCCGACCACCAACGAAGCGCTCCGCTTCCTGATGAGCCAGCCGAACATGGTCGTTGCTCCGTCCAAGGCTGTCAACGCAGGCGGCGTTCTCGTATCCGGTCTCGAGATGAGCCAGAACAGCGAGAGGATCTCCTGGACCGCAGAGGAAGTCGATTCCAAACTGCACCAGATCATGACCGATATCCATGACGGTTCCGCAGCGGCGGCCGAGAGATACGGCCTGGGCTACAACCTGGTAGCCGGCGCGAACATCGTCGGATTCCAGAAGGTCGCGGACGCTATGATGGCGCAGGGCATCGCCTGGTAATTTCTTATCGACGCAGATCCCCAAACGGGATCGAAGGGGGAATAATCGGGGGTCACTGAGGGGAACGGCTGTCCTCACGGCGGCCCCCGTTATTTAAAAGAAAATAAAGAGAAAAGAGAGAAAGGAAGTAGTTTATCATGGCATTCACAGTTTTTTACACCGTGCAGATCAATGACGCCGCAACGGAAATTTTCGAAGCGGCCGGCGGAAAAGCCGTCACCACCAATCATTTCTTCGACGAAGCGGGCTATATTGAGGAGCTTAAGGAATTAAAACCCGAAGCGATCATGTGCCGTACCGAGCCGGTAACTGCTGCCATGATGGACGCGGCGGGTCCGAACTTAAAGGTCATCGGAAAACAGGGCGCGGGCCTCGACAACATCGATATCGCGGCGGCGACCGCGCGGAAGATCCGCGTTGTCTTCGCACCCGGCCAGAACGCACAGTCTGTCGCGGAGCAGACCGCGTTTCTGATGCTGGCGTGCGCGCGCCGTTTCCACTTTGTGGACAGGCAGTTCCGCGAAGGAAACTATAAGATCCGCTTCAGCCTTGAAAACACCTACGAACTCAGCGGAAAGACGCTCGGCCTTGTCGGATGCGGCAGGATCGGACGTATGCTGGCGACGATCGCCAAAAACGGCTTCGGCATGAACGTGATCGGCTACGACCCGTTCTTAAAGCAGGAACAGCTCGGCGATCTGATCACGCTGGTCCCCACCGAGGACGACGTGTTCCGCCAGGCCGACTTTGTCAGCTTACATACGCCGCTTACTCCCGAGACGGAGCACAGCGTCGGAATGAGACAGTTTAAGCTCATGAAACCCACGGCTTCGCTCTTAAACGCCAGCCGCGGAGAGGTCGTCAACGAGGAAGAGCTGATCCAGGCCCTTAAGGACGGGACCCTGTTCGGCGCGGGCCTCGACGTTACCGAGAAGGAGCCGCTGCCGCTCGATTCTCCGCTCTACTCGCTGGACAACGTTGTCCTCACTCCGCATACGGCCGCCTCGACGGAACAGTCCGTCCTGCGCTGCTGCACGACCGTCGCCGAGGATATCTGCTCGGTCGTCGCCGGAGGAGACGCGAAGTTCCCGGCAAACAAGTTTTAAGATACCCGAAACACTCCGCCGCGCGGGAGTCCCTGCGCGGCGTTATCTATTGAAGAAGGCGGCGGAGCCGGCGTTTTGATCCGCGCAGGCGGCCGCGGCTTAAGACAGGAGGGAACAGGATGAATAAGATCACGGAATCCGCAAAAGCGCTGCTTCCGGAGTTGATCGGGATCCGCCGCGATTTTCACGAATATCCGGAGATCTCGCAGCATGAGGAGCGCACCGCAAAGAAGGTCGCGGAATACCTGAAGGCGATGGGCGTCGACGAGGTCATCGAAAACGTCGGCGGCCACGGGGTGATCGGCGTGATAAAGGGAGCGAAAGAGGGCGGCGTGGTCGCTCTGCGGGCCGACATGGACGCGCTGCAGATCAAGGAGGAGACCGGCGCGGAGTACCGGTCGAAAAACGAGGGCGTGATGCACGCCTGCGGACATGACAATCACATGACCGGCCTTTTAGGGGCCGCAAAGCTCCTGCTTGAGCGGCGCGATGAGATCGCCGGAACGGTCAAGCTGGTGTTCCAGCCCGCGGAGGAGATGTCTCCGGTCGGCGGTTCGCGCGGGATCCTCGAATCCGGCGTGCTCGACGATATCGGGGCGATCTACGGCCTGCATGTGTGGCCGGATCTGCCGCACGGAACGGTCGGCGTGAAGGCCGGACCGCTCATGGCGGCCACGGACCACTTTACGATCACGATCCACGGCAAATCGGCCCACGGCGCGAAGCCGGACCAGGGCAACGACGCGGTGGTGCTCGGCGCGCAGTTCGTCATGGCGGCGCAGTCGATCGTCAGCCGCAGGGTCAGCCCGCTCGACAACGCGGTGGTGACCTTCGGCATTTTCCACGCGGGTACGCGCTATAACATCATCGCCGGAGAGTGCGTGCTGGACGGGACGGTGCGGACGCTAAACGAAAAGACGCGCGATATGATCGAGGACGCTCTGAGAAAGCAGCTCGACGCGCTCTGCCTGCAGTCGGGCGCGACGGCGGACATCGTCTACGGGCGCGGCTATCCGGCGCTTGTCAATCATGCCGACGATGTGGCGCTGATCCGCAAGACCGCGGTCTCGCTGTTCGGCGAGGAGAACGTCGTCGACGTGGAGTTCCCGGCGATGCCGGCGGAGGACTTTTCCTTCTATCTGAAGGAGAAGAAGGGCGCGTTCGTCTGGCTCGGCACCGCAAAGGAGGGGCAGGAGGCATGGCCGCTCCACAACAGCCACTTCGACGTTGACGAGGACATCCTCTGGCGCGGCGCGGCGCTTCTTGCGCAGACCGCGATCGACTATCTGGCCGCGAAGTGAAAATAAGGACATGAAAAGACCGCCCGGAGGGCGTCCGATATAGCAGGTTTACAATGTTTTCAGATTGCGGCATGATTTCGGTCATGCCGCAGTTTTGTGATAGCGATGTTGGATGCGGCGCTCTCCGCTTGACAATATGACGAAATTCAAGTATAAGTATTATGTTCTGTTGGATTTTCCGCAAATGGATCAAAACAGAAAGAATACCAAAGGTGGCGTGTTTAGGTGAAAAAGAGACTGGTGTCGCTTGACATGACAAAAGGGATCGGAATCATCATCATTATGCTGATGCATTGTTTATCCTCGCCAATTCTAAGAACCGTTATGATATATGCCGTCGGTTCGTTTATGTTTATATTCTTTTTTATCACGGGTTATAATTACAAGCCGGGTAAAAGAAGTATAGGACAAAGCATAAGGCAAAGAGCAAAACAGATCGTGATACCGTTTTATTTGTACTCGGCTGTCATAATTGCAGCCAGCGCTGTCATATTCATCGCAATGGGCGAACGGGCGCCGCAGGATATTCTATACGACACGATCAAGTATTACTGTGGAATAACCACTCACAACATGGAAATATTTCTCGGTCCGCTATGGTTCCTTCCCGTAATGTTTCTGTCGAGTGTTGTGTTTTTCTTTATAGCGGACTTCTCGCTCGGATCAACAAAGCGAATGGTTCCGATAATTTTGGCGCTTACTTCCGTTTCCGCACTTACCATAGGATATACCGCGGCTGTTCCGTGGAAGCTTCCTCTGGTGCCGGTGTGTACGGCGGTCATGTTGGCCGGCGCCTATGCGGGACAGAAACAGTTTTTCGCAAACCCGCCCTTTAAGGATACGAAGCTTGTGCTTTCCGTTTTGGGATCTGTGGCGTTATATATTGTCCTGACGGTCATATTCGGGAACACAAGACTTATATCCAGGGGTATATTGGGCAGATACGGCGGATGGAGCGTATTTACGGCGTTTGTTATCGCGCTGGTGCAGATTTACGCGTTCGTATTTGGATGCGAGCTGATGTCAAAGTCAAAGACACTCGCAAAGATCTTCAGCTGGTTTGGAGTACATTCCCTGCAGATCCTTGCGACGCATCTTGCTCTCGCATATTATATTTCGAGGATCACGGGATGGCCGTACGGCACAAGAACGTTTCCCGGCGGAATGGGAAGCGTGAAGATGGATCTGCAGAATTTTGCGCTCTGTCTCGTGATGATCGGGCTGATCGTTTGCTGGCTCCTCGCGTGGGATAAGGTAAAAGACTCGTTGTCAAAATAAAAAACGGTTGGGACGTCCAACCGTTTTTTATTGTACGATTTCACCGATATTGCATCGACCCGTAATCTGAATGCCGGGATCGTGTCAATAGTTTTTCGCAAAAATAATTCCAGCCGTCTGGCTGCCGCTGGTTAGCCGGCGTATTTACTTGTCAAATTTGTTTTTATCAATGACAATGATGGTATTATTTAATCCAAGCGCCCTGCGGTATTCTATTTTATTCACAAGATGGGATATAAGATATATCCCCAGTTTTTCATCGTTTTCATCCGGATTTTCATGAATATAGCGCACAGGATCAAACTCTCGGCCGTTATCGCGCATACGCACGATCATGGAACTATCCTTGTTTAAAATCATAATATCAAACCACTTTTTCTCACCCGGCGAAAAAGCGTGGCGGACGATATTTCCCGCC
>CANQGL010000098.1 GCA_947623185.1 uncultured Lachnospiraceae bacterium
GCGATCGCCGCGCGGATCCAGCTCCACATATCAACGGCGTTGGATACGTTGGAGATGATCGTCTGGATCAGGGATACGATCGTAACGACTAGCATGAAGGCCATCGGGAACAGGAACATCTTGTTGTTCTTGCCCACATTGCCGAGCCATGCCGCAACGGCCAGAAGTCCGAGAGCGGCAAGGAGCTGGTTCGCAGCGCCGAACAGCGGCCAGATCTTCGCGTAACCGGTCATGCCGAGCGCAACGCCGAGAACGACCGTGATGATCGTGGCGACGTAGGGATTGGTAAGCGTGGCCTTGAATCCGGTAACGTCCTTATAGGTCTGTCCCGGCTCAAGCCAGAACTCCTGGAACATGTAGCGTGCCAGACGGGTCGCGGTATCGAGCGAGGTCAGGCAGAATGCGGAGACCGCAAGGATCAGCATGGAGTAGATCACGTTCTCCGCGCCTGCAAGGAACGGGATCGTAGCGCACATACGGGAGATACCGGTCGCAAATACGGCCGTCGGGGTCGTGATCCCGCCGGGTACATAATCGGACCAGATGTAACCGACCGCGCAGAGGGAGATCAGCGCCAGAGCGCACTCGATCAGCATTCCGCCGTAAGCGATCGGACGGGCATCCGTCTCCTTGTCCAGCTGCTTGGACGTGGTACCGGAACCGACCAGAGAGTGGAATCCGGAGATCGCGCCGCAGGCGATCGTTACGAACAGAGCCGGGAACAGGCTGCCCAGAGAGCTGCCGGAACCGTACTGCGCGGTATCGACGAAACCGGTGAAAGCCGGGATCTCGAGCGACGGATGCGCTCCCACGATACCGACGACCGCAACGATCATCATGCCGTAAAGCAGGAAAGAGCTCAGGTAGTCACGCGGCTGGAGCAGGATCCAGACCGGGGTGACGGATGCGATCGCGATATAAATTCCTACGATGATCATCCATGTGCTGCCGCTCAGGTAGATCGGATGGAAGTTGTAGCCGATGACCATGCAGAGGACGATCGCAGCGACACCGACGATCGTGGAGACCGCCAGGGAGGCGTTTCTTCTGTAGACCATAAGGCCGAAGACGATCGCGATCACGATAAACAGGATCGAGATCATGGCGGTACGGGCGTTCGCCGCGCTCGCAGCCAAATCGACCGCTCCGCTCGCGTCATAGGTCGCCGTAAACGTATTGGCAACGATGGATGCAAACGCAGCGACGACCAGGATCAGGGTCAGGTAGGAAAAGATGATAAACAGCTTTTTGGCTCTTGTGCCGATGCTGGCAGCAATGACCTCGCCGATCGATTGTCCTTTGTTGCGGATCGAAGCAAACAGCGCGCCAAAATCATGTACCGCGCCGAAGAAGATGCCGCCGATCAGGACCCACAGCATGACCGGGACCCAGCCGAATACCGCGGCCTGGATCGGTCCGTTGATCGGGCCTGCGCCGGCGATCGATGAAAAATGGTGGCCCATCAGCACCGGCGCCTTTGCGGGAACGTAGTCGTTTCCGTCTTCCAGCTCATGCGCAGGCGTGACCTTTGTCTCGTCGACTCCCCATTGCTCGGCCAGCCACTTACCGTAGGTAACGTAGCCGACAACCAGGACGGCGATCCCTACGATTAACAACAATGCTCCATTCATGAATCACACACTCCTTTTTCCTTTTGTCATGAATATATTTTCCATTAATTTCGCGTTTGCCCGGCCGCTGCGGTTCGTCAGGAACCGATCCGCACCGCGCTCGGCAAGCACGGTATGAAAATCCATCCATCCGTACAGCGAAAAATGAAAACTTTTGTAGATGCGGCACTTTTTCAGGAGCATGCGCGCTTCATCCGTGCATGTATCGCAGAGAAAGACCGCCGTGATGTAGGTGTACATGTGCTCCTTATCCGGTTTGATCAGCGCCATCCCCTGTTCGTAGGCCGTCTTTTCGCACTGTCTGTAAAGATCGGCCGTCAGCTCCGGCATTGAAAAAATATACACATGTTCGTTGGAAGCGGCGCTCCACAGCTCCGCTTTTTTCATCAGAACGTATTTCGCGGAGCGCACATGGAAATGGCAGACGGCCGCAAGCGGCAGATCTTCTTCCCCTTTTCGCTCGATATCGAAATAATCGCCGTATGCCCGCAGCAGTTTTTCCAGCATTTCCCCGCGGGAAAGCTCCGTGATCCGCGTCTGTGTCCTTCCTAACATCCTCACCACATCAATTATAAAAAAAGTATAAAATGTATAACGTTTTTCAGTATAGCACGTTTTTTTAAAAATGCAACAGTCAGTTTGAATTTTTATAAATAAAAAAATCCGGCCGGAACACTGTCCGGCCGGAAAACCAGCTGTTATTAAAGAGCGGCCCGGTAGATCTTCTCCACCTGCTCCTTCGTGAGCTCCGCGTAGGTCCCCACGAGCCTTGCCGACGCCTTCTGCGCCATAATGTCAAACTTGGAGTCATCGGTGATGCCGACCTCACGAAGCGTCGCCGGAAGTCCCATCTCCTTAAAATAAGCCGCCGTTCGGTCGATCCCCTCGTTTGCCGCCTCATAGGCCGGAAGATCCGGTGAAACGCCCCATACGTTGACCGCGTAGGTACGGAATTTCTCCACGGTCGTATCGCACAGGACCTTTCGCATCCAGTGCGGGGTCAGGATCGCCAGGCCCGCGCCGTGCGTGATGTCGTAATATGCCGAAAGCTCGTGCTCCATCGGATGCACCGACCATGGGATCGCCTTGCCGAGCGACAGGAATCCGTTGATCGCCCAGCTCCCGGCCCACATCAGGTTCGCGCGCGCTTCGTAATCGTCGGGATTCTTTACCGCCCGCACGCCGAATTCGATGCAGGTCTTTAAAAGAGCCTCGGCCATGCGGTCCTGCATAAATCCTTCCTTGAATGAAAAATAATTCTCCAGCGTATGCGACATGATGTCCGCCGTGCCGGAGGCGGTGTGCCACGCGTTCACGGTCTGCGTGTAGCTCGGGTCGAGGATCGAGACCTTCGGCAGCATCAGCGGATTCTTGGTCCCGATCTTGTCGTTTTTCGACATGTCGGAGATCACGGCGGTCGGATCCATCTCGGAACCGGTGGCCGCGAGCGTCAGAACCGTGACGACCGGCAGCGCCTTTTTGATCTTTCTGGGCGTGGTGACGAGGTCCCACGCGTCCCCGTCGTAGCAGGCCGCCGCGGCGATCACCTTCGCGCAGTCGAGGGACGAGCCGCCGCCGATCGCCAGCACCACGTCGATCCCCTTCTCCCGGCAGAGCGCGGCTCCCTCGCGCACCGTCTCGATCCTCGGGTTCGGATCCACGCCGGAGATCTCGTCGTGCGCGACGCCTTCCGCCTCGAGATAGCGGATCACGTCATCATAAATGCCGTTCCGCTTAATACTGCCGCCGCCGTAGACTAAAAGCGCGTGCTTTCCGTATTCCGCGACCGCCATCCCCACGCGCTCGATCTGTCCCTTGCCGAAATAGACCGTCGTCGGTATCGAATAAACAAAATTTTCCAAAACTACCGCCTCCTTAAAAGAAATATATATCCGGGCGGGACGCACTCCCGCCGTGGTTCCTATTCGTTCCGGATCGCCGCCAGCGGACTGAGCTTCATCGCGCGCAGCGCCGGGAACAGTCCGGCCAGCATACCGATCATGATCGCGAACACCACCGCCAGCACCGACAGGCTGGCCGGGATGCGCGAGATGCCCGCTCCGGCCGCGCCGCCCATGCCCATCAGACCGGCTCCCAGGAACCTATTGACGAGCGCGGAGACCGCGTAACTTAAACAGAGCCCGATCACGCCGCCCAGAAAGCCGATGAACCCGGCCTCCATCAGGAACATGCTGCGGATGTCGCCGAGCGCGCATCCTAAGACCTTCAAAACGCCGATCTCCTTCGTGCGCTCATAGATCGACATCATCATGGTATTGGCGATGCCGATCGCCGCCACGAACAGAGAGACCGCGCCGATGCCGCCCAGCACGGCCTGGATCATGTCCAGCTGTTCCTGCGCCTGCTCCAGCCACTGCATGTTGCTGTACGCCTGATAGCCCATGTCCGTGATCTCCTTCTGGACCGAGACGACGTTCTCCATGTCGTCGACGTAGACGTAGGCCTGCGAGTAGATAAAATAGTTGTACGGTTTTCCCTTTTTGTTCGTCGGCTGGCCCGGGATCGGGTTTTTGCGGTAGATCCGCTTTAACTGCTCCTTTAGAAGTTCGATGTCCGTATAGATCCCGTAGCTGTATTCGTTATAGACCGGATTTCCGTTCTCATCCGTCTTGGATTCCACCATCCCGCAGACCGGAAAGATGTATTTCTTCTCGGTCTGTTCCTCGGACGGGCCGTTACTCTGAAAGATCATGAAAAACTGCCTGTTATAGAGATCGACGTCCGGCATCTCCCCGGTCTCCCAGTAGCCGCGTCCGCTCTTTGAGTTGTAAAAGTTGCGCGACACCATATTCCCGACCACCAGTTCCATGGTGTTCGCGTTCGGATCCGGGAGACGCCCCTCACCGAGTTTGATCTCATCCAGCACCTCGCGGCTCACGCCCATGATCTCAGACGATCCGGAATAGGCGCCCTGCCGCATCTGGACATAGACCTGCAGGATGGGCGAAACGGCCGTCACATGCGGGAGCCTTTCAAGCTGCGCGATCTTGGTATCCTCCAGGAAGCTCTCCTCCTTCGCGTCGGAGTTCCACATCGCGTCGTTATAGATCTCGATCCGCGTCAGGCTGCCGCTGGAGGCGTACTGCGCGACCGTCATCTCCTGCAGGCCGATCCCCAGCGAGATCATGACGACGATGGACGCCGTGCCGATCACCACGCCGAGGACCGTAAGGACGGTACGGAGCTTGCGCCGTCTCAGATTGTTCACGCTCATGATGAGCAGATCAGAGAATCTCATCTTCCATTTCCGCTTTCTTCTTTTTCCGCTTCACGAGGAATATGATAAGCGCCAGCAGAAGGACGCCGCCGCCCGCGATCGGGACCGCGAACCGCTTCAACTTTCCGGCGAGCGTCGGTTCTGCCTCCACGTCGTCCATGCTGCCCACTTCCGTCATCGGCTCGTCGTAGACGATGGGCTCGGTCACCATGAGCTGGACTTCCTTTTCGACCGGAGTGACGACGCCGTTTTCATCCTCGTAGGTGATCGTGAGCCTGATCTTCCCGTCGTCCATCGTCGGGGCCGCGCCGGTGATCATTACATCCACGTTTCCGCTCTTTCCGGGCTCGATATTCCCCACATACGCCTCCGCGCGGTCGATCGAATCGCCCTCGAAGATGGCCGTCACGTTGTACAGCATGACCTTGCCGGTGTTGTTGATCGGGAACATGATGTTGCACTCGTTGCCCACGTCGATGCTCTCCGGCATGACCTCGATCGTTCCCGTGTTCAGTCGCGCCTCCTGTTTCAGGCTGACCGCGATCTTTACGCTCTCCTTCGCGTTCTTGAACTCCGGGCTGTCGTACTGCTCGTTGATCGTGATCGTGTAGGAACGCTGTTCCGCGCTTGGACTCGAGGTGAAATGCATGGTGAGCACCTCGGACGCGCCGGGACCCAGATCGTTCACCACGACGGAGTTGGAGCCGTTCGACGTGGTGAAAACGGGGCTGTTGTCGACCGCCTCCGGGTCGAAGGTAAAGAGGATGTTGCTGGCCGCGATGTCGCTCGAGGCGTTCTTCATGCGGACATTCAGGGTGAAATCCTGCCCGGCCAGGATGCGGGCCGGCTGCGTCTCAAAGCTGTCCACGATGATACGCGCCTTGGTGCGCTCGTTCTCGCCCGCGTCCGCGGAGAGCTCGTCCTCCTCATCCTTGCCAAAAATATGTACATAGAAGGTGTCCTCCACCGTGGGCGCGAACACGCCGTTCTCCTCCTCGCGGTAGCGGATCTTAAAGCCGATCGGATAATAACCGGATTTCGTCTTCTCGCGGATGGCCATGCTGTACGGGATCTCGACCGTCTGGTCCGCGTCGATATCGCCCATCCAACGGTCGTAGTTGCCGTCGTTGATCTCGAACGGGAACTTGGTGTCGTCCTCCGAGAGCTGCATCTCCACGCGCACGTCATAGGCTTTCCGGTAACCGGTATTGCGCAGATTCATGCTGAAATTCATGACTTCCGCGTAATTGCCGACCGGCGTGGGCTGATTCTCGCCGAGCGCAAAGGCGACCGGTTCTGTGTCAGCCTCGTTCGTCTCGCTGGACGAGGAGGACGTCTTCTCCTGCGCCCAGATGATGACGGTCATGGTATAGTAATTGTATTCGCTCGTAGCGATGCAAATTTCAACCGGATAATATGCTTCCTCAAGGTCTTTTCTCATACTGACCGAGAAGTTCACCGTCTTTTTGTCGCCGTCGTTGATTCGACCGACATCTTTTATTTTATTCAGATTCTCCGTCGTCTCAAACGGATAAATCGGTATAACGGAGCGGACGATCTCGGAGCCGAGATTCTCGTCATCGTCTTCAGATATGTTATAATTTCTCAACGAATCATAATATTCGTGAAATTCACTTTCACCTGCGATCCACGCTTTTACCTCGCTCCAGTCATCTTTATTTTCACTGCTTTCGGCTTTGATATTCTCGATCGTAACAGATAATGTTCCGCTTTTCCCGATCGTGAGGGACGGTGTCTTTCCAATAATGAGGCGCAGTTCATTTCTGCCGTCGTCTTTTTCATAAACCTTCGGAGGCTCATCCTCATCCGCCCACGCGGTCCCCACACTGCTGCACGCCAGCATGACCGTAAGCAGTATTAAAATGACTGTTTTAAATCTCCTCATCATCCCGTTTTCCTTCCTCGATACTTACAATCTTCCCGTCTATGATCTTAAAGATGCGGTCCGCGTAGGAAGCCAGATTGTTGTCGTGCGTTACCATCACGAGCGTCTGACCCTGTTTGCGGACGATCTGTCTCATCAGTTTCAATACTTCCAGTGTCGTTTTGGAGTCCAGATTCCCGGTCGGCTCATCCGCGAATATGATCTGCGGGTCCACCGCCAGCGCCCGGGCGATGCCGACACGCTGCTGTTGTCCGCCGGACATCTGCGACGGCATGTGCTTCATGAACCGCTCCAGACCCACCAGCTTTAAAAAATGCTTCGCCCTGCGGATGCGCTCGGAACGTCCCATCCCACGGAACGATAGCGGCAGCGCCACATTCTCCAGCGCGTTCATCGTCGCGATCAGATTGTAGGACTGAAAGATAAAGCCGACCCGCTCGCGCCTGAAACTCACAAGCTGTTTCTCATTCAGCTTTTCGATGTGCTTTCCGGCGATCACGATCTCGCCCTTGCTCGGCGGCTCCAGCCCGGCAAGCATGTTAAGGAGCGTCGATTTGCCGGAACCGGACGGCCCCGTGATGGCACAGAACTCGCCGCGGAAAATCTCAAAATCCACCCCGTTTAACGCGTAGACGCGCTCGTCGCCCATACGGTAGACCTTATACAGGTCCTTTACCCGGATCACCGGCACTTTGCGCGCCGTCTGCTCTTTATCCGTCGTCTGCTCTTTACCTGCCACCGACTCCTGATCCGCTGCCTGTTCTTTTTCCGCTGCCGTTTCTTTGTCCGCTACCGGCTCCCTGTCCGCCGCCTGCTCTCCCACGTTCTTCCTCCGCTTCCGCCGCACGGCGGTATTGTTCGGCCATCATATTCCGATTTTCATTATAAACTGTATTTAAGGGTAATAAAATGCTTATTTGCTTAAATTTTCTTACGAATTTCTTTCACGGCTCCGCAGGGCGAAAGCGCCTCCGCCGGGCGAGAATGGCTCCGCCGGGAGGAAATGGCTCCGCCGGGCGAAAATGCCTCCGTCGGGCGAAAGCGCCTCCTCACTTGATCAGTTTCAGGATCTGCTCCTTTCCTGCATCCGGCAGCGCCTGATTCAAATGCGCGATGATCTTCTCCTTCGATTCACCCGGTTCCCTTCGATATGCACTCGTCGCATATTCGTATCCGAACAGTGTTTCCGGCGTGGAATATTTCGCCACGCCCCATCCGTAGGTCTGACCGAATTTGTCTTTCATGTAGACAAAATCGGCGATGCAGACATAGGTCTGCATTTGCAGCCGGGTGATGACCGTATCAAAGCCCTTGTTCCCGCCCTTGCGATAATTGCAGATGTCCTTCAGCTCCTTCGATAACAGAGAACCATGTTCTGAAACCGTTTCAAAGACGATTTTATCTTTGCGGGAGGCAAGACCGTCGTCATATCGGGCGTCAAAATCGTATCCGTCCCTCCTGTAGTTCGCAAAATCCGGAAACCACTCTCTACTGATAAAGCCCGCCTTATTCCCAAAAAACTTGCCGTAGATACACCGCCCGCTTCTGGCAACGGGTCCCTTCCATTCCCACGGGCCGTCTGCCTCGTCAGAAAACCACAGCTCTCTCGGACAGCATTCCTCAACGGAGAAGCCGGGAATGTGATTTGCAAAAAACGGAAGAAAGCCCATGTCCTCCACGAGCCTGATCACATCGTCCGCAGACCGGACCTGAAACAAAGAATCGCTCATTTTAATCTCCATTCCGCCGCCTTTCAGTTGGCGGCACAAATAGTAATGAAAGTCTCGACTCCCTCTACGTTTT
>CANQGL010000099.1 GCA_947623185.1 uncultured Lachnospiraceae bacterium
GGTGATTTAGTCTATATTAAACTTCGGAACTCAGGAGAGAGGCCCGTAAACTTATGCGTACCCTGACTTAACATATCGTATGAAAACCTCTTTGTGAAATGCGCCGGGACCGACACCCGGCGCATTTTCACGTCTGCTCCAAAAAGAGCCCGCCCCGCGCAAAAAGAGCCGCGGCCGCTCTTGACTTGATTTTCCATTTCGCGTATAATTGTTTTAACATCCGTGCGTATGCCCGTTTGGCTGTACGCCGGTTCCGGCGCGCGCAGTTTTTTGCGGAGCGCCGGGGAAAGAGAGGATCGTCGGATATGATCAAAAGCATGACCGGTTTCGGCCGTTCCGAGATCGTGACGGACGAATGCAAGATCTCGGTCGAGATCAAGGCAGTCAACCACCGGTACCTGGATCTTGGGATCAAGATGCCGAAGAAATTCAATTATTTTGAGGCGGCGATACGCGCCCTCTTAAAGGACTATATCCAGAGGGGTAAGGTCGACGTCTATATCACCTACGAAGACTATACCGAGGAACGCGTCTGCTTAAAGTACAACCGCTCGCTGGCTGCGGAGTACATGGACTACGCGAAGCAGATGGAAGAGCAGTTCGGGATCGAAAACGACATGACGGCTTCGCGGCTGGCCCGCTTCCCCGAGGTGTTCACGATGGAGCAGGCCCCCGACGACGAGGAGCACATGTGGGAGCTCCTTAAGAGCGCGGTCGAAAAGGCGGCCGAGGGCTTTGTGGAGACGCGGACGCGCGAGGGCGAGAACCTGAAGAACGATATCATCGGAAAGCTCGACAACATGCTCGGGCTGGTCGCGTTCATCGAGGAGCGCTCTCCGGCGGTGATCGCCGAGTACCGCCAGAAACTTTACGACAAGGTGAAAGAGCTCCTGCAGAACACGGCGATCGACGAGTCGCGGATCCTGACCGAGGTCACGGTCTTCGCGGACAAGATCTGCGTGGATGAGGAGACGGTGCGCTTAAAGAGCCACATCATGGGCATGAAGAAAGAACTTACGGCCGGCGGGAGCGTCGGGCGGAAGCTCGATTTTATCGCGCAGGAAATGAACCGTGAGTCGAACACGATCCTTTCCAAATCGAACGACCTCGCGATCACCGATCAGGCGATCATCTTAAAGACCGAGGTCGAGAAGATCCGCGAACAGATCCAGAACATTGAATGACCGGGGTGAGAGAATGGCAAAACAGGGAGTTCTGGCCGTAGTTTCCGGTTTCTCCGGCGCGGGCAAGGGGACCGTCATGAAGGCGCTCATGGAGAAATACGACAATTATTCGCTTTCGATATCGGCTACCACGCGGGATCCGAGACCGGGCGAGGAACACGGGCGCGAATACTTTTTCGTGAGCGAGGCGGAATTTGAACGGATGATCGCCTCCGACGCCCTGATCGAGTATACGCGTTATGTAAACCACTATTACGGGACGCCGAGGGCCTATGTGGAGTCCCAAATGGCGGAGGGACGCGACGTGATCCTGGAGATCGAGATCCAGGGCGCGCTGAATATCCGGAAGAAATTTCCGGAGGCGGTGCTGATCTTTGTCGTGCCGCCTACGATAGAGGAATTAAAAAGGCGGCTTTTGGGGCGCGGGACCGAGACGCCCGAGGTGATCGAGAAGCGGCTGAAACGGGCGTATGAGGAGTCCGACGGCATGGAGCTTTACGATTACATCGTCGTCAACGACACCGTGGACGAGTGCGTGGAGCGCCTCCACGGGATCATCTGCGCGCAGCATGAGAAGACCGCCGTAAACGGCGAGCTGATCGCGCGCATGAAAAAAGAACTGAAAGAAATGACTGAGCAATAAGGACTGAAAGGAGTTTTTGATATGTTGCATCCATCTTATTCTGATTTGATCGAGGCGGTAAACAGCGAGGTCGAGCCGGGCGAGGCCCCTGTGGTGCAGAGCCGCTATTCCATCGTGATCGCGGCGGCGAAGAGAGCCCGCGAGATCATTGCCGGCGACGAGCCGATGGTGCCGGGGGCCGCCGGAAAGAAGGCGCTCTCGACGGCGATCCAGGAGCTCTATGAGAAGAAAGTAAAGATCGTTGCCGACGAGGAGAACGCGGCGGACGCCGCCGACATCGGGACCGAGACCGGAACGATCGAGGACGCGGATCAGGAGTAAGAAAGAGGGGAGGAACGTCTCCTCTCTTTTTCGCGCGGAAAGGAAGATAGGATGAATCTGCTTTTCATTTCTCTGGGCTGCGACAAAAACCTCGTGGACACGGAGAAGATGCTGGGCCTTCTGGGCGGAGAGGGATATTCGTTCGTC
The DNA here is from genome assembly GCA_947623185.1 of uncultured Lachnospiraceae bacterium. Classification (GTDB taxonomy): domain Bacteria; phylum Bacillota; class Clostridia; order Lachnospirales; family Lachnospiraceae; genus CANQGL01. Next base: position 2,296 of record CANQGL010000099.1, read on the forward strand.
GACGACGAGACGCAGGCGGATGTGATCGTGATCAACACCTGCTGCTTTATCCTGGACGCCAAGGAGGAGAGCATCAATACGATCCTTGAGATGGCGGAACTCAAAAAGGCGGCGGACAGCCGCTTAAAGGCGCTGATCGTCACGGGCTGTCTCGCCCAGCGGTATCAGGACGAGATCCGAAAGGAGATCCCGGAAGTGGACGCGGTCCTGGGAACGGCCTCGTACGAGCGGATCGCGGAGGCGGTGAAGGAGGCGCTGGCCGGACACACGACGGCGGAGTTTGCGGACATCGACACGCCGGTGAGCGCGCGGACCGAACGGCTGGTGACGACGGGCGGCCATTATGCGTTCCTTAAGATCGCCGAGGGGTGCGACAAGCGCTGCACCTACTGCATTATCCCGTACCTGCGCGGGAAGTACCGCAGCGTGCCGATGGAACAGCTTTTGCGCGAGGCGCGGGAGCTGGCCGAAAAGGGCGTTAAGGAACTGATCCTGGTCGCGCAGGAGACGACGCTCTACGGGCGGGACCTGTACGGGAAGAAGGCGCTGCCCGAGCTTTTACACCGGCTGGCGGAGATCTCCGGCATCGAGTGGATCCGCCTTCAGTACTGCTATCCGGAGGAGATCACGGACGAGCTGATCGAGACGATCCGGACGGAGGAAAAGGTCTGCCATTATCTCGACATCCCGATCCAGCACGCGAGCGATGCGATCCTAAAGCGCATGGGACGGCGGACGTCCAACGCGGAGATCCGCGGTCTGATCGAAAAGCTGCGGCGCGAGATCCCGGACATCGTCCTGCGCACGACCTTCATCTCGGGATTCCCGGGAGAGACGCAGGAGGACCACGAGACGCTTTTGCGGTTCGTCAGGGAGATCCGGTTCGAGCGGCTGGGCGTATTCGCCTACTCGCCGGAGGAGGACACTCCGGCAAGCACGTTCGAGGATCAGGTCCCGGATGAGCTCAAGGAGGAGCGGCGCGCGGAGATCATGGAGCTGCAGCAGGAGATCGCGTTTGAGAAATCCGAGGAAATGTGCGGCCGCGTCCTGGAAGTGATGATCGAGGGCAAGGTGGCCGACGAGAACGCTTATGTGGGGCGCACCTACATGGACAGTCCGAACGTGGACGGCCTCATTTTTGTGAACACGGAGCTCCCGCTGATGTCGGGCGATTTTGTGCGCGTGCGCGTCACGGGGGCGCTGGAATACGATCTGATCGGGGAGGTAGAAGATGAATTTACCGAATAAACTGACTGTTCTTCGCGTGATCATGATCCCGTTCTTTGTCATTGCCCTGCTGTTTGAGGGCGGGCAGAACCAGACGTACCGCTACATCGCGGCGGCGCTGTTCATCGTCGCCAGCCTGACCGATCTGCTGGACGGAAAGATCGCCAGAAAATACAATCTGGTGACGAATTTCGGGAAATTCATGGATCCGCTGGCCGACAAGCTCCTGGTTTGTTCTGCGCTGATCTGCCTGATCGAGCTCGGACAGCTCCCGGCGTGGATGGTCATCATCATCATCAGCCGCGAATTTATCATCAGCGGTTTCCGGCTGGTCGCCGCGGACCGCGGCGTTGTGATCGCGGCCAGCTACTGGGGGAAGTTCAAGACCACCTTCCAGATGATCGCGGTCATCCTGCTGATCCTAAACATCAAGGCGCTTGCGCCCGCGGCCGTCATAACGACGTGGATCGCGCTGGCGCTGACGGTGATCTCGCTGGTCGATTACATCGCAAAGAACGTCAGCATCCTCAGCGAGGGCGGGTTCTGACCGCGCCCGGACCGGGGATCGAGAGGAGTTGATCTGCAATGATGAAAACGGAAAACGGCTATGCCAAAATGTACAAGGTCTACGGCAGGAGCGAACTTGACGTGAGGGAGCGTCTGCGCGAGATCCTGAAGCAGGGCGGCGCGGCCGTCGTATATACGAGGCGGCGCGGGAAGGAGATCCAGGTCTTTGCGGAGACCAAAGAGGACGATGAGGAACGCGCGCGCACGGTCCTAAAGCCGGTCGGCAGAGAGGTAAAGAACGCGCTCGGCGACTGGTATTATTCGACGCGCGAGAACGAGACGATGGAGGAGGCGGTCGTGCGCCTGCTCGTAAAATACGAACTGACGGTGACGACGGCGGAGTCCTGCACCGGCGGCATGACGGCGGCGAAACTGGTAAATGTCCCCGGCGCGTCCGAGGTCTTTAACGAGGGCTACATCACCTATTCCAATAAAGCCAAACGGAAGCTTCTGGGCGTCTCAAAGTCCACGCTCAAAAAATACGGCGCGGTGAGCGAAGAGACCGCGCGGGAGATGGCCGAGGGCGGCGCGAAGGCCGCGGAGGCGGACGCGTGCGTTTCCGTGACCGGGATCGCGGGCCCGGATGGCGGGACCGAAGAAAAACCCGTGGGTCTGGTCTACATTGGATGTTCGGTCCGGGGAGAGACGGTCGTGGAACGCCATGAGTTCCACGGAACGAGAGCCGAGAACCGCGAACAGTCGGCGGTCTCGGCGCTGGACCTTTTGAGGCGGCAGATCTTAAAGCAGTTCAAGTAAACCGGAAATTACCCGCCGGACCGCGGACATGACGGACCGCGGCGGGCGGATCATGATAACAGGCGGTGTCGGATGCGTTGGTACAGAAAGCTGTATGTCGGTGAAAAAGCGAAGAAAAAACAGTCCGCCGTTCTCGCCGCGGTGCGGGAGGGGAAACGGTTCGGATACTATGTCCTGACTCCGGCGTCGAACGGTACGGATCTGCTCGATCTGATCCCCGCCGTTTCGTTCTCGCAGGAGTACTACCGGCAGAAGGACTGCCTGATCGTCGGCGTGGCGGCCGATTACGCGGACGCCGCGGTGCTTGCCGGACATATCGTGAACGAGGTGTACGAGAAGACCGGGAGCTTTGATCTTAAGTCGTTTTTGGAGGAGTGAAGGAATGCTCCATGTCCTGTTGCTGATCCTGAAAATATTGGGGATCGTCCTGCTTGCGGTCCTGGGGCTGATCCTTGTCATAGCCCTTCTCATCCTGTTCGTGCCGGTGCGTTATAGATTAGACGGAAACGGCGACAAGGACCGGAAGGGATACGGTTCCGGAGACGCACTGGTCTCGTGGCTCCTGCATCTGGCGACGCTTCGCGCCGTGTACGGGGAGGACGGGCTTACCGTGCGGGCGCGGATCCTGTTCTTCACGCTGTTTGAGGATACGATCTTCGGCGGCAATGATGCGGAAGAGACCGGGGACGATCTCGACGGGATCTTAGAGGAAGCTGAAAGCGCCGGGGAACCGGAGGCCGGATTCGTCGGTAGCGTGGAGAATGCGGAGACCGGCGGGCCGGTTCCGGAAAAGCTGACTGTGCCGGAGGAGAAACCGGCGGCGGAAATTGTCGGGCCTGCGGCGGAGCCGGAAACCGTGCCGGAAAAGCCGCCTGTGGCGGAAGAGAAGCCGACGATGGAAATTGTCGAGCCTGCGGCGGGACCGGAAGCCGCGCCGGATGAGGGACCGGTTTCGGAGGGACCGCCCGTTCCGAAAGAAAAGCCGGAGCCGGAGAAAAAAGCCAAAAAGAAGAAGAGACCCGCGCCGGAGAGCGGCCGCAAAGGGGCCGTTACGCGGATTCAGGATGTTTTTCAAAAAATCGGCTGTAAAATCCGAGAGATCTGTGGTAAACTGAAAAAGGGTCAGGAACTTTACGAAAAGATCCGCGATTTCTTTGAGGATACGGAAAATCAGAAGACGATCGCCCTTTTATGGAGGCAGACAAAGAAACTGTTCCGCCACATCCTGCCCCGCAAGGTATCCGGAAACGTCCGGTTTGGATTTGACGATCCGTACCGTACCGGACAGGTCCTGGCGGCGGTCAGCCCGTTCTATTCGATCTACGGAAAGAGCCTCGCGCTCGATCCGGTATTTGACGGGACGGCGCTCGACGGAGAGATCCATATCAGAGGGCGTATCCGGGCGGCGACGCTGCTCTGGATCGCTGTGAGGGTATTTTTAAACAGGAATTTCAGAAAGCTCCTGCGGGAGTGGAGAAAATAGAAGGAGGAATGCGGTATGGCAGAGAATCAGTTCCCATCGACGGTAGAAGCGCTGTTTAAAGGGATGGACAATTTCATCACGACAAAGACGGTGGTCGGAGAACCGATCCGCATCGACGACGCGGTCATTATCCCGCTTGTCGACGTTTCCTGCGGTCTCGGCGCCGGTTCCTCGGGAAATTCCGCAAAGAACGGATCCGGTGGCGGCATGGGCGCGAAGATGAGCCCCAGCGCGATCCTGATCGTGCAGAACGGGATGACGAAGCTGATCAACATCAAACGTCAGGATGCGGTGACGAAGGTCCTCGACATGGTGCCGGATCTCGTGAACCGTTTCGTGGGCGGAAACGACGTATCCCCGGCCGCGGTCGCAAAGGCCGAGGAGATGGCGGAGACGCTTGAGGAAGAGACGGTCATCGAGTAACGGATGACCGCGAAATAAATCATGGAATCAGAACGGCCGCATAGGATGTAGCAGAGGGATCTTCACGAAGGAGAGGACCTGATGTGAAACGACTGTGCGGCCTTATACTGTTCAGCGTCGGCACCGGCATGACGTGGGTGCTGATCCTGCCGAAATCATTCCCGCTCGTTCTGGTCGCGATCGTGCTTCTGATCGCGGGTTATAATCTGTTCTGCTGCAAATAGGGCGTAAAAAAAGCATCTCTTATCTTTTCGATAAAAGATGCTCCTTTTTACGCTCTTTCTACAAGTCCGGACCGCAGGCAGGAAGTACATACATACATCTTACGGGCTCCGCCGTTTACCTTGACCTTTACGGATTTGACGTTCGCTTTCCAGATCTTGTTGGATCTTCTATGGGAGTGGCTTACTCCGTTTCCGAAGTGAGCGGCTTTCTCACAAATAGCGCACTTTGCCATACTTGCACCTCCTTAACCACATCTTTGGATTCCAGATCGCAGCCGTATTATCCTTCATTGAAATCCATAACATGAACATTCTAGCAGATAGCGCCGAAATTTGCAAGTACAAAATGCAAAAATCTTCAAAAACGCCGAAAAATAATTTGCAGGTTTCTTTTGGCGGAAAAATATGGTATGCTTGAACCAGGGAAGAAAAAAATACATATCGGAAGGGGTACTGCAATGAGAAAAAAACGCGTATGGGCTGTCTGGTTCAGCGGAACGGATACCACGAAACGGATCGTAAACGCGATCGCGGATGAGATCGCGGGCCTTTGGGGCGCGGAGCGCGCGGACTATGATTTCACGCTTCCCAAAATGCGGGAGAGCGGCTTTACGGCGGAGGCGGACGATTTGGTCGTCTTTGGGACGCCGGTCTACGCGGGGCGCGTGCCGAACGTGCTTTTAAAGTATCTGGCGACGATCCGGGGGAATGGGGCGCTTGCGATCCCGGTCGTGCTGTTCGGGAACCGCAATTTTGACGACGCGCTGATCGAACTGCGCGACATTCTGGAGGATACGGGTTTCCACACGGTGGCGGGAGCCGCGTTTGTCGGCGAACATTCCTTCTCGCGCGTGTTGGCGGCCGGACGCCCGGACGAGGCGGATATGAAGGAGGCGCGCGGATTCGCGAAAAAGGCCGCGGAAAAGATCGAGACCCTTTCGGAAGGCGCGATCCCGGTTCCGATCGAAGTGGAGGGGACGCCGAAGCCCTACCGCGGGTATTATCAGCCGAGGGACCGCAAGGGAACGCCGATCAACATCCTGAAGGTCCGCCCGCTCACGAACGACAACTGCGATAACTGCGGGATCTGCGCCGACGTCTGCCCGATGGGTTCCATCGACCGCGAGAACGTCCGCGAATATACCGGGATCTGCATCAAATGCGGCGCGTGCATCAAGAAATGTCCGAAACAGGCGAAATACTATGAAGACGCCGGTTATCTGTACCATCAGCATGAGCTCGAGGAGGGGTACGCCCGCCGTGCCGCCAACTCGCTGTTTGTCTGACACACACAAAGGAGAATGACCGAATGAACAGACTATCACTCGCGAATGAACTGAAAAACAATTCTTATCCCGGCCGCGGCATCGTGATCGGAAAATCGAAGGACGGAAAGAAGGCCGTTGCTGCGTATTTCATCATGGGGCGCAGCGAAAACAGCCGTAACCGCGTCTTCGTCGAGGACGGCGACGGGATCCGCACGCAGGCGTTCGATCCGGCAAAGCTGGTCGAC
>CANQGL010000100.1 GCA_947623185.1 uncultured Lachnospiraceae bacterium
CGATTGCGACCCAGAAACACATCCTGACGAAGACGGTCTCCAACATCCGCGAGGTCAAGGCGCGCGGCGCCTATGTGATCCTGCTGATAACCGAGGACACCGAGATCGACGCGAGCCTGGCCGACGTGATCATCCGCATCCCGAGCTCGGACGACGTCTTTACGGTCTTCCCGATCGCCGTGATCCTGCAGCTGATCGCCTACTATGCGTCGGTCCAGAAGGGCCTCGACGTCGACAAGCCGCGCAATCTGGCAAAATCGGTCACGGTCGAGTAAACGGACAAAGGCCCGGACAGCGAATGGGCGCTCACGAATATACCGAATACTTACCCGGATGAAAAAATCCCTCCAGCCGTCGTTTAAGCGGCCGGAGGGATCATTTTGTCTCCCGTGATAACGTTATTTCTTTTTATACGCGACCTTTGATTCCGCGAAGTCCTTGATGATGCGGATCGCGCCGTCCATGCCGACCTTGCTGCTGTTGATGCAGAGGTCGTAGCTGCGCGAGTCGCCCCAGCGCTTGCTGGAATAATAGTTGTAATAGCTCGCACGGCGCTTGTCGGTCTTGATCATAACATCCTTCGCTTCCGATTCGCTGATGTCATGGCGCTCCATCAGGGTTTTGATCTTATCCGCTTCGTCGGCGGTGATGAACACCGACACCACATTCGGAAAATCGGCGAGCGCGTAGTCGGCGCAGCGTCCGATGATGACGCACGACTCTTCCGTTGCGAGCTGCTTGATCGCGTCGAACTGCGCCAGGAAGATCTTATGGTTGATCGGCATATCCATATAAGCTGAATTCGTATAGCCGAGAGAGTAAGTATCCATTACGAGCGAATACAGGAAACTGCTCGTAGGTCTCTCGTCGTGGGTCTCGAACAGCTCGCGGCAGAGTCCGCTCTTTTTGGCAGCCAGATTGAGAAGTTCTTTATCGTAGCATTTGACGCCGAGGCCCTCCGCAAGTTTCTGGCCGATGTGGCGGCCGCCGCTTCCGCATTCACGCCCGATCGTAATAATAAGGTTGTCACTCATAGCCCACCGCTCCTTTCCGATTAATTGCAAGTCTTTATATTTGTATTATATCATTTTTTCGGAAAATTGCAAGGTATCAGCCCTATAAAACTGTAATAATTTTGGCGCAGCCGACAGACTGCGCCATATCATCCGTATTTTGTGTCTCCCCTATCCGGGAGCATTGCCATATATACGTTTTCCCCCTCCGCAAACATCACCGCAGCGTCTTCAAAAGATCCTCAAAGTACTGCGGCCTCGGAGCCGTAAATTCCATGTATTTGCCGGTGCGCGGGTGCACAAAGCCCAGCACGCCCGCGTGGAGCGTCTGTCCCTGCAGCCGGAACGGGCACTTTGCCGGTCCGTAGACGGCGTCCCCCAGAAGAGGGTGTCCGATATGCGCCATATGGACGCGGATCTGATGGGTGCGCCCGGTCTCCAGACGGCATTCGATATGCGTATAGTCCCGGAACCGTCCGAGCACGCGGTAATGAGTCACCGCTCTCTTACCGTCTCCCCGCACGGCGACGCACATCTTCTTCCGGTCCTTCGGGCTGCGCATGATCGGCGCGTCGACGGTCCCTTCGTCCGCTTTCAGGACGCCGCAGACGATCGCCTCATAGCGCCGCGTGATCGTGTGCTCCTTAAGCTGCTCCGCGATCGAGGCGTGCGCCAGGTCGTTCTTGCAGGCAATGATGACGCCGGTCGTGTCCATATCGATCCGGTGCACGATCCCGGGCCGCATCACGCCGTTGATGCCGGAAAGATCGTCCTTACAGTGATACATTAACGCGTTTACGAGCGTTCCGGAATAATGCCCGGCGGCGGGATGGACCACCATGCCTTTCGGCTTGTTTACCAGGATCACGTCGTGGTCCTCATAGAGGATGTCGAGCGGGATGTCCTCCGGCACGATCTCGGGCGTCTCCGCCTCCGGTACCGTAAATTCCACAAGATCCCCGGGCGACGCCTTATAGCTCGCCTTGATGGCGCGCCCGTTTACGGAAACCAGTCCCGTCTTAAACAGCTTTTGAAGGAACGAGCGCGAAAGCGCCTCATACTGCTCGGCCAGGAGCCGGTCGATGCGGTCGCCCGCCAGCTCTTCCGTCACAAAAAACTCTTCCTTCACTCGTCTCTCTCCTTCTTTTTCAGGAACGAAAGCTCATCCTCCCGGTAAACGAATCCCGTGAGCAGGATCAGAAGGCCCGCGGCCGTCACGACATAGCAGTCGGCCACGTTGAAGATTGGAAAATCGATCAGGCTGAAATAGAAAAAGTCGACGACGAAGCCGCGCGATACGCGGTCGATCAGGTTCCCGACCGCCCCCGAAGCCAGAAGCACCATGCAGACAAAAAGCGGCAGGTACCGCTTTTCGGCCGGGAGCTTCGCCAGAAACAGGAGCACGACCGCCACCACCGCGAAAGCCACCAGGAAAAAGAACGTCTGACGGCCCTGCAGGATCCCGAACGCCGCTCCCCGGTTTTCCGAATACAGCAGTTCAAAGACCCCGTCGATCAGCACGACCGGACCGTTTACGCGCAGGATATTGTAAGCGAGCGCTTTCGTCCACTGGTCGAGCGCGATCGCGAGCGCCGAAAGGACCGCAAAAATTCCGTATCGTTTGAACATGATGTCAAAATCTCCCATCTGTTTTTCGCCGGACCTTAAGATCACTGTTCCGGTACCGTAATATATGCGAGCGCCCGGCGCATCTCCTCTTCGCTCACGGTGCGGTCGATGTAAGCGTGTCCCACCGGATCCAGCAGGATAAACCGGATCACGCCCGCCTCCATCTTTTTGTCATTCTTCGTCGCCCGGATGACTTCATCCGCGGAGATCCCGGATACCCGCGTCGGGATCCCGTAGGAGGCGAAAGCCGCCTCGCAGTCCGTCACGTCCTTTTTTGTGACAAGCCCGCGGGCCTCGCAGATCTTTAGCGCCGCCAGAGCCCCGAGCGCCACGCAATGACCGTGCAGCAGAGAGAAATTCTTCAGTTTCTCGATCGCGTGTCCGAGCGTGTGTCCGAAATTGAGGGTCGCGCGCTCGTTCTGCTCCGTGGGATCGATCTCCACCACCTCGCGCTTGATCCGGTCGCTCTCCTGCACCGCAAGGTGCAGTGCGTCGAGATCGCGCGCGCGTACCGCATCCCTGTTTTCGGTCAGCCAGTCGTAATAATCCCTGTCCCGGATCAGCCCGTGCTTGATGACCTCGCCCATGCCGGCCGAGAACTGCTCCTCGGAGAGCGTTTTTAAGACGGCGAGGTTCGTGTAGACAAGTTTCGGCATATGGAACGCACCGACCATATTTTTGTACGCGTCGAAATCCACGCCGGTCTTTCCGCCGATCCCCGAATCCACCTGCGAGAGCAGCGTCGTCGGGATCTGGATAAAGTCCACGCCGCGCAGATACGTCGCGGCCGCAAAACCGCAGAGATCGCCCACCACTCCGCCGCCGAGCGCGATCAGAAGGTCCTTCCGGTCAAAGCGGTTTACGATCAGATGTTCATAGACGCCGCGCACGGTATCGAGGTTCTTGTTCTCCTCACCGGCCGGAAACACATAGGAAGTTACGATGCGGAAGCAGCCGGAAAGCTTATCCGTCACTTCGCAAAGATACAGAGCCGCCACGTTCGAGTCCGTCACCACGCAGGCTTTGCGCCCCGCGGGATTTAACGTCTCAAGCTCCTTCGGAAGTCCGGCGAACGAATCCGCCAGAACGATATCGTAGATCGCCTTGCCGTCGCGTTTTACCGTCAGACGGCTGTTCTTTTCATATTGCATCCTGTTTCCTCCAGACAGCGATAAATTCATATCTGCGTATTGTCAAAGCGCCCGCTATTTGTAGCGGTAGACCGTGACCGTCGTGCGGCCTTTTTTGGTCTGTCCGCCGCTCTCCCCGATCCGAAACTTCCCGGCGCCGCGCACGGTAAGGATCTCGCCCTCCTTCAGGATACGCGAGACCGAAAGCTCCGGCCTGCCGTTTACGAGCACTTTCTCGGCGGCGATCAGCTCGCACGCCTTTGTCCGCGAAAGCCGCGCGGCAAGCGCCGTCACGGCGTCGAGGCGCATCGAGCTCACGGATCCGCGGATCGGTTCGCAGTCCGGCTCCGCCACATCCTCCGCGCTTTCGATAATTGAGACGGAGACCGGCGTATGGCGCACCTGCGCCAGATTCTCCGTCAGATAGCGGCTCATCTTCTTTAGCACAAAGACATAGGCCGCTCCGTCCTTCAAGGTCAGATCGCCCATCACCGACCGCTCGATCCCGAGGCTCATGATCGCCCCCAGATAGTCCCTGTGCGTGAGCTCCTCGGCAAACTTCGGGCTGGACGGTCCGATCCTAAGGCAGTCGAACGGCGGATCGTCCGTCTCTTCCATATAGGACGGAAGGAATTGGACCAGCTTCCGTTCCGACGCCAAAAAGCCGCCAGTCAGTTTATACCTCACCGGCGGCAATGTGCCACAAATCGATTGAAAAACCGTCTGCTCGCTAAGGCTCAGGAAATCCGTGTTCACCGGGATATCGCGCTCGTAACAGAGCGCAGCCAGCTCCTTAAACCTGCGGCACAGAAGCTTCTCGTCCTTATCCGCAGGCATCCGTCACAGATGGATGCTCAGACCGGAGATGTCGAGATCCCCGCCCGAGAGCAGATCCTGGAAATCGCCGGACAGCTCCACGGACTGCGGCGTAGCGATAAATATGTAATTGGAGATCTTCTGCAGGTTCCCGTTCATGGAATAGGTGGATCCGGAGGTAAAGTCGATGATCCGCTGGGCGGTCTCCGTATGGATGCCCTCCATATTCAGGACGACGGCCTTGCCGGCGAGAAGATAATCGCAGATCTCCTTCGCATCCTCCATGGAAGTCGGCTTTACGAGCGAGACCTCCATGCCCCGGCGCATGGAAACGACCTTGTTGTTCGAGGAGGCCGGACGCGGGATAAAGCGCGGTTTCGGCTGGTCCTCTTCGGGCTCGTCCTCATAATCGTCAGCGGCCTGTTTGCGGAACAGTCCCTTTCTGGCCGGTTTCTCCTCTTCCTCTTCGTAATCGTCGTCAAGGAAGTAATCGTCATCCTCATCGTCGTTCAGACGCATGGAATCCATCAGTTTGCTAAAGATGCTCATACTCGTTCCACTCCGTTCTGTCTGGACCCGAAAATACCGGTCCCGACTCTAATCATAGTGGCGCCCTCCTCGATGGCGACCTCGTAGTCGCCGGTCATGCCCATGGAAAGCTCACTCATAGTTCCATTATCAATGTTTTTACTTTTGATGTCAACATATAATTGAAATAATTTTTTAAAAAATTTTCGATTTTCTTCTGCGTTTTCGACAAACGGCGCGATCGTCATCAGTCCTTTTACACGAATGTGCGAAAACTTACCGATCGTTTCGAGCGCGGCCTCGACCTCATCGGGATCGAACCCGAACTTGCTCTCCTCCCGCGCGACGTTCACTTCAAGAAGAACGTCCGCCACAAGATCACGTTTTGCAGCTTCCTTCTCGATCCGTTCCGCCAGATGGACGGTGTCCACCGAGTGGATCATCACTGTCTTGTCGATGACCTGGCCGACCTTGTTGGTCTGGAGATGGCCGATCATGTGAAAGCGCGTATCCTCCGGCATCTGCGGGCGTTTTTCAAGGATCTCCTGCACCTTGTTCTCGCCGAAATCGCGCGCGCCGTCTTCGTACGCCTCCATGAGCATGGAGACCGGTTTGGTCTTGCTGACGGCGATCAGCCTCACATCCTCCGGTTTTCTTCCCGCGCGCACACAGGCCGCCGCGATCCGGCTCCTGACTTCGGTCAAATTTTCCGTTATCATACTGTCGTCTCCTTTACTGATAGATCACCATTCCGTTTCCGGTGACGGCTTTCGCGTCCAGAACGATATGGTCGTAGACGGAAAGTCCGTAGTCCGAACCGATCTTTACGGTATAATACTCGTCGTTTGACGTAAGGATCTCGATCTTGCGGAAAGCGGTGTAGCCCCGGTTGATGTTGTACACGCCCTGCACCGAGGCCGAGGCGCCGATCTGGTAGCGGTCCTGCGAGTTTTCCTTCACGATATAATCGCCCGCGACCAGTCCGTTCGCATCGCCCATCGAGATGTAGTAATACTCCTCGTCGGAATTGTAGATGTCGCAGGGCACGAGCACCACGCTGGTGCCGCTCTCCGAATACGTTTCTTTATAGAAACCGCGCGGGCTGCCCGCCGCGGTCGTGACCAGATAATCGCGCGGGACCAGGTAAAACGTCTCGTCGGTGACGGCGCTGCGCGGGATCTTGAGTCCGCGGACCTCCTCCGTCACGATCTCGAAGTCGACGAACCGGTCGGAGACGAACTGCTCCAGATATTTGCTGAAATCGAGTTTTCCGTACATCATGCCGTCTGCGCCGGTAAGCATGGAGAACGCGCCCGAAGTCTGAAGGTCGCGGCCGACGAAGCGGACCGGGAGCGAACTGCGCCCGTTGTACTGCGTCTGCTCATCCTCGGTGAGCGGGAACACGATCGACCAGTCCTCGGATGTGATGAGCTTGTAGGCCGGCGCGCCGCGCTCCACGAGCTGGCCGGAACGCACACTCTGTCTGGTATAGGCGGACCGGTCGAAGGATGCGGCCGTCACCTGGGCCGGCTGCATGGATTCCATCGAATCCACCGCGTAGGAGACGACCCCCGCGGCGTCCGAGCGGACCTGCTCGAAGTTCCCGCCGAGCTCCTCGATCACGCTGTCGAGATTTTTCAGCGCGTCCACGTTCACGAACTCGAGGACCTGCGAATCGAGGTCGTTCTTGGTATCGTATACTTCATGGAAGTTCATGTCGTCAAAGGTCTGGCTGAACGACGAGAGCTGCTTTTTCAGCTCCGAAAGGTTCTCGGGCGAAAGAGCGGCCGTACTGTCGCTCCGCTCCGCGATCAGATCCGAGAGCGTCCCCGTCTCGTCGATCGAATAGACCCGCGTCCCCACGGCGGCGCGTTTGCCCTCCCGCAGGTAAAAGTTGATGTTCCCGGCGGTATCCGTGTATTTCGTTTCCTCTGTGCGGAAAATGATCCCGGTATGGCGCGTATCGTTTACGATGCTGCCCTCGACCACCTCGTAAAACTCGATCTTGTCGCGCTTGATATAGGTGTAGACATAGAACGCCATATAGATGAAAATGAGCGCGAAAACGATCAGGCCCACGTTGGGATTCCATGGACGGCGGAATTTGATCGGTTTATTTTTCTTTTTCTTTTTCGCCATGAAACGGGTTACCCCCTGTCCTATCCCTCTATTATATCTTCCGCAGGCAAAAAGTGCAATGTTTTCTTTCGCCCCCGCCGGCCGCTACGCCAGCATGTCGAACATCGAGAGCTGGTTGGTCTCCGGCAGATCGCGCAGGATCCCCAGATCCACCATCAGATCGCAGAGCGACTTGCCGACCCGGGTGCGGTTCGTAAAGTCCTCCCTGGAGAGGAACGGACCCATCTTGGCCGCTTCCTCGATCGAGTCGGCCGCCTTCTCACCGAGCCCGTCGATGCTGTTGATGGACGGCATCAGCGTCTTATCTCCGACGATCTGGAAATGCCGCGCCTTGGCCTTGTAGATGTCCATCGGGACAAAGCTGAATCCGCGCGCGTACATCTCCTGCACGATGCGCATATCGCGCATCGAATCCTGCTCCTTCTTGCTGAGCTGTTCGTTCCTATCAGGCGAATCCGCGCGTCTCCGGTACTCGGCCAGGTGCCGCTCCAGCGTCTCCCGGCCCATGCACATCGTCTCATAGGAGAACGCGCTGGCACGGATGCTGAAAAACGACGCGTAATAGGCGAGCGGATAAAAGATCTTGCAGTAGGCGATGCGCCACGCCATCATCACATAGGCCGCCGCGTGCGCCTTGGGGAACATGTACTTGATCTTCTTACAGGACCAGATGTACCAGTCGGGGACGCCGTGCTTTTTCATCTCCGTCTCCCACTCCGGCTTCAGTCCCTTTCCCTTGCGGACCGATTCCATAATGGTGAACGCGAGCCCTTCCTCCAGGCCCTGCTGGATCAGATAGATCATGATATCGTCGCGCGTGCAGATCGCGGTCTGGATCGTCGCGGTCCCCTCTTTGATCAGCGTCTGGGCGTTCCCCAGCCACACGTCGGTCCCGTGCGCCAGCCCGGCGATGCGGACCAGGTCGGAGAAATACTTCGGCTTGGTGTCCAAAAGCATCTGCATGGCGAAATCGGTGCCGAACTCCGGCACGCCGAGCGCCCCCAGTTTGCATCCGCCGATATCATCCGGCGTGATCCCGAGAGCCGAGGTGTTCTGGAACAGGCTCATGACCTCTTTGGAATCCAGCGGGATGTCCTTTACCGGATCCAGTCCGATCAAATCCTGCAGCATCCGGATCATGGTGGGATCATCATGACCCAGAATATCCAGCTTGAG
>CANQGL010000101.1 GCA_947623185.1 uncultured Lachnospiraceae bacterium
GGCGCTTCTGGACAATTTCAGCGACGACGTCCAGACGGAGGTGCTGCTTTCGTCCACCTCGACGCGGCGCAGGCTGATCGACGGCCTCATCGCCGAGGCGGAACTTTACGGGATCGACGGCCTGAACATGGATTTTGAGAGCCTGAAACCTTCCGCCGGGGTCCATTACGTCCAGTTTTTGCGCGAGCTTTCGATCCCCTGCCGGGAGAGAGGGCTGGTGCTCTCGGTGGACAACTATGTGCCGGCCGGCTACAACGACTTTTATGACCGCGCCGAGCAGGGGGTCGTCGCGGACAATGTGATCATCATGGGTTATGACGAGCATTACAGCGGCGGAGACGCCGGTTCCGTATCCTCCCTTCCGTATGTGGACGGCGGGATCGAGCGGACGCTCGCCGACGTGCCGAAGGAGAAGGTGATCAACGGCGTGCCGTTCTACACAAGGCTCTGGACCGAACAGGACGGGAGCCTGAAATCGTCTTCGCTCGGGATCGCGGAAGCCAAGAAGTGGGTCTCGGACAACAGCGTCGAACTCACATGGCTCGAGGATCTCGGCCAGTATTACGGAGAGCGCGACATCCAGGGCGGAAAGCAGTATCTGTGGCTGGAGGACGAAAATTCGCTCGCGCTCAAGATGGACCTGATCCGCAGCTATGATCTGGCCGGTGTGGCCTGTTGGAAAATGGGGCTCGAGGACGAGGCCGCGTGGGACGCGATCGGCTGGGAGTAAAAGCGGCGGCACAGGCCCGGATAAAATCGATAAAACCGTATTGCAGGACCCTGTCCGCGGCGGATCGCCGCGGCAGGGTTCTTTTTACGCCCGCCCGCGGATATATTTTTACAAACACGGTCCGAGGTGTGGCAGTTGAAAAAGGGACTGACGGAATCGGCGATGGGGCTTTTCCTGCTCGTCATGGTTTTTCTGGCCGTCCGATACGGAAGCGTGGAGACGCTGTCAGAGGAAACGGCGGCGGCTTCCGAACGGCCGCTGGTGGTGATCGACGCCGGACACGGAGGCAACGATCCCGGCAAAGTGGGTGTGGACGGGAGCCTTGAAAAGGACATCAATCTTGAGATCGCGAAGCGGCTGAAAACGTATCTGGAGCAGTCGGACGTGGACGCGGTCCTGACCCGCGAGACGGACGCGGGCCTTTACAGTGAGAGCGACACCGGGAAAAAGGCGGCGGACATGCAAAACAGGTGTGTACTGATCGAGAAGAACGATCCGGATCTGGTCGTCAGTATCCACCAGAACAGTTACCATGAGGAATACGTTTCCGGAGGACAGGTCTTTTATTACAAGGATTCGGAGAAGGGGAGGCGGCTGGCGGAGATCCTGCAGAGGCGGTTCGACTATGTGCTTGGGGAGGAGAACCGCAGGCAGCCGAAGGCCAACGGCAGTTATTACCTCCTCCGGAACGTGCGCTGCCCGATCGTGATCGTGGAGTGCGGTTTTTTAAGCAACCGCAGGGAAGCGGCGCTCCTTAACGACAACGAGTATCAGGACCGGCTGGCCTGGACGATCCATATGGGGATCATGGAATATCTGAACGGGAAGTAAGACTTTCACTTTCCGGAAAACAGTGCTATACTGGAAGCGGGCGCGGACGGACGCGCAGAAACGCGAGAGGTGACGAAAATGAAAAACTACCGGCCGCTTTTGGCGAATATCATTGCACAGCTGATCTTCGGACTGGCGTTCTTTTTCATCCGGATGGGCATGACGGTCGTGCACGAGGACGCGATCAAATTCCTCTCGTTCCGCTTTACCGTCGGGTTCCTCGTCATGACGCTGACTCTGATCCTCGGGATCCAGAAGGTGCATTATAAAAAGGAATTCCTGTATCTGATCGCGCTCTGCGGCCTGTTCAACCCGATGATCAGCCAGATTTTGGAGACGAGCTCGACGACCTACGCCCCGACGTCGCAGATCGCCATGTACAACAGCACGCTGCCCGTCGTGATGCTGATCTTTTCCGCGCTTATCAACAGGGAATATCCGACAAAACGCCAGCTGCTGTTCGTCGTCGTCAGCACGCTCGGCGTCCTGATCGCCAATCTGGTGGATCCCTCCGAAACGGGCGTGACGGCTGTCGGCATGATCCTGATCTGCGGGACCGTGCTCTCGGTCGCGACGAACCGCGTGCTGGTGCGGCGCGCGTCGGCGGTATTCACATCCTTTGAGATCATCTATGTGACGACCGGCATGGGCGCGCTCACGTTCAACATCATTTCGGTCGGCCGCAGCGTGGCGGCGGGGACCGTCGCCCACTATTTCGACGGTCTGCTTTCCCTGCAGTTTATCGTTTCGGTCCTGTATATGGGGATCGCTTCCTGTGTGATCGCGTTTCTGTTCATGACCTACGCATCGGCAAACCTTCCGTTCCCGGTCTACGCCTCCACCTGCACGCTAAATACGGTCGTCTCGATCCTTTCGGGCGTATTTCTGCTTCACGAGGTGTTCAAGCCGCTCCAGATCATCGGGACGGCGGTCATCCTGATCGGCGTGATCGGGGTCAGCATGTCCTACGACAAGAGCGACGAGAAGGGGAACCGGTTCCATCTGAAAGAAAAATAAGCGCCTTGCGCATGAATGACCGGCGCCCGCACAACGCGTGTGCGTCCGGGAGTGATGATCTTCAACAGACAATTAAGGAGGGTGAGGAAACATGGTACAGAATTCTTTGAGACAGGATGCGGACCGGATCATTTCCGGCGCGATCGACGCGGTGCGGCCGGATGCGGCCGTAAAAAGGGCGCTCGCGGGGCGGGAGTTTCCCGGACGGGTGGTCCTTGTGGCTGCCGGAAAGGCGGCCTGGCAGATGGCGAAAGCGGCCCATGAGGCGCTGGGGGAGCGGATCGGCTCCGGCGTGGTGGTGACAAAGTACGGCCATGTCATGGGAGAGATCGGCTGCCTGAAGTGCTTTGAGGCCGGACACCCGGTGCCGGATGAAAACACGATCCGCGGGACGCAGGCCGCGCTTGACGCCGTGGACGGGCTTACCGAGAAGGACACGGTGCTGTTTCTGCTCTCCGGCGGCGGGAGCGCGCTGTTTGAGAAACCGCTGATCTCCCTGGAGGAGCTTCAGGACGTGACCTGCCGGCTTTTGGCCTGCGGGGCGGACATCGTGGAGATGAATACGATCCGCAAGCGCCTTTCCGCGGTAAAAGGCGGACGGTTCGCGAAGCTCTGCGCTCCGGCCAGGGTCTATGCCATCGTTTTGAGCGATATCCTCGGCGATCCGCTCGACATGATCGCTTCCGGGCCCGCGGTACCCGACCGGAGCACCTGCGCGGAGGCGGAGGCGGTCATCAAAAAATACAGGCTTCGGTTCTCGCCCCGGGTCACGGAGCTTCTGCAGGAGGAGACGCCGAAGGAACTCGACAATACGGAGACGGTGATAACCGGGAGCGTGCGCGAACTGTGCTCCGCGGCTGCGGGTATCTGCTCCGCGCTCGGCTATACGCCGGTGGTCCTGACGGACATGCTGTGCTGCCAGGCAAGAGAGGCAGGAAGCTTTCTGGGAAGCGTGGCCAGAACGCATGCCGGACAGGGAGAACGGATGGCCTACATCGCCGGAGGCGAGACGGTGGTAAAACTCACCGGACACGGGAAGGGCGGCAGGAACCAGGAACTGGCTCTGGCGGCCGCGGAGGCCATCGACGGGCTGGATGCGGCGGTTTTCAGCGCCGGCAGCGACGGCACCGACGGCCCGACCGACGCGGCCGGGGGCTATGTGGACGGAACGACGATGGCGGCGCTTAGAGGCCGCGGCATCGACATCTTCGATACGCTCGCGGACAACGACGCGTACCACGCGCTGAAAGCCGTGGGCGGGCTCATCATGACCGGGCCGACCGGGACCAACGTCAACGACGTGGCCGTGGTCCTGGTGAGATAGACTCGGGACCTGCGGTATCTGAAAAGCACGGAAAACGGGCGACATGTTCGGCTTCCGTGCTTCTTTTTTGCAATTCCACAGAAAAAATTCATAAAATTTACATTTTGTTTAGAATTTGGTTGACATTGAACGTTCCATGCAGTAGAATGTATACATCATACTATTATAGCAACAGAACGAGATTCAGCAAAGGCGCACAGAAAGAGGTGATTGTTCTTGAAGACCATCAAAATTCCCTATTACACCTCGTCCATGGACCTGCATATCGACGAGAAAAATTTAAAGGCGGTCATGACCTCGCGCACCGACGGTTTTGATCCGGGTATGGGCGAGGAACAGCTTGTGGAGGAGGCCCTGAAAAATCCGATCGGGACGCCCCGGCTCTGCGAGCTGGCCCGCGGAAAGGAACGGGTCGTGATCGTGACCAGCGACCATACGAGGGGCGTGCCGAGTAAGATCACGCTTCCGATCCTCCTTAAGGAGATCCGTTCCGGGAACCCGTCCGCGGACATCACGATCCTCATCGCCACCGGGCTTCACCGGCCGACCACCGAGGACGAGCAGCGCAGGATGTTCGGGGATGAGATCGTGGATCACGAAAAGATCGCCGTCAACGACGCGTTCCGCGACGAGGATTTCGAGCATGTGAGGACCCTGCCGTCCGGGGCGGAGCTATGGGTGAACCGGCTGGCGCTTCACTGCGATCTTCTGGTAACGGAGGGCTTTATCGAGCCGCACTTTTTCGCGGGATTCTCCGGCGGGAGAAAGGGCATTCTTCCGGGGATCTGCAACGCGGCGACCGTGAACGAGAACCATTCCTACAAGGCCATTTCGAGCCCGTATTCCGTGACGGGCGTGCTTGAGCACAACCCCATCCATGAGGACATGGTCTGCGCGGCGCGCAGCGTCGGCGTCAAATTTATCCTCAACGTGGCTTTAAACGCCGAAAAGAAGATCATCGCCGCGTTCGCCGGGGATCTGGAGGAAGCCCATGAGAAGGGCGTGGCGTTCGTGAGGGATCTCGCCCAGTGCCCGAGCGTGAGCGGCGACATCGTCGTCACCTCGAACGGCGGATATCCGCTCGACCAGAACCTCTACCAGAGCCCCAAGGCCGTTTCGACGGCGGAGGCGTGCTGCAGGGACGGCGGCGTCATCATCATGTGCGCTTCCTGCTGCGACGGCATGGGCGGCGACCACTTCGCAAAGCTCATCGTCCGCGGGACGGTGGACGAGATCGACGAATATCTCTCGAAGATACCGCCAAGGGAGACCATACCGGAGCAGTGGTGCGTCCAGATCTATTCCCGCATACTCAAAAAGCACCGCGTGATCATCGTCACCACCTTCCTCGATCATGAGACGATCCGCAAGGCGAACATGATCCCTGCCTCCTCGGTGGATGAGGCGCTTGAGAAAGCCTATGAGCTGATGGGAAAGGATGCGGAAGTCGTCGTCATACCCGACGGGGTGGCAGTCCTGGCTGTAAAGGAGGGTTAGAATGGAACTGAAGCTTGCGCTTAAGGTCGACGACCTCGACAACGTCGCCACGATCTTCGCGAACGACATCACGGATGGAACGGTCGTGGAGGTCCGTGACAAGAAGGGCACGAACGAAACGATCGCCGTGATCGGAAACGTGCCGTACGGACACAAGATCGCGCTCCGCGACATCAAAAAGGGCGAGCGCATCATGAAATACGGAGAATGCATAGGCGCGGCGAGCGCCGACATCAAAAAGGGCGAATACGTCCATGTACACAACCTTGAGGCCCTGCGCGGCCGCGGGGATCTTTAAGGAGGTGCGAAGATGAGCTATACATTCATGGGTTACCGCCGTCCCGACGGCAGATACGGTGCGAGGAACCTTGTCGCCGTGATCCCCAGCGTCATCTGCGCAAACGACGTGGGGCAGGCCATCTGCCGCCAGGTGCAGGGCACGATCGGATACTTCCACCATCAGGGCTGCTGTCAGCTTCCCCTGGATCTGAAGCGTGTGACCGACGTCCTCTCGAATCTGGGCCAGAGCCCCAACGTGGGCGCCGCGCTCGTGGTGAGCCTCGGGTGCGAGGGAACGGATCAGAACCGGATCGTCGAGGAGATCCGCGCCACCGGAAAGCCCGTCGAGATCATCCGCATCCAGGAACTGGGCGGCACCAGCCGGGCGATCCAGGCCGGTATCGACGCCGCGCAGAGACTGGTACAGCAGATCTCCGGCCTGCAGCGTGAGCCGGCGGACATCTCCAACGTGACCATGAGCATCAAATGCGGGGCGTCGGACACCACCTCCGGCATGGCCTCGAACTGCGTCATCGGCTATGTGGCGGACCGCCTGGTCGATCTGGGCGCGACGGTGATCTTCGGCGAGACCACGGAATTCCTCGGCGGAGAACATATTCTGGCACGGAGGGCGGTCGGCGGTGAGAACGGGCCGGTCGGACAGAAGATCTACGAGATCGTTGACCGCATGGAAAAGCGCGCCAAGACCGTGGGCGAGGATATGCGCGGCGGACAGCCGACGCCGGGCAACATCGCCGGAGGGCTCTCAAGCATTGAGGAGAAGAGTCTGGGCGCGATCATGAAGTCCGGGCACAGGCCCATCCAGGGCGTGCTTGAGTACTGCGACCGGGCCGACGGCAAAAAGGGACTCTGGATCAAGGACGCCCCGGGGCGCGAGCCGGAGATCCTGACCGGCATGGCCGCGACGGGCGCGCAGTTTATGATGTTTTCGACCGGACGCGGGGCGCCGCAGGGCTTCCCGAGCATGCCGGTGATCAAGATCTGCGGCAATCCCAACACCTACGAGCATATGATCCATGACATGGATCTGAACGCCGGCCTTATCATAAACGGCGAGAAGACCATTGAGCAGGTCGGCGAGGAGGCTTTCGCGCTCATGCTCGAAGTCCTCTCAGGAAAGATGACGAAGAACGAGGCGCTCGGCTATTACGGCTCCATGGATATCTTCTGCCTGGGACCGGTCATCTGACGGAACGTTCGGAAACGATGGTTTAACGGCGGACAAAAAATCACAGCGTCTGCCGGAAATACCGGGCGGATCTGCCCGGCATAAAACGATAACCAACAAAAAGGAGGTATGTAAAATGTTGCATCCAGTACTGGCAATGGCAATCGGCATCGTTGTCATGATGTTGCTGATCATCTTTACCAAAATGCACGCGTTCCCGTCGCTGATCATTACGGCGATCCTGATCGCGGTCCTGGCGATGCCGTTCGGCAGCGTCGAAACTCTGACCCAGTGCGTCAGCACGGTGACGACGGGTTTCGGCAATACGATGGCCAGCATCGGCGTCGTCATCGGTTTCGGCTGCATTATGGGCATCTTTCTGGAAAAGAGCGGCGCGGCCAAACGCATGGCCCTGACGATCTTAAAGATCGTCGGCGTCAAAAACTGCGACGTGGTTCTGGGCCTCACCGGATTCGTGGTATCCATCCCCGTTTTCTGTGACTCCGGCTTCGTCATCCTTTCCTCTCTGGCGAAGGAGTTTTCACGCCTGACCAAGAAATCCATGGTCTGGCTGGGCGGTATCCTGGGCATGGGCCTTTACATCACCCACTTTATGGTTCCCCCGACTCCCGGACCGCTGGCCGTCGTTTCAACATTCAATGAAAACGGAATGACGATCGATCTCGGCCTGTACATCATCGCAGGCATCGCGATCTCCATCCCGCTGTTCATCTTCGCGGTATTCCTTTTCCGGTATTTCGGAAAGAAATATCCGGATCTTGTGGTCCCCTACGAGATCGACCGCTCCAAGTACACGAAAGCGCAGCTGACCGTCCTCGACCGCATCAAAGCGAAACAGGACCGCAACGAAGAGCTGGTCACCGAGGACTTCGCGGAGCTTCTGAACGCCGAGGAACTGCCGAGCGCAGCTCTGTCTTTCGCGACGCTCCTTGTCCCCATCGCGCTGATCTTCTGCAACACGATCGTCGGACAGATCAAGCCGCTTGCCGGCACGGGCTTTGCGAACGTCGTTACCTTCCTCGGACAGCCTGTCGTGGCGCTCTTTATCTCCCTGTGCATGGGCGCGTTCCTGCTCTGCAGCAGCTACGATAAGAAGACCTGCGTCAACCTGATGAACGAGGCCTGCCGCGATGCCGGCCCGATCGTATTCATCACCGCGGGCGGCGGCGCTCTCGGTGCCGTTATCAACGCGACCGGCGCTGCCGGGATCATGGCCGACTGGATCGTCGCCACCGGCATTCCCGGGATCCTGGTCCCGATCATCATCGGCGTGATCATGCGTTTCCCGCAGGGCTCCGGCACGACCGCCATGATCACGGGTTCCGCCATCGTGGCGCCCATGGTGGGCACGCTGGGGATCAACCCGTATCTCGCGGCCCTGGCCCTCTGCCTTACGACCATGTGCCCGAGCTACTTAAACGACTCGTATTTCCATGTCGTCACCAACTTCTCCGGAATGGATATCAAGACGAGCTTAAAGACCTGGTCCGTCGGCTCCATCCTTGTTCCGGCGTTCGGTTCG
>CANQGL010000102.1 GCA_947623185.1 uncultured Lachnospiraceae bacterium
CGATATGAACGGTGAGAACACGGCGATCTTCTTCGGCCTTTCCGGAACCGGCAAGACCACCCTCTCCACCGACCCGAAGCGTCTTCTGATCGGCGACGACGAGCACGGCTGGGACGACAACGGCATCTTCAACTTCGAGGGCGGCTGCTATGCGAAGGTCATCAACCTGGACAAGGATTCCGAGCCGGATATCTACAACGCCATCAGGCGCAACGCGCTTCTTGAAAACGTAACTCTGGACGCGGACGGAAAGATCGACTTCGCGGACAAGAGCGTGACGGAGAATACCCGCGTATCCTACCCGATCGATCATATCGAGAAGATCGTAAAGAACGTCCGTCCGATCTCCTCCGGTCCGGCCGCGAAGAACGTCATCTTCCTGTCAGCGGATGCGTTCGGCGTTCTGCCGCCCGTTTCCATCCTGACTCCGGATCAGACCCAGTACTACTTCCTGTCCGGCTTTACCGCAAAGCTGGCCGGAACGGAGCGCGGCATCACCGAGCCGCAGCCGACCTTCTCCGCATGCTTCGGTCAGGCGTTCCTCGAACTGCACCCGACGAAATACGCGGAAGAGCTGGTCAAGAGGATGCAGATGAGCGGCGCAAAGGCGTATCTGGTCAACACCGGCTGGAACGGGACCGGAAAGCGTATCTCCATCAAGGATACCCGCGGCATCATCGACGCGATCTTAAACGGCGATATCCTCAAAGCTCCGACCAAGAAGATCCCGTACTTCGATCTTGAAGTCCCGACCGAACTTCCGGGCGTCGACTCCGGCGTTCTCGATCCGCGCGATACCTACGCCGATGTTTCCGAGTGGGAGACCAAGGCGAAAGATCTGGCGGGCCGCTTCGTCAAGAACTTCAAGAAGTACGAGGGCAACGCAGCCGGAAAGGCCCTGGTTTCCGCAGGCCCGAAGGCAGAATAACCGTCTGGATGCAAAGAACGGTTCCGGGAAAAACAATAATTCCATAAATAAAACTACTAAAGAGGGGGTCTCGATTTTGAGGGACCCTCTTTTTATCCGGATCGTTTTGGGCCGAATCGCTTTGGCTGGATCGTTTGCCCAAATTTTTGCTCTGATTTTCCTTGCCTTCCGTATGCGGGTATGATATAGTAATCTAAAGCAAAGTTTCTGCATTCTGATAATCTGCTTATCTATTGCTGCCCGTCAGCGGCGGCGTCACGAACTCTTTGCTGATTTTCCGATAACAGCAGGGAGGCGTGTTCCTTCCTGCCTAGCAACCTAACGGGAGGAAGGACATATGAACAATGCGGTCATTGCCTGCGGGAATCACATGCCTGCCCTACGAAAGAATACTCTGCCCCTGCAGCAGGAAACAAACCTGAGCGACTTCATTCTGTTCCCGGCCGTGATGAAGAACAAAGAGGCGTACGAATGCGTCCTGAGTATCATTCTGGATGAGCCGGATCTGAAA
This sequence comes from uncultured Lachnospiraceae bacterium, assembly GCA_947623185.1. Classification (GTDB taxonomy): domain Bacteria; phylum Bacillota; class Clostridia; order Lachnospirales; family Lachnospiraceae; genus CANQGL01. Next base: position 1,440 of record CANQGL010000102.1, read on the forward strand.
CTGAAGGAAGTCCATGTGGAAGAAATGATCCCGAACAAAAGCGGAAAACGGTCGGTGCGTCTGGACGTGAGAGGGATCGATCTCTGCGGCCGCCGGATCGGGGCGGAGATGCAGAACGATATCGAACATGACGATCTGCGGAAACGGATCCGGTTCTATCAGGCGATGGCGGACGCGCCGTATCTGAAATCGGGGAAGGGGACGAAATACCGCGATCTGCCCGCCACCTGCATCATCATGATCACACAGGAAGACCTGTTCGGGAGGGACCGGGCGAAATACGTTTTTGAGGAATGGTGCCAGGGCGACCCGGGACTGCCGCTCGACGACGGGACGATGAAGATCTTCCTGAACATGGAGAGCCGGAACGGGAGGCCGGAGCTGGTCAGCTTGCTGCAATACATGAAGGACACGCGGCTGGACAATCCGGAGATCATTGTAAAAGACGACCGGATCGTAAAGCTGGACAAAATCGTAGCGGAAGTAAAGCAGTCGGAGGAATGGGAGGATCTGAAAATGAGCCTTTATACAAGCATCTATTCAAGTGTTTATTCAAGCGTTTATACAAGCATTTACACAAGCGCGCTGGCGCAGGGCGAAGAGATCGGCAGAAAAAAAGGCGAAGAAATCGGCAGAAGAAAAGGCGAGTTGGCCGGCAGGAAAAAAGGTGAACTGGCCGGCAGGAAAAAGGGTGAGGCGATCGGCAGGCAAGCCGGCCTGCGGGCGATGGTTCAAACGCTGAAGGGCTTCCTCCCCGACGACGAGTCGGTCTGGAAAGCGGTAACCGGAAACGACGCCTACAAGGACGTGAGCCTGGGAGAAATAAAGAAACTGTATTGACCGAAACATACAAAAACGGAGGGTGTCTCACAGAGGCACCCTCTTCGCATCCTCTTATTTATCATGCACCCAGCGCAGGAACGTCTGCTGGGTGATCCCCAGGCGTTTTGCCGCCGCGCGGGAGCTGATGTAGTGGTTCTCCCACAGGTCCCTCAGGTACGGGAACTCCTCCGGCACCTGCATCCTCGGACGTCCGAACCGCACGCCGCGGTCCTTCGCGTCCCGGATCCCCTCTTCCTGGCGTTTCTTCGCCGTCATCTTCCGTCTCCGTTCCGCCCTCGTCAGGTTCTCCAGCACCAGCACCGCCGCCGAACCGCCGCTCAGAGCGCCGGCCGAGGGCCTCGTGTCCAGCTGCGGCTGGTCAAGCACCACGATATCCGCCTTCTTCTCCTCCGTGATCAGCTTCCACTGGCGCAGGCGCTCCTCGTAGGTGTTCCCCAGCTGTTCCAGAGCCGGGACCACCAGAAGGTCCCCCGGAGAGAGCAGCCCGATCAGGCGGTCGTACTCCTTCCTCCCGTTCTTGCTCTCAGGACGGTCCGCATAAAAATTGTCTTCGGACACCGGAAACTCCAGGATCGCGCTCTGCTCTCCCGCGCTCTCCGGTCCGTCCGCCGCCGCGTACTGATATCCGTATACCGTTCCTCTCATGGCTCCTCCTTCCGTTTTGCGACCACCACGAACCTGCCGTCGGAGGTGTGGTAGCTGCAGGTGGTGAGCGTCAAAAGCCCGTCCCCGTATTCGGCTGTGACGCCGGTATCGTAAAGCGCCGCCGCCTTCACCTGATTCATGAATTCGTCGAATGTCTCTTTGTCGGTCAGATCCGTATAATTGTAATAGCGGAACACCGCGTCCTCGTTCTTTCGGTAAACCCTGGCGTAGAACCCCGCAAGCACCTCGTACTCTCCCGGCTCTCTGACCGTATCGAACCGGATGACCGGGTGCTCCAGCCAGAATTCTTTCTTCTCATAATTCTGCAGAGTCGCGAACATCGTGCCGTTCCGCATATGATGACCGTAAAGGATATAGTTCCCGCAGCCCTCGTAGCAGTCCCCATCCAGAAACGGGACGCCGCTCTGCGAGCTGCTCCCGTCAAAGGCCCGGTGCAGATAATGTTCCGGGTCCTCCGGCGTGTACATGACCGGATAATCCACCTTTGTCCCCTCGATGGAGATCCAGCCAAACAGGTCGTGGTTCTGCGCGTAGACCGCGTCGTAGCGGTCAAAGGGCACCTCCGCGTCCCTCTGCCCCGCACCGTCCCCGGAAACTCCCGCGGATATCCCGTTCCCCGGTCCGCCGCCCGTCTTCGTTTCCGCCGGGGCAGCCGCCGGTCCCAGCTTCGCGGTCAGCTCCTCGAACGCCTTCGCCTCCCGGTCCGCCCGCACGATCTCCGTCACCGCCATAAAGGCGGACACAACGAATACCAGAAGGAACGCGGCGTGCATGACGGGCCTGATCCACATCTTCCGTCTTCCGGCCCGCTCTCCGGTCCCGCTGTTTTCTCCCCCGCCGGTCTTTTTCTCTTCCATGCGCTCTATACTCCGTTCGTCGTGATCTGAAATTCCCCGTTTATCCGCGCGACGCTGTAGAAAAACGGATTGGCCTCCCGCCACGCGGGATCCGCCTCCGCCCTCTTTCCGTACCGCTCAAACGCGTTCAGGTAGCCCGCGTGAAGCTTCTCCTCCGCCTCCAGCCGCGCCTGCACCGCCTCGTCGAACGTGTTGAAGTATCCGAGGACGTAATGCACCTTCCGGAACGTGATCATCGCGCGGTACTTTCCGTTCTTCGTGAGGAACAGGCCGCGGAACCCGGCGCTGTTTTCCTGCGCGTCCGAAAAGACGCGCCCCAGCCGCTCGATGCAGGTATCGTCCTGATAGTGCATGTGATCGTGCATCTTTGCGATCTTCTCGCGGTTCAGGCACCCGCAGCTCTTCGTCCGCCCCCGCAGGAGGCTCCCGGAAATCACGCTGACTTCGTTCCCGCAGTCGCACCGGCACCGCCAGGCGATCTTGTCCGCCGCGCCCCGCTCCTTCGCCTCGCCCAGCACCGTCAGACGGCCGAACCGCTGTCCGGTCAGATCGCGCCGGTTGTTGGACGCCGCGTGGCGCTTGCAGCCGCAGCTCTGGGTATGGCCGTTTTTCAGCCTCAGGGCCGGGACCGTGCAGACGTTCCCGCAGCTGCACCGGCACTCCCAGCATACGCGCCCGTTCCGCTTCTCGGGAGCGCGCCGCAGCACCGTCAGCTCGCCGAACTTCCGCCCGGTCAGGTCCTCCGCCGCACCGGTCGGGGCGTTTTTCTTCGGTACGCAGCCGCAGCTCGCCGCGTTCCCGCTCACCAGCTGCCTGCGCGTCGCCCGTATCCCGCCGCCGCAATCGCACCGGCAGTCCCACAGGATCACCCCGTTTTTGTCCCGCAGGCTGGAATCCCCTGTGACAGTCAGTTTTCCGAACCTCTCTCCCGTCAGATCCATCGTATTCCTCCGATCGCGGGTCAGCCCATGCGCCGTTTCATCTGCTCCGCGCTCACCGCATAACCCAGCGCGGTCTCCCGATCGATCAGCCCGTCCCTGTAAAGGTTCAGCACCGACTGATCCATGCTCATCATTCCTTCCGCTCCGCCCGAGGCGATGGCGTTGTCGATCTGGTGGCTCTTTCCGTCGCGGATCATGCTGCGGATCGCGCTGTTCATATGCATGATCTCAAACGCGGGCACCAGCCCGCCGTCCTTCGCCGGGATCAGCTGCTGGGAAACGACCGTATGCAGGACCGCGCTCAGCTGGGTCCGCACCTGCGCCTGCTGCGCGGGCTGGAACGAATCGATGATCCGGTCGATGGTATTGACCGCCCCGTTGGTGTGCAGCGTGGCGATCAGCAGGTGCCCCGTCTCCGCCGCCGTCATCGCCGTGCGGATCGTCTCGTGGTCCCTCATCTCTCCCAGAAGGATCACATCCGGGGCCTGTCTTAAGCAGGAACGCAGCGCCGTCAGATAATTCTCCGTGTCGATCGCGATCTCCCGCTGGCTGATGATGCTCTTTTCGTTGCGGTGCAGGTACTCGATCGGGTCCTCCAGCGTTATGACATGGCAGCTGCGCGTCCGGTTCACGCGGTCGATGATGCACGCCTGCGTCGTCGATTTGCCGCTGCCGGCCGTCCCGGTCACGAGGATCATGCCGTGATCCGCCCCGGCGAGGTTTATGACCTGCTCCGGGATATGCAGCTCCTGCCAGTCCGGGATATGGAACGATACCACTCTTACCACCGCGGCCATCGAACCGCGCTGGCGGTAGGCGTTCACCCGGAACCGCGCCAGTCCGCCGACCGCGAAGGAGAAATCGTCGTCCCCCGAAGCCAGATAGTGCCCCATGTCGCGCCCGGCCTGCTCATACAGACCGCGGATCAGGCGCTCCGTCTCCTGCGGGAACACCTTCTCCGCGCTGATCCCGTATATGGCGCCCTTCGCCTTGCAGCTCACCGGCCCTCCGGCCACGATAAACAGGTCGGAAGCGCCGCCCTCCACGGCTGTGCGCAGATAATCCGTGATCTCCCTGATCTCCATCACAAAAACTCTCCCCTATATGTCTGTTTCCGCCGGACTTGCTCCGTCCGGCAGGATCATGTCAGTCCGCTCCGCTCATCCGGACCCGTTCCATCCGAACGTGCCGGTCAGCCCCGCCCGTTCATTCAGACTTTCTCTGTCCCGCCGGTCCGGTCCGTCCGGCAGGATCCGCTCTCACTCTCCGAATTCTCCGTCCCATACCGGCAGGCTGTCGTCCGGCTCCCACGCGGCCGTGGAGACCGACTGCCAGCGGGTAATGCGGTAGCTGTCGCCCAGCCCGCCGAAAAAGTCCGCCTCTGCCTCGAGGGCCTGCGTATCGGAGATCCTGCACGTCCACGCGGCGGTGATCACCTTTTCGTCCGTCTGTGACGCCCCATTCGTTGACACCCCATTCGCTGCAGACCCGTCCGCCGTTCCGGTCGCCGTCTCATCCGCCGCAGCTCTGTCCGCCGCCGTCTTCTCCGTGAGCGTCACGCCCTCCGGCACCTCGCCGGACCGCAGTCTCGCAAGCACCGTCTGTGCCTCCGTATCCGCGCGGTAGTAGTTCTTTACGGCCTCCGAAGCCGCCTCGCCGAGCCTTCCGTCCGCCTGGGCGGTGGACAGGGCCAGCAGCGCGAAGACAGTCAGACACAGCACGGAAAAGATCACCAACAGCGAGCTTCCTCCCGTCATGGGCGGCGCGAAATCTCTTTTCTCACCGTTCACCGGACCGCCTCCTTCTGCCACGCGGTGTCCAGCTCAAACAGGACCTTGCCGCTCTTCTTCTCCGTGACCGCCACATGGGCGGCCGCCAGTTTTTCGATCCCCGTATCCGTCCCGCGCACGGTCAGGATGTAAGCCGCCTCGCCGGGAATACCCGCAGCAGAGCCGGACGCGCCGGAACCGGTATCTCCCGTTCCGGGACCGGCCAGTTCGTTCCAGTCACGGTCATAAAAGACCGTAAGCTCTCCGAGCCAGTTTTCGCCTCCGGTCTCATCTCCGGTTTCAATTCCATCTGCGGTCCCGTTTCCGTCCGCCCATGTATGCCGAATGCGCTCCGCGGCGTTCTGGGCCGCGACGGCCGCCTTATCCCTCGCCGCTCCCCGCTGCGACTCGAGGTCCGACCACACGAACACGCGCAGGCACAGCACGGCCGCCAGCGCGAACACCAGCACCATCACCGTCTGCTCCATCAGCGCCAGGGGCGTCCTGCTCCTCATGACGACCCCTCCTCTCCGCGCAGGGACAGGACGAGTTCGGTCCGCTCCCCGCCGTTTGCCGTAAGCGCCACGGTCAGGAGCCCGTCCGAGATCGCCGGTTCCATCTCATCCGCCTCGATCACCGCCTCGCCGTCCTCCGGATCAAACTCCGTCCCGTCCGCCGAGAACAGCTCCCGCAGCCACCCGTCGTAACAGTAGACGCGGGTGACATACGGCTCGTCGTTTATCGTCTCACGGATGGCGATCGCCCTGACCCCGCCCGATCCCGTCACCGAGACCGCCGCCCCGGACTGCGCCTGACGCACCCGGGTGGCGATGTACTGGGCACAGGTCCGCCCGGCGTAGGCCGCGCGGTCGCGCTCCGTGATCCTGCGGTAGGCGTCCGCCCCCGCAAGCAGCACCGAAAGGATACAAACGGCAAAGGCCGCGAACACGATCAGCGCCGTAAATCCTCCGGCCCGATGTCCGTTTTCCCGATCATGGCGCATAGTCCGCTGTCCTCCCATCCGGTCCGGCCGGATCCGTTCCGCCGGCCTTCCCGCTCTTTTCAAGCACTGTGATATCCGGCATCAGGTTGGAGGCGAAGATCCGGTAATCCACGAAATACCGCTCCGCATCGACCTGCAGCCCGTAGTTTTCCTCCATGTATTCAAGCGTGGGCGGATAGATCCCCTCGACGGCATAGCACGCGGCCGCCGTGCGCCGGATCGACTCCTCGAGCTTTCTGCGCCCCTCTTCCCCGCTGCCCTTCTGCACGCCGGTCACGCCGGTAAAAAAGCAGAAAAGCGCGACAAGCACAAACGCCGTAAGGACTGCGCCGCGAAGCAGACCTGTTAAGTTTTTTCCTGTTCTTCTTTTCATAGTGATCTACCCGGCCCCACTACCCGATCGCCGTCATGATGTTCATGAGCGGCAGCATGACGGACAGCAGATCAGTCCGACCAGCAAGGAAGCCGCCGTCACCATGGC
>CANQGL010000103.1 GCA_947623185.1 uncultured Lachnospiraceae bacterium
AACGCCGATTACAGCGGCGTGTATTCCGCATTCGGTAATACCGGTACTTTCGAAGAATCGACGAACTTTGTCAATACCATCCACAACGACAAGACCGAGACCCAGATAAACGGCGAGGATGTACATCCTTCTGATGAAGAGAAGGATCCCAACACCTATCCAGGCGTGCAGACGGGCGACACGATCTCCTATGAGATGAAGTGGCACAATTCCAATGTGTCCGCCGCAGAGGTGACCGTTACCGACAGATTGGATCCCGGAGTGGACTTTGAGAAAGCTTCTTATGAGGAAGTGACTTTAAATGCGAAAAAAGGTGCGGATGGACAGAATGTAAGCGTTAAGACAGGCGGAGAAGGACAGCCTGAAATCGCGTACGATAAAGAAACGCATACCGTTACCTGGAAACTGGGCAGTCAGGAGCCAGGGACCACCGGCGTTGTCAGACTGACCGTCCGCGTCAATGAGAACGCCAAACAATACTGGGACTACGAACCCGGTCAGGATGAGGGGAACAACGACTACAAGGCGCGCAACCGCGCTCACTTCAAGGTCGGCGAGAATGAATGGGATACCAATACTGTGGTCAACCCGGTCGGCGAACCGGATAAGACGGAGACTGCGATCGACCGCAAAGACGAAACGGGTATTTCCGGGAGAGATCTGACTCTCGACCAGAAGACGGGAGAGCCGAATACTCTGGAAGGACCGCTGGTCTATGTGGGCGACAGGATCACCTATCAGATCAAGTGGCGAAACTATGAGAGCAAGGAGGCTCTTGTGACCGTCCGCGACCCGCTGGATGAGAACGTACGCTTTATCAGCGCTTCGTTTGATCCGCATAATACCCACGTTTCAGAGACCGCTTCCAATGCGGAAAAGTACGACCCCGATGACGAAAGCTATCATGGAGCGTTGGTGGCGGATGTTCAGATCCCGGAGGATGAGACCGGCGTCGAGACGCCAAGCAACGCGGCGTCGGGTGCCACGGTTAGAATTCCTGCCGGAAATACCGGAGAAGAGAGTCAGGAAGAAAAGGAGGTTCCCGTTATTCAATACTACGCCGGGAGCCATGTAGTGATGTGGAATCTGGGATTCCAGCCTGCCGGCGTGGAGGGCACCGTGACGCTGGTCGTGGAAGTGCTGTCCACCGCAACGCCTGTCGGCTATGTGAGAAATACGGCTTATGTAAAGGTAAACGGAGATTCGGAGCAGAGGACGAATACGGTCGAGAACCCGACTCCAAAGGTGGAAAAGACCGAACCGGATCCGGGCGACGGCGAGCGGGTACGGGTGAATCAGACGGTGGACTATAAGATATCATGGGATAACCGTAACGTCGAGACAGACCAGTCGAATAAAAAAATCGAAAGTGTCACCGTTATCGATCCGCTGGATCCGGGGGTGGATTTTGTGAGCGCAAGCTATCAGATCCCCGGAGAGGATGGCGAAGAGGGCGAGCTTGTGACGCTGAATGCAAACGAGGGGAAGGATACGGATAAGACATCCGTGACGATGTTTACGGATGGACTAAACAACCGGATGCCCTGCGTCATCATCAGCTATGATGCTGAAACGCATACCGTGACATGGGTACTTAAAGAGAGAGCCGCGGTTCCCGCAGGAAGTGTGGATCTGAAAGTCCTTGTGACGGAGCGCGCGTTTTATAACTCCCAAAAAAGTGCCCTGGAGGCTCCTGTCCTGCCTGGAAGTGAAAACGAGGAACATCTGTACGAACAGGGGGATAAGAATTGGACTTACCGGGATAACGGAGGCAACGAGACCGATGAAGGCCAGCGCGTCCAGAACCGTGGTGCCGTACGGTTTAACAACGATGCGGCGATCATGACCGATCTGGTGGAGAATCCGCTGTCCCCGATGAAGGAGGAGGTCGACCCCGGCGATGGGGTGATGGTAAAGGTCGGTGAGGAGATCCATTACCGGATCCACTGGCAGAACTATAAGGATCAGGATGCGACTGTTACGGTCGTAGATCCGCTGGATCCGGGCGTTGACTTTTTGAGCGCAGTCCTGTACGGAAAAGACAATACAAAACTCACTCTGAACGCAAAGGAAAACAGTGAAGATTGCGACACGACGGGCACGATGGAGTTTGACGGCGGAAAGGCCCTGGAAGTCGGGATCGAATACGATAAGGACAGCCATACCGTCACATGGCATCTTGGCGAACAGGCCGCATATGTTGAGGGATATGTGGATCTGTATGTCCGCGTGAACGAAAATGCGGTGAAATATTGGCAATACGGTACCGGAGAGGACAAAGATACGCCCGTCGTGCACGAGGACGAAAAAGACCTTGAAGTCGTCGACCGTGCCGGTGTGCAGGTCAATGGTGATCCCATGATCTACACCGACGTGGTGGAGAACCCGGTCCCGGAAAAGACCGAGACGGAGATCGAGGGTGAAAAAGGCGAGACGGAAGTGACGCCTGAAGATAATCTGAAACCCAAGGAGGACGGAAGCGGCGTTCTGGTTGGACCGTCGGTCTATGTGGGCGACACGATCACCTACGAGATCGCATGGAAGAACGGCCATGACAGTTCCGCGACCGTTACGATCACCGATCCTCTGGATCCGGGAGTGGACTTTGTCGGCGCATTCTACACGGATTCCGACGATCCTGACGATCCCAACAGCGAGAAGGTGGAGCTTTCGGCGAGAGAGGATGGCCGGAGCTGCTCGGTCGAGGGCTATGTGAACGGGCAGAAGGTCAGTATCCGATACAGAGCCGGTGAACATACCGTCATCTGGGAGCTGTCGGATAAAGAGGCGGGCTCTCAGGGCGTTGTGACGCTTAAAGTCAAAGTGAACGAAAAGGCAGAGCCGGTCGGACGGGTGGATAACCGCGGCTATGTCAAAGTGAACGGCGACGCGAATATTGAGACCGATGTGGTCGAGAATCCGACCGGCGGACCGCATAAGGAGGAGTTGACGCCCGGCAACGGTGCGATCGTTCAGCCCGGTGACCGGATTACCTATAAGATCACCTGGGAGAACGATACGGACGAAACCGCGGATATAAGGATCATTGATCTGTTGGATAAGGGAGTTAAGTTTATCAGCGCTACTATGGGCGGAACCTATTATGATTTCGGCACAGAGTCGGATTGCAATGCGCTGAGAGAACTCAGGCTGCCTGTGGGCACGGAAACTTCTTCTAACGCTCAGCGGGATCCGGATTCCGAAGGCACGGAAACTTCCGCCAATGCTTATAAGAAAGCGGTGGATAAGGAGTATGCAAGCAGTGGACTTGTCTATTGGCTGCTTAAAGATCAACCTGCGGGAGAGAAAGGTGAAGTTTACCTTACTGTAGAGGTCCTCGACACCGCAATGAAAGCGGAATTTGATAACGAAAAGGATGGCATCGGGCGCGTGTTCGACCGGGCTGCGGTCAGCGTCGGGAATCGTCCATTCCGGATGACAGAGATCGTCGAGAATCCGACAAGACCGGAAAAGACTGAGCAGGATGAGACCGGCAGGCCGAGTCCGGGAGACGGGGAGACGGTAAAGATCGGCCAGGAGATCACTTATGAGATCAAATGGCGGAACGATTCGGATAAACCCGGAACTATCATCATTAAGGACCCGCTCGATATAGGCGTCGATTTCGTGGAAGCGTATGCGGACGGATACTGGCTGGTGGAAACCGGCTCCGACGCTGCACGCAAGCATGAGTTTACGCCTGTCATAGATGTAAGCTATGATAAAGATTTCCCGCTTGATTTCTCAGATCACAGGGACGAAAAAGGCGATAAGGATGGACAAAAGCCGTACGAGTATCACGGCGTGGTGGTATGGACGCTCAAAGACATGCCTGCTGGGGCATACGGTTCGGTCTTCCTTACCGTGCGCGTGAACAAGAATGCAGAGACGGAGATCAGAAACCAAGCTGTTGTGCAGACACCGAACGCTTCTTACTGGACAAATATCCCGGAGAATCCGATCGGACCGTCAAAGACGGAGGTAGAGCCCGGAGACGGAGTCCTGGTAAAGGTCGGTGAAGAGATCACCTACGAGATCAGTTGGAGGAATCCGAAGGATGTAGCGGCCGATGTGGAGATTATCGATCGTATCGACAAGGGCCTGACGTTCGTATCGGCGAGCGACGGCGGACATTATCATGGCAGCGCAAATGACGAAAACAGGCCGGAGACGGACAGCAATGCGACCCGCTGCGAGGAGACTTATAGTCACCTTCTCGATATAGCTGGCGACGATTATGAGATCGATTATGCGGATCACGGGCTTGTACACTGGCTGTTAAAGAACAGATCTGCCGGTGCGGTTGGAAAAGTTACGCTTAAAGTCGAAGTCAACGATAAGGCGCTCACGGCGAACAACAACGGCCACGTTTACGATCAGGCCGCGGTACGGATCGACAATGATCCGTTCGAGACGACCAATGAGGTCGAGAATCCGACATGGGAGCCGCACAAGACGGAGACCAAGCCCGGAAACGGACATCAGGTCGAAAAAGGAGATGAGATCACTTATCAGATCACATGGCGCAACTTCAAATCGGAGAAAGCCGACGTTACGGTCATTGATCTGATCGATATCGGAGCTGACTTCGTATCGGCGAGCAACGACGGTGTCTATTATGACATGGACAAAGAAGATGAGCGCGCCGAGATCGAAAAGATCCTGGCCGAAGCCGGCGGCGAGGAATACGAAAAGGCCGTAAGTGATCGGTACAAGTACCACGGCATGGTCCGTTGGATCCTGAAAGACCGGGAGCCCGGAGATGAAGGCTATGTTGAATTGACGGTGAAGGTCAACGAACGCGCCATCGATGTATCCGCAGGCGGGAACGACGGAAGGGTCTACGACCGGGCTGCTGTGCGCGTCGGAAATGATTCGTTTATGCGCACGGAGGAGGTCGAAAATCCGACTAAACCGTTCAAGTCCGAGATCAAACCCGGCGACGGCGAGCTGATCCATGTCGGCGATCCGATCGAGTATAAGATCACATGGCAGAACACGAAGGACGAAGCTGCGGAGATCGTGATCACGGATGAGCTCGATACGGGTCTGGACTATGTTGATGCGAGCGCGACCAGAGGACTGACTTCGGATCCCGACGTTTTCTATGGCGAGCCCGGAACTTATAATAAGGCGGACCGGACGATCACATGGACACTTGGGAAGGTTCCTGCGGGGGCAGGCGGCTATGTGACGTTTATGGCGACGGTCAACGAGAACGCCGCTAGTAAAGACAGCGTGATAAACCAGGCGACAGTCAAAGTCGACCACGACCCGCAGATAACGAACAAAGTCGAGAACCCGACCAAGACGGGAAATCTTCAGATCAGTAAGGTCGTCAGCGGAGGAGATGCGAACGACCGTGCCCGGAGCTTCACCTTTACTGTGAAGTTTACGAGCTATCAAACAGGCCGCGAACTGACGGATTCGTTTGAATATACCGGATCCGTAAAGGGAACAATAAAGAGCGGCGAGTCGCTGACACTTAAGCACGGACAGAGAGTCCAGATCAAGGGTATCCCTGCCGGGACCAAGTATGAAGTGACTGAGAGTGATAACGAGGGCTTTACGGTGAGCGTCAAAAATGGGACCGGTGAGATCGTGAAAGAATCCGCGGGCGAGGTCGTGGCAGCGTTTACGAACAGCAAGGGAACGCCGCACGATCCGGATGAACCGGGCAACCCGCCCGGAAATCCGCGGAAGTATCCGCCGGATGACGAACCCGGACCGGGCAATCCGGGTAATCCCGACAATCCGTCGGATAATCCGTCCGGTAACCCGTCCGATAATCCGAACGGCCCGGATGTACCGACTGACCATCTGACGCCGAAGACCGGCGATACGAGCGATCCGGTACTGTGGCTGTCGCTCCTTGGATTCTCACTCCTGGGGATCTTTGCGGTGATAAAGCTGTACCGGAAGAAGGACGAGGCTTCAAAAGACGGAATGCAGACATGACAAAAGCGATAGAGAGGGGAACGAAATGAAACAAAATGCAACTTACGGGTATCTGTACCATTCAGGGGACAAAGCGGAAACCGGGAAGGCCAGGACCGCGCTTCTGAATTTTCCGGTACCTGAGAAAAATCTGTTCATCGATTCGGCGAACGGAACAGACCAGGGCCGTCCGCAGTATATGAACATGATCATGCGGCTGTGCCCGGGAGATACGGTGATCATCCCCTCTCTGGAGAACCTGGGAGACGATTACAGCGAGCGCCTGGATCAGTGGGAGTTGATCACGAAGGAGAAATGGGCCGACATCGTCGTACTGGACCAGCCGCAGCTCGACACGCGCCCGTCGGCGGATATGCTGAGCGGCGATTCGGCGGCGGTGCTGGTGCTGGAAAGCTTAAAGAGCGCGGAGCAGAAGAGAAAGACAGCAGTCAAGCAAAGCCAGCAGAAGGGGATCCGGGAGGCAATGGACCGGGGCGTCCGGTTCGGCCGCCCGAGGAAACCGATACCGGAGGACTTCCCGTTCGTGAAGGAACAGTGGGAGCGCCACTACATCAATTCGCGCGAGGCGGCGAAGCGACTCGGCATCGCCCAGCAAACATTCCTGCGCTGGGCAGGTGGGAAATAAGGAAATGCCATATCCCGCGCGGATAAGGGAATAGCCGAATGAGAAACAGCCATACTTGGAAAGCGGAATTCCGCGATCCGAATATGGCTGTTTTTCTTTAGTCGCTTCTGACTACCCTTCCCGGCACGGCTTCCATGCCGAACATGGCAAGCGCGACGTTGACTTTGTCCATTCGGACGGTTTCTTTCCCCTGCTCAAGCTCCCGCACGAAACGCAGCCCCAGTCCGGAGCGAATGGCAAATTCTTCCTGCGTAAGCCCGGCGGCTCTTCGGTTTTCTTTAATAAATGCGGCGATCTTATTCATATGGCAACATGCCTTTCTGTAGTATTCTTTCTCTATTTTACACCCTTTCGGGTACAATGTTCAGCAAAATTATTGGTTTTGCACCTTATCGGGTATAATTATAGCTTAAAACAATGGAATTGTACCTTATCGGGTGCAAAAATTATACACAATAAAGAATGGACTGATTTACTTACAGAGGAAAAATGCTGAAGAGAGAAAGAACATAAGGCCTGCTTTAGCGTCGGATTCGCCATCGGACGCAATGATAACGAGAAGACACAGAAATTGTCGGCAATATTGACATCCCACTTCCTTCGTTGGAGAAACGACATTGCATTGTGGACCTTATGAATAAAATCAGTAGTCTAATCTCCCTTCGCAAACAGCAGCTTGCCAAGCTGGACGAGCTGGTCAAGGCAACTGGCAGATGTCTGCGCGACAACTACGTTTTCGACACATGAAATAAACAAATATGGATTTTGTACACCATGCTTTTCCTTGAGTTTGCGAAATCACTTGTTTCAAAAAAACGGAAAGATTGAAAGCTATGGAATTAAATTCTTTACGTTCGAAATGAAACCAGATATTAGAGAGCTTAGTAAGTACCGCGTTTGCGCAAAAAAAGAAAGAACCCCCGGCGCGACTACCACATGACAAGCATGCTGGTGATAACACCCTCGCGTTAGCTTGTGTGAGATAAAGAAGCAATAGAAGTGTAAAAAATTTTGCCGTTCCCGTCCGGCGTTCCCCAGCGCCG
>CANQGL010000104.1 GCA_947623185.1 uncultured Lachnospiraceae bacterium
CGTAAAGCGGCCTGATATCCTGCGAATTTAACGGAACCATCAGCTCCATAAACGTACTCCTTCTGACAAAAAGGGATGTCCACAGCCGTCCGACATCTGCGAGCATCCCTCATTTTATCTTATGTCAACCTAACCGTCGCACCCCTTACTTCGGGAGCTTGAACGAGCTCTTTAAGGAAACGATCCGGTTATAGACCGGTTTCCCCTCCGTGCTGTCCTTGCAGTCCACGCAGTAATACCCGTTACGCACGAACTGGAAGCTGTCGTACGCCTTCGCCTCCATCAGCCGCGGCTCCACGAACGCCTGCACGACCGTCTTCGAGTTCGGGTTCAGGTTCAGCGTTCCGTCCGCGTTGAGCTTGCCTTTTTCCTCATCGACGATGTTCTCGTAAAGGCGGCACTCAACCTGTCCGGCCGTCGGCGCGGAGACCCAGTGGATCGTTCCCTTCACCTTGCGTCCCGTGAACCCGGATCCGCTCTTCGTCTCCGGATCGTAGGTGCAGTGGATCACGGTCACCTTTCCGCTCTCGTCCTTCTCGTAACCGGTGCAGGTCACGAAATACGCGCTCATCAGGCGGACCTCATTGCCTGGGAACAGCCGGAAGTACTTCTTCGGGGGTTCCTCCATAAAGTCCTCGCGCTCAATGTAAAGCTCGCGTGAGAACGGGACCATCCGCTCTCCCAGCTCGGGATTCTCAAGGTTGTTCGGCACCGGCAGCATCTCGGTCTGTCCCTCCGGATAGTTGTCGATCACCAGTTTTACCGGATCAAGGACCGCCATCATGCGCGGCCGCTTGAGTTTCAGGTCCTCGCGGATGCAGTATTCCAGCATCGCGTAATCGACGGAGCTGTTCGCCTTGGAGACGCCGACCAGATCAACGAACATGCGCAGGGACTCCGGCGTATAGCCGCGTCTTCTGAGCGCCGCGATCGTTACCAGACGCGGATCATCCCAACCGTCCACAATGCCGTCCTCGACCAGTTTCTTGATGTAGCGCTTGCCGGTGACGACGTTCGTCAGATAAAGCTTTGCGAACTCGATCTGCCGCGGCGGGTTCTCAAACTCGCACTCACGGACGACCCAGTCGTACAGCGGCCTGTGGTCCTCAAACTCCAGCGTGCAGATCGAATGCGTGATATGTTCGATCGCGTCCTCGATCGGATGGGCGAAATCGTACATCGGGTAGATGCACCATTTGTCGCCAGTGTTGTGATGCGCCATATGGGCGACGCGGTAAATGACCGGATCGCGCATGTTGATGTTGGGCGAGGCCATGTCGATCTTCGCGCGCAGGACCTTCTCGCCGTCCGCGTAAACGCCGTTCTTCATGTTCTCGAAGAGCTGCAGGTTCTCCTCCACGCTGCGGTCCCGATAGGGGCTGTTCTTGCCCGGCGTGTTGAAATCGCCGCGGTATTCGCGGATCTGATCCGCCGTCAGGTCGCAGACGAACGCCTTGCCCTTTTTGATCAGCAGCACCGCGCACTCGTACATGGTCTCGAAGTAGTCCGACGCGAAGAACAGCCTGTCCTCGAATTCGGCTCCGAGCCATTTCACATCCGCGATGATGGAATCGACGTACTCCGTCTTTTCCTTCGTCGGGTTCGTGTCGTCAAAGCGCAGGTTGAACTTTCCGCCGTATTCCTTCGCCAGACCGGAATTCAAAATGATCGATTTTGCATGTCCGATGTGAAGGTACCCGTTCGGTTCCGGTGGAAAGCGGGTCTGAACGTGATCGTAAACGCCCTCGGCGAGATCCTTGTCGATCTCCTGTTCAATAAAGTGCCTGGATACAGTCTCATTTTCCATCGTGTTGCTCCTCCGTTCGGATCATGTTATCCTGTTGCCCGTGATCTTGATATTCTATCTTAGCACATTTTCCCCGAATATAAAAGGGAAAAATTGCATAATCGCACGCATATTTTTCGCGTTCACCGCAAAAAAACAGACAAAAAGCGCAAACGGCTGTCGAAAGGAGTACAAGATCCTATTTTCACACCTTCATCAGACTCAGGATCTCTTTCTCTCTCCGCTCCGCCTCCTGCTCCAGTTCTGTCAACCGCTTTCTCATCTCCGCCGCAAGTTCCTCGTCGCGGATCGATCCGAGATTGATCCTGACGTTTAAGAGGATCCCCAGAACGGCCGATCTCGCAAGCAGCGCGGAAGCGGCTCCGTCCGTGACCGCGCTCGCGTTCCCGCGCCTCACGACCGCTTCCGAGAGCTCGAATACCTTCATCGCGGTCTCCGCTGCAGCGAGCGGGATCTTCGTCGCCTCGATCAAACCGGACTGCATGGCCGCGCGCCGCGCAGCCTTCTGTTCCTCGGTGTCCTTCGGCATCCGGAGGGCCGTCATATATCCGGTGAAGGAATTGCGGTCCCGTTCCATAGCCTCCATCAACTCTGTACAGAGCGCCTCCCCCCTGTCGGCGACCGTCCGCATCTCGTCCCACACCCCGGCGTATTTTTCCTTGCCGATCGTGAGGTTCGCCATCATCGCCGCCAGCGCCGCCGCCAGAACGCCGACATAAGCCGAGACGCTGCCGCCTCCCGGCGCCGGTTCGTCCGAGGCCGTCAGCCTTGCAAATTCTTCCAGTGTCATGTCTTTCAGTTTGTCCATACTCCACTCCTGTCTGTTGCGCCCGCCGCGCGGGCCGTTTTCAGTGACCGATCCCGTTTTACTCTTCCTTTTCCAAAAGCCGGTACTCCAATATCTGTTCGGGGCGGAAATCCCGGATCTGGAGATAATACTCCGCGCAGTCCGCGAGCGCCTGCATCGGCAGCATACCGACCACCTCGCTCTCGACAATGCTCACGCCGTAGCGCTTTGCCTCCGTCTTCACCGCCTCAAACGCCTGGTACATCGCCGTGACCGTGTAATCCGTCAGGTTCATGGAGACCTGCGCCATGTTCTTTTCCTTCAGCATGATCCCGATCGCTTTCACGCAGCGGTAACCCCCGTTGCTGTAGCGCACGCGTTTCGCGATCGCCTTGGCGATTGAAAGATCCGGAGTGTTGAGGTTCACGTTGTAGGCGATCAATATCTTCCGCGCCCCCACGGCGGTCACTCCCGCGGTCGGATGCGGGCGGCACGGCCCGAAATCCGGCGTCCAGAGCGCCCGGTCCTTCATTTTTTCCGCCATCCCCTCATACTGGCCCCTGCGGATATCGGCCAGGTTTTCCCGGTGGGGAGCCGTCGCCGAGTACTCGTAAAGGAAACAGGGCACTCCCAGCCGTTCCCCGGCCGCTTTTGCCGTCTCCTTCGCGATTCGGTCGGCATCCTCGATCGTCGTATTGCGGAACGGGACGAACGGGACCACGTCCACGGCTCCGATGCGCGGATGCTGGCCATCCTGTTTCGTGAGATCGATCAGTTCGACCGCTTTCGCGAACGAATCGACCATCGCGTCGCGAAGCCGCTCCGGCTCGCCGATCGCGGTGATCACCGAGCGGTTGTGGTCCGCATCCGTCTGGTAGTCCAGAAGTCGCACGCCCTCCCGCGCGCGGAAGCAGTCCGCGATCTGTTCGATCTTCTTGAGGTCCCGGCCCTCGCTGAAATTCGGTACACACTCCAAAAGTTTCTTTTCCATCTCGAAACCTCCCGGGCAGGTCAATACCCGCCGTATGTTATGTATCCAGTATAACATATCGCGCGGGTTCGGACAATCATCTTTTAGCGGCGACGGGCGACGCACTCCGTTGTCAGGGAAACCTAACAGCGGAGCCGCCGCCCGTCTGATATTATAAACTTCCTGCATAGGAGGAGTGAAGCTTAACCCGTAAACTCCTGCACGAACATCCGAATAAACCATATCGTTGTCGGCTGATATATAATATCCACCAGGAATGCTCCAACGATCGGCACGATCATCATTGCTCTTCTTGACATACCATAACGTTCATTGACAGCGGTCATATTAACGATCGCCGAGGGCGTTGCGCCCAGACCGTGACCGCAAAGTCCTGCGCACATGACTGCCGCATCGTAATTTTTCCCAAGGATACGGAACGCTACAAAATATGCCGTCAGGATCATAAAAGCCACCTGGCAGAATACGACCACAAACACGCCGCCGATCAGTCCGGAAAGTTCCCAGAGGTTCAGCGTCATAAGCGCCAGAGAAAGATACATGTTCAGCATTACATCGCCGATCTTATCGACAAGAGGATAGTCGAACCGGTAAAAATGCAAACTTTCGTTGAGATTACGAACGATCAGAGCCACAAACATCGCTCCGACATAACTCGGGAAGGACATCCCGATCATACGTCCGATCCATGCCGAGATCATTGTCCCTATCGCCATGCTGACGAGGATCGCTGCAACATTTTTCATGATGTCCGTTCCGCTCAGCGGTTCTGACGTCCCCGCATTAACGCTTTCAACGTCGCTCGTAAAATTGTCCCCATCATCCGGTCTCAGCCCATGTTTTTCGATCAGGCGTCTGCCGAGAGGTCCACCGATCAGGACCGCAGAGATAAGTCCGAAAGTCGCAGCGGCCGCCCCTACAAGCGGAGCAGACTGATATCCCATTTCCTGGAACGTATTTCCATAGGAAAGTGCTGCGCCGTGGCCGCCGATCATTGAGATCGCACTGGCGAGCAGTCCATATGGGGCTTCCAGGCCGATCGCCGCCGATACCGCAACACCGATACCGTTCTGCACGATAGAAACGATCCCACAGAGCAGCCAGTAAACGACCAGAAGGACTCCACCTTTTCTGAGCAGCGAAAAGCTTGCTCCCAAACCTACCGTAGTAAAAAACGCAAGCATAAAGGCACTCTGAAACGGGTTTGAAAAGCTGACTGAAAATGCTCCTGTAACATGTCCGATCCATGTAATGAGCATGAAAAGGAAACCTCCGACTACTGGAGCCGGGATACAGTATTTTTCCAGAACGGCGATCCGTTTTCTGGCCGAAAAGCCGATCAGTAAAAGTACGGCTGCCATGGCCAGCGTCAGATACTCGTCTGCATGAATGGTCAAGGCGTTTGCGGTCATTTCAAATGTCATAGTAGCCTCCTTAAATATATTTCTATTGTCTGCAGTTCGATCATGCCAGATCAGGCTCCTGCCCTGGATAACGGCTCAGCCAAATATCGTACCGCTGCTCCTGCCGCAAGCATTTTCCCGGGTGAAGAAAACAGCCAGTCAATACCGTCAAAATTGCCCGTGAACCACAGTGATTCACCGGAGATGATCCGAAATTTCTCGTTAGTCTCCACTTCTACCGTCAGTTCCCCGAAACTGCAGTATAAAAGCAACGTGCTGTATGCAGCCAACTCGTCAGGTAAAAACCAGTCCGGCGCATATCTTCCGCTTTCTTTTAAAACCACGGGGAAAACTGTTCCGGCGCATTTCCCTTTCCGGACCATCAGATTAAAATCCACAGCCGTTCCCACGCTGCTTATCTCAGACGCACCGTCAAAAAGGCATGGAGAGAATTCATCGAGTCCCAGTACGTTCCTGCCGTCAAATGTCAGACGCAACCGTCCTCTGAGCGTCATCAGCATCCGGTCGTAGTCCGGCAGATGTGTAAATAAACTGGTTTGTTCTCTGATCTCGGCTGTGCTGATACGCCAGTCAAAATTACGGTCGCTGTATGATCCATTCAGCGGCCCGATCGCCAGTTCCGTAGTCGTTCCTCCGCTCCATTCGGTTTGTCTGTAGTCCGCCTTCGTCAGCCTTTTGACACTGTACTTCCGGCCTCCCTTATTCACCGTCTCTGCTCCTCGATCATGGAGAAAACATGGAGCAAAGTCAGAGCGGCCAATCGGACTGTGATCCCAGAAGGATCATAGACCGGAGCGACCTCAACAATGTCTGCCGCAACGATCCTACCCATTCCGGCGATCCCGCTGATCAGATCGCACACCTGATCATAGAAAAGTCCTCCGGGAAGCGGAGACGCCACGCCGGGAGCGATGGACATATCAAATCCGTCAATATCGATCGTAAGATAATATTTTTTCGCTTTCGGGATACGCTCCAGGACACCTTTCACGCCGAGTTCAGCCGCCTCACGCGCAGAGATCAGCACACTTCCATAATTTCTGGCAGCCCTGAAATCTTCCTTCTTGCTGCTTCCCATGCCACGCAAGCCGATCTGAGCCATCGGACCTATATGCGACATCTCGGACATTCTCCGCATTGGGTTCCCGTTTCCCGTTTTCAGAGGGCCAACATGATCAGACCAGTCAAGATGCGCGTCAAACTGGATCACACAGACCTCTTCGCCCAGCTCCTCCAGTCCTCTTCCGACCGGGATTGAGATGGAATGGTCCCCTCCGAGAACGATCGGGACAGCCCCTCTCCGGATGATCTTCCTGACGCCTTCCTCCACATTGCGGAATGTGTATTCATAGTCTCCATGAAGGATGTCGGCATCGCCGCAGTCGACGATCCTGAAAGGAGCCGCCAAGCGCTGCCGGTCTGATCCAAAATCATAGAATCCCGCCGTACCGCGTCCATACTGAGTGGAAGCTTCCCGGATCCTTCTAGGGGCGAGACGAGCTCCGCTCATAAAACCGACCCCGAAGTCACAAGGTACACCCAGGACTGCAACATCCGCCTCCAGCTTGTCCATATCATTGCAGACCGGGTATTTCCCAAACGAGCAGATCCCTGTGACCGGTAAATTCAACGACATCATTTTCGATACCTCCTCATGATCCATAGATGATGGAAGAATACTACCAGTTTCAGGATCGCATGTAAACGGCACTTTAACAGCATTTGCTTTACTCTTCTTTTGTTTTAACTGTTTATAATGGCAGATCTCTTTCAAAAACATCTTTATCAGACATAAAATATCTGATATAATATTAAATCACGCAGCTGATTCACACGATCTCTACGGAAGGAGAATGTATGGACAACACGGATATCCGCATCATTAATTCCCTGCAGGAAAACTGTCGGATCTCAAATCGCGAACTTGGAGAACATGTCGGTCTGACCGCGCCTGCAGTCGCTGAAAGTATCCGGCGTCTTCAGGAATCCGGTGTGATCAAAGGTTTCCATGCCGAGATCAATGAATCAAAAATGGACAATCGGATCTTTTCCTATACGCTCCTTAACGTACCTCCGAACCGCTACAACTTATTTTGCCGTTTCTGTGAAAAGCAGCCGTCTATCGTCGAGCACCATCATATTATCGGATATAACAATGTTTTGATAAAAATACGCGCAAAAGATACGGGAGAACTGGAAGAAGTATTAAAAAAGTGCAGGGCCTACGGTCTTTCCAATACCGCCATCCTGCTTTCCACTTATTTTTCCCGCAAAGATTTTCCTCTGGAAGTCCCCTATCCACGCGGGATGCGTGTAGGATCTGAATCGGCGAAAAATAGAACTTGAAACAGACGAAGATATGTGCTATAGTAAAGACACAAAAAGGTGCCACCGATGGACGGTTGGCCCGAAACATTTGCAACAGAATAGCCGCTCAGTTTTCGAGACCGGGGCGGCTATCTCTGTGTCTTCTCGTTATCGTTGCGTCCGATGGCGAATCCGACGCTAAAGCAGGCCAGTCCAAAACTGAGCACTGCCAAAAGGCCT
>CANQGL010000105.1 GCA_947623185.1 uncultured Lachnospiraceae bacterium
CCGTTACCAGCGCCGCGAGCGCCGCCGCGATCAGATACTTTCCTGCTTTTTTCATGTAAAAGACTCCCTTCTGTCTCTTTATATGATCGGAAAGAAAATCCCGCCGGGGTTTGCTTTCCTGATCTTTCAAAATAATTCTCAGTGTACTGGCCGTCAGGCCGCTTCCCGCAGTACGGTGCGCCGAATACGGTCCCATTCGGGCCGCTTTTGTGATACCATTTGAGCTGTTTTCCGTGATCCCGCCGGGCCGTTTTCTGTGATCCCGCCGGGCCGTTTTCTGTGATCCCGCCGGGCCGTTTCCTGTGACCTCGCTGGGCCGTTCCTACTGAACGGTAAACTGCTTCAGATAGCCGAGCTCGGCGAATTCCGCCTCCTGCTCCGCTTTCTTCTCATCATAATATGCGCATTTCTCTTCCCATACCTGCGTGAGCGCCGGATCGCCCCTGTGATCCGTAACACCCTCCGTCTCCAGAAGGATCGGTCCCAGATAGCGCGCCATCTTCTCCGCGCCGTAGACGTTCATGTGGATCCCCTGATCGTAGGTGTCCTGTGAGAAGTCGATCCCGATCGCGTCGGATTCCCGGATGCAGTTGATGTACCTGAGTCCGTTCTCCTCGGCATACGCCGCGATCTGGCTGTCCCATTCGTCGTACCACGCCGGGTACAGAGCAGGCGCTTTCATGAGGATCAGCGTGATCCCGTTCTCCTCGCACAGTCGCCGTATGCGTTCCAGATAATCCCACGCCCGCGGATCGAAGGAATAATCCGACCGGCGTCTGGCCTCCGGAAACTCTCCGGCCGGGCGCACGTCGGCGCGCAGGTAATAGCCGTTATGGGATACCTTCCCGCGGCCGAACAGATACGTCAGATCGTCCGGCTCCAGCTCTCTCCAGCGCTCGTGGAACCGCAGGATCGGGAAAACATACTCGATAAAGTGTTCGTCCTCCATCATCGTAGCCCGGATCGCGTTGATCTTTGACGGCGACCAGCGCATCCCGTCCAGCGTCATACGGTTGTAGCTCTCGTTGTCCTGCTCAAACTGCTGCATGGATGAAACGCTGAATACGACCGTCTTCGGTGTCTCGTACTTTAACGTATCCTCCAGCAGATAGTAGGACTGGGCGATCAGCTGCTGGGCGTTCCCGCGGATATAACTCGTGATCCCGAATTCGCGCCAGAGCACGATCGGCGAAACGTTCTCGTACGCCTCGCAGTTGCCAAGGATCAGGACATCGTGGTCCGTTGTTTCCTGATAATATTCCGCGGTAAAGTTTCCTTCCACGACGAGTCCCATGTACTTCGGGACCAGAAGGCGGGTCAGGCCCGCAATGACCGCTCCCGACGCCAGAGCAAGCGCCAGAAGCAGAACGGCTGTCTTCTTTTTCATACGCCCGCCCTCCTAAAACCGATTGTAGATGAACTGGCTGACGTCATATCCGTAGCCGTAAACACCGGTCGTAAGGACCAGAAGGAACAGGCCGAAAAACAGCAGGTACTGGATCAGGACCGGCTTTTTCCCGATCTTTTCACGGACGTTCACGCTCCTGCCGCAGATCTCAACGGCGAGCATGAGCGCGCACGCAAAACCGAGTACCGCAAGGTCCGCCGTCGAAAGTCCGATGGGACCGCACAGCGTACCGAAAAATCCGCCGGACCCTGCGACGGATCCGACCGCCGCGGCCCCGTCCGCTGCTATCGCCGGGCCGATCAGACCGCCCGTGAGCATGCTGCCCATCATGACGAACACGAGCGGGAACGGATAATATGCAAACATCTGCAAAATGCAGAAGACGAAAAACGTACGAACGGCCTCAAAATACCGGTATCCCGGCCGGTTCATGAACGCGAACCGTTTTCGGCAGGCCCGGTATACGCCGGACAGTTCCTGCGAAGCCAGCAGGACCGCGCAGTTCGCCAGCCCCCAGAGCACGAACTCCCACGAAGCCCCGTGCCAGATCCCCGTCACCAGCCACACGGTAACGCTCGCCAGATACACCGGAGCGCGGTTCGCCGCCCCTTTTCCGAACACACGGCCGCAGAAACCGGAAAGCCTGCGGCTTGCATGGCTCGTCGAGACCGGGTAAAAGATGTATTCCCGGAACCACTGCATGAGCGACATGTGCCATCTGCGCCAGAATTCAGCCAGATTCTTTGAAAAGAACGGCCGCTCGAAGTTTTCCGGCAGCCGGATGCCGAACATCTGCGACACGCCGAGCACGATGTCGATCCCGCCGGAGAAATCAGCATAGAGTTCGACGACATGTCCGACCATGCCGAACAGCACATACGGTCCGCCGTAAAGCTCCGGGGAGGCGGTGATCACAGAGGCCGCCGGACCGATCCGGTCGGCGATCACCAGTTTCTTGAAATAGCCCCAGAGGATCCGCTCCGCGCCGAGCTTAAGCTGCGCAGCCGAGAACGGATGCTCCGAAAACAGCTCCTCCTTCAGCCGGTCGAAACGGCTGATCGGGCCCGCGGTCATCTGCGGAAAGTACGATACGAAAAGCGCAAGCCGGGCCGGACTCCTCTCCGGCTCGTATTTGCGGTGATAAACGTCGATCAGGTATCCCATGGACTGGAACGTATAGTAGGAGATCCCCAGCGGGAGCAGCCAGTCCGCGTACTCCATCTCGCCCTCCATACCGGCCATATGGAACAGCGTCTCCACGTTCGCCAGCACGAAGTTGGTGTATTTCAGTACCGCCAGGATCCCGAAGTTGAAAACCAGGCCGAGGACCATCAGGCGGCGCTGCCGCTTTTTGATCTGCCGGTTGTAAGCCTTTTTCGCCTCGCGGTCCATGTTCTGCTCTTTGATGTACGCCTTTGACTTTTCCGTGATCCGCCCGATCCGCCCTGCAAGAAACCATGTCGTGACCGTCGTGACAAGCGGATACAGAAGGTAGACCGGACCGCCGCAGGCGTAAAACAGACAGCTTGCCGCAAGCAGGATGAGCCACTGATGCCGTCCCGGAACAAGGTAATAGACCACGAGCAGCGCGATGCAGAACGCGGCAAACTCATAGGAAACGAGAGACATTCTATTCTTCCCCTTCCAGGCTCTCGATCAGCCGGTACATCCCGGCGGCGGAATTAAAATATTCCGGTACGATCTTCTCGGACGGGATCTCCACGTCGAACGTATCGCAGATCTGCGTTACCAGACGCACCAGCTCAAACGAGGTGAGCGCGCCGTCGTCGACGAGCGTCGTGGAGTTTCTGTAATCTTCATCCGGAATGATGTCCTCAAGGATCTCATAAAGTTCTTCCATGTTCCGTCTCCTGTTTCCCCAATATAGTCATCTGTTCGCCGGCGCCGAAACGGTTCCGAAAACCGCTCCCAGGCTGCCGCTTTGGCCCCGCGGCCGGACCTCAAATACCCCGAATATCCGGGGCGGCCGTATATTCATGCCCGACCGTATATCCGGGCGCGGCCGTATATTTATGCCCGACCGTATGTCCGGGCGCGGCCGCTTTACGGCGTGCGCGGATAAAGCGAACGGTCGAATTCAAAGCAGTCGCCGTGGCTGTGCGAATAATCAAGCATCTGCGCGTCCGTCCACAGGCAGAAATAACCGCCCAGGCGGCGCGGCGTCGTATCAAAGTGCCACCACTCGCCGTCGATCTGTACGAGGTTCCAGTAATGATGGTTGTCCGTATAGCGGACGACCTCGATGCTCGGGATCCCCACGCGGCTCAGCAAAAGCTGCGATACCGAAAAGTAGGTATAGCAGTCGCCGTGCCTGCGCCTCAATCCCTGATAGGCTTCTTCCACCCAGTTGCTGATCTCATAGCCGTTGCTGTAATGCATGTTCCCGCGCACCCAGGCATAGATCGCTTCCGCCTTCTGGCGCTGCGTCATGCCGTCGTTCACGATCCCGGCAAGGATCTGGTCCGCCATCTGGTCGCAGGTCCTGTGAAGTTCGCTCTTTTCGCTGTCCGGCGGGATGTAGGTGATCGGTTTGTACGGCCAGTCCGCATCGGATACGATCACAAATGACGCAGGCGCAGAGCCGTCCGCGGCCCCGTTTTCATCGAATGAATATGTCACGCCGCCGATCTCGCGGGTCTCGTTTTTCACAAGCGTCCCGTCGTCGTTGACGAAGTAATATTTTCCGCCCAGCGAAACCAGGCCGGTCACGGAATGACCGTTCGCGTCAAAAAAGTAGTTCGCGCCGTCGATCTCGGCCGGGCCTGTCATCATGCGGCCGGAATCAAAATAATAGCGCTCGCCGTCGATCGTGCGCCAGCCTGTTCCGGCGTACGAACCGTTCGGCGCGAGATAAAACCAGTTCTGTCCGTCGTAGATCCATCCGCTGTAGCCTTCCCCCAGCAGCGTCCCCGCGCCGGATGCGTCGAACTGATAATAATTGTCCTGCAGTCCTACCACGCAGTTCCTGGCCATCCGGCCGTCCGTGTAGAAGAAATAATAGCTGACGCCATTATCCTCGTACCAGCCCAGATGCGCGTAACCGCTGTCCTCAAACAGATACCAGTCCCCGTTTCCATCCTCATACCAGCCTGTCAGCCATGTCCCGTCGTCGTTTTCATACCACATCCCGGTCTCGTCATGCTTCCACTGACCTGCATAAGCCGTCGATGCGAACATGACAGAAAGCAGCAACGCCCCCGTCAATATTGCGCTCTTCCTCATAATATCTCAACCTCTGATTTACTGATTTTGTCGCTTCTGTATGTTTTTTGCGGAAATTCAAAATATCATTCTTATTTTAATGCCAGTTTCCTTCATAGTCAATTATATTTCGGGAAAATGTTCCGAAAAACAGTGGCAATTTTGCGGCAAAAGAAAAAGAGTCCCCGGACCGGGGACTCCAATATCGGGTCATTTCAGCGTTTCCGATCTGTCGTTCAGATAATGTCCGGCAACCGTCAGATCGTCGGCCTCCGGGTGCTTCCGAATGGAAGAAATGATCTCTGAAACGTATCTTTCGTCCGTCTCCAGCATATCGGCGATCTCCGAAGCGGAAAGGCCCTTTGCAAGTTTGGCTCTGATAATATGTATCGCATTGCGGACCTCGCCGGCCTCCAGGCCTTCGGCCCTGCCCTGCACTATTCCCTGCGTCCTGCCCTGCGCCATTCCCTGAGCTATTCCATCTGCCAGTCCCTCTTCGTACTTTTCCTCTCCCCGTACCTCAAGCGCGTCTTCCATGTTGAATTCCGTAAACAGCATGTTTAT
The DNA here is from genome assembly GCA_947623185.1 of uncultured Lachnospiraceae bacterium. GTDB lineage: Bacteria > Bacillota > Clostridia > Lachnospirales > Lachnospiraceae > CANQGL01. The sequence continues at coordinate 5,195 of CANQGL010000105.1, forward strand.
CACCTCTGTGCCGTGCTCCTGAATGAAATCCACCATGATCCCTTCCCGCAGACAGTCGCGCATCGCCTGCCTGATCGCCTCATCCCGCTCCAGATCCGCTTTCATATAGTCCCGGATCTTCTGGATGAAATACGAATACTCATACAGCGAACGGCTTTCCGTCAGGATCGGGTGCCCTGCCGATGGATTGATGTTGATCATTTTCACTTTCAATTCTAGCATAGGTTCATCCGTCTTTGCAAGGTAAGAATCCGAAAGTTTCATGATCTGTTCCTGCGGCTGGACTTTCGGACCGTTGTAAAAAGCATAGAACTCCGGCGTGGGGATCGGGATCCGCCCCGACCGGTAGATGTCCCGCGGCAGGATGATCTTCTCCATCGTACGTCCGTAGTAGACCGCGCTGCGAAGCGGCATATTGTAGTTAACGGTGGACTGGTGCTCGCTGATCACCAGCACCCTTCTTCTGACCTGAAAGGACAGGTCGTTTTTGCGCGCCATGAATAAGACGCCCTGAAGGGTCTTAAAATCAATATCGCCGGCGCAGATATCTTTGGAGTGACTTAGGGATCTGTACAGATCCGCGGCGTTTTCCGGCATACCGAAATAGGCGGTAAACGCACTGGCTTTGTGCTCACGGCTGGAGCGGTTCTGATCCGTCATAAAAACTCCATTCTAAAAACTCTACTGTGCGAAACGTCTGCGGAAACCGCACGAATCACATAGAAACAACAGATAACATAAGACGGGAACGATCGTTCCCGGAAAGTGTTCTTATCATATCATATATTTTGGAGTCGTGCAACATAATTCGACATTTTTATCCGGATGATTTTCACCCGAATGATTCTCGCCAGAATAGCCTTCAGTTCGAATCTTATCCATCAGAATCGTCTTCACCCAAGCAGCCTTCTCCAGAGCGTTCTCCACCCGGCCGGATCCAGTCCGATCCTTTCCGGGGCATAAAAAAACCCCGGCAGTTCAGTCTGCCGGAGTGAAATCTCCGTTCGGCGACAGTCCTCCGAAAATGCCGAACGTATCGTATACCTTGTCGAATGTTCCGCGCGGGGCCTGTGCGATGTAGCAGTTCCCGTCGCCCTGCTTGCCGTAGAGCCGCATCAGATCGATCAACCGTTCCTCGGGGATCGCCACGCATCCGGAAGTACTCGTCTTTCCCTGCACGCTGCAATGGATAAACAGCGCCGATCCCTTTTTCTTCACGGCGTTCGGGTTATACCCGGCGTCGATCGCATAGTTGTAATACCCGGCGTAACCGGCCGTCCCGACGCGTTCGCCCTCCGCCGAGGGATCCTCCACCATACGGTTCTGGTAGCGCGACCAGACGTGGCGTTTCGTCACCTGCAGATAGTTGTCCGGAAAACCCTCCAGCGCCGGTTTCTGGCCGAACGGCGTATTCATGCGGAACAGCCCGATCGGCGTCGTCTTATCTCCCTCGACGCGGTAGTTGTTCATGCCGTTGCGCCCGAGATAGCCATCCGTCTCAAACAGAAGCTCCCAATAACTGTTTCCGTTCTTATCGTCCATGCGCTCGAACGCATAGACCGTACAGCTGCTTCCGCCGGTCCCTTCCACGACGACGAGCGCGCCCGCGCCCTCAGGCAGCACGAAACGCTCCGGATCGAATGAACCGGAAAATTCTTCTGCCGCCTTCTCCGTGTTTTTCGGAGCGGTCTCCGCAAAGCAGACCGTGCCGCACGCCGCGGAAAACGCCGCGGCCAGCAGGACCACCGCGATCTGCCTGTTCATCTTATGTATCATCTCAAATCACCCGTTTCGAGAAATTTCCGCGCCATCTCTCCCAGCCCCAAAGGAACACGCGCCAAGTCACCCGTTCCTCGGAGGAGCGCACGCGCCGAATCACCCGTCCCCCGCGAACACCCGCGTTCAGAAAACGACATGCCGCAATCGAGTAGGGCGGATTTTCTCCGCCCTCTCACACCACCCGTACATGCCGTTCGGCATACGGCGGTTCAACATAACTTCAAAGCATGACGCTCATTGTAATAATCAAGACAGCTTACAAGTCCCGCTTTCGCAAGCACTTCCTTTGAGATTGCTCTGACTACACAGGTTTTGGTCACTACCCATTGATAACGGTCTCCACAATAGGCCGTTACTCTTGCAAGGTCTTTTCCTATCCCAAGTTTCTGCAATCCCCATTGCCGCTTCTTCGGTACTTTCCACTGTTTCCAGATGATGACTCTAAGTCTTGTCCTCAAATGTGCGTCGATTTCTGCCATTGCTGTTTTCATGGAGCCGAGGGCATAATAGTTTATCCACC
>CANQGL010000106.1 GCA_947623185.1 uncultured Lachnospiraceae bacterium
GACCGCGGCGAGAAGTACGGCTGCGGAAAGCCCGGATGCACGGTCGGCTGCGACTGCGACCGCTACATCGAGGTCTGGAACAACGTATTTACCCAGTTCGACAACGACGGACACGGAAACTACACCGAGCTGAAACAGAAAAATATCGACACCGGCATGGGGCTTGAGCGCCTTGCGGTCGTCGTTCAGGACGTCGATTCGCTGTTTACCGTCGATACGAACAAGGCCCTTCTGGACCGCGTCTGCGAGCTCGCGGGCAAGGAGTACCAGAAGGATCACGAGACGGACGTCTCCCTGCGTATCGTGACCGACCATATCAAATCCTGTACCTTCATGATCTCCGACGGGATCATGCCGTCGAATGAGGGACGCGGCTACGTTCTGCGCCGCCTGCTCCGCCGCGCGGCCCGTCACGGGAGAAAGCTCGGCATCGAGGGCAAATTCCTCGCCAACCTCTCCGAGACCGTGATCGCCCTCTCAAAGGACGGCTATCCGGAGCTTGAGGAGAAGAAGGCGATGATCTTTAAGGTCCTCACCGAGGAGGAGGACAAATTCAACCGCACGATCGACCAGGGTCTCGCGATCCTCTCCGACATGGAGGAGGAGATGAAGAAGGCCCAAAAGACCACGCTCGCGGGCGCGGACGCGTTCAAGCTCTACGACACCTACGGCTTCCCGCTCGATCTGACGAAGGAGATCCTCGAGGAGAAGAACTTCTCCGTGGATGAGGACGGCTTCGCGGCCTGCATGAAGGAGCAGAAGGAGAAGGCCAGAAAAGCGAGAAAGACCACGAACTATATGGGAGCGGACGTCACCGTCTACCAGTCCATCGACGCCGCGGTCACGACCGAGTTCGTCGGCTACGACCGTCTGGTGCACGATTCCGAGATCACGGTGCTCACCACCGAGGACGAGATCGTCGAGGCGCTGACCGACGGCGAGAGCGGGACGATCCTCGTTAAGGAGACCCCGTTCTATGCGACGATGGGCGGCCAGATGGCCGATACCGGCGTGATCGTTTCGGAATCCGGCGAGTTCGTCGTGGAGGACACCATCAAGCTCCAGGGCGGCAAGGTCGGCCATGTCGGAAAGATGACGCGCGGGATGTTCCGCGTCGGCGAGACCGTTACGCTCAAAGTGGATGAAAACAGACGCGCGCTGACGGCGAGAAATCACAGCGCGACGCATCTGCTCCATAAAGCGCTGCGCGAAGTTCTCGGCACGCATGTCGAGCAGGCCGGTTCGCTGGTCGGCGAAAACAGGCTGCGTTTCGACTTCACGCATTTCTCCGCGATGACGCAGGAGGAGCTTAAGAAGGTCGAGGAGATCGTAAACCGCGAGATCCACGAGGCGCTTTCCGTGCGGACCGACGTGATGGGTCTTGAGGACGCGAAGAAGACCGGCGCGATGGCGCTGTTCGGCGAAAAGTACGGCGACGTGGTCCGCGTCGTTCGGATGGGAGATTTCTCGACCGAGCTCTGCGGCGGCACTCATGTCGGCAACACGTCCGAGATCGGCTCGTTCAAGATCCTATCCGAGGCGGGTATCGCGGCAGGTGTGCGCCGTATCGAGGCGCTGACCTCCGACGGACTGCTCGCCCATTACCAGGCGGTCGAGAAGGAGCTCCACGAGGCTGCCGCGGCGGCAAAATCGACGCCCGACGCCCTTAAGGCGAAGATCGAGTCCATGCTGGATGAGATCAAGGCCCTGCACGCGGAGAATGAGAAATTAAAGAGCAAGCTGGCGAACGAATCGGTCGGCGACGCGCTGTCGCAGGTGAAGGAGATCGGCGGGCTCAAACTGCTGGCGGCCGAGGCGGCTGGAGTCGACATGAACGGGCTGCGCAATCTCGGCGATTCCTTAAAGGAAAAGATCGGCGAGGGCGTGGTCGTGCTCGCGTCGGTGGTCGACGGAAAGGTCAACCTGATGGCGACCGTGACTGACGGGGCCCAGAAAAAGGGCGCGCACGCAGGCAATCTCATCAAGGCGATCGCGGGCCTGGTCGGAGGCGGCGGAGGCGGCCGTCCGAACATGGCGCAGGCCGGCGGAAAGAACCCGGAAGGCGTCAAAGCGGCTCTGGATAAGGTTTCCGAGGAACTGAAAAAGCAGATCGGGGACTGAATATTCCAAAAAGAGGAAATTTTAGATATTTCTTTAAAAAAATATTGACGAATGTGTAATTTATGATATAATCATAACAGTGCTAAGAAATACCCAAACAGTTGTTTTACGCACAATTACACAACTGGAGGGAGGTTAGGTGTGAGCTATGTCGAACGTAATCGTCAAAGATAACGAGAGCCTGGACAGCGCGTTACGCAGATTCAAGAGAAACTGCGCGAAGGCTGGCATTCAGCAGGAGATCCGTAAAAGAGAGCATTATGAGAAACCTAGCGTCAGACGCAAGAAAAAGTCTGAAGCGGCCAGAAAGCGCAAATACAACTAATTTCTGATTACTGAAACTTTAAGAAGATATTCCCGAGCGGAATATCTTCTTTTTTTCGCGTTCCTTCCCTGCCGCGCGCCTTCTTTTTCCGGGGCCGGACGCATACACTGTCATAAGGTCAAAAAAGGCAGGAGCCGGATTTGGGCAGAAAACGAACGGAAAAAGCCTCGCTTACGGAACTTTTCGGACTCCCGCAGGACGCCGCGGGCGGGGAGACGGTGCTGACGTTCGTCGGCCCGCGGGCTCTCCAGATCGAAAATTACCGAAATCTCCTTTCTTATTCGGATACGGAGATCCGCGTTCAGGCCAGGAAATACCGCCTGCGGATCACGGGAGACCGCCTCGGCATCCGCTATTTTGATAAGGATGAGATGAAAGTCACGGGGCGGATAAGCTCCGTTTCGTTTGAAGGGCAGGATGGGAAGGAAGACCGAGATGGCGGTGCATGACGGCTTTTTCATATGCGGCGGCGTGCTGGTCGGGATCGACGGATGCGGCCGGGAACGCTTTTTTAATATCGCGGCGCAGCGAGGACTTGCGGTCTGCGAGGTGTCGACGGACGCGGGATCCGGCGAGGTGACGTTTCGGACAACGGTCCGGGACTTTAAGCGGATGTGGCCCGTGGCGAAAAAGACGGGCGTGCGGCTGCGGATCAGGGGGAAATACGGACTTCCCTTTTTTTTGTACCGCAACCGTGGGCGGAAGCTGTTCGTTGCTGGATCTGTCGCTTTTTTTCTGATATTATATACACTTTCGCTTTTTATCTGGGACATTTCCTTCGAGGGAAACCGGCGCTTCACGGACGAGATGCTTCTGCACTACATGGAGACGATCCCTGTCGTATGCGGGATGCGAAAGTCCGAGATCTCCTGCGATAAGCTGGAGAACGCGATCCGGGACACGTTCGATGAGATCACATGGGTGTCCGCGGAGCTTGCCGGGACGCGGCTGACCGTCCGCATCCGGGAAAACGACGCGGTGCTCGTGCCGCCCGAGCCGGATACGGAGCCCTGCGATCTCTCGGCGGCGCTTGAGGGCACCGTGGTGCGCGCGGTGACGCGAAGCGGGCTGTGTCAGGTGAAGGTCGGGGATCCTGTGACGGCGGGAACGCTCCTGGTAAGCGGGACGATCCCGATCCTCGACGATAACGGGACCGTCGTGAACGAACACCGGATCCATGCGGACGCGGAGATCTACGCGCGGACCGTACATGATTATGAGGAGAGACTGCCGCTCTCGCGCACGGTCTCCGTGCGGACCGGGAGAGTGCGGCACGGATTTACCGCCGGGCTGTTCGGGACCTCGTTTTCATTTCTGGAACCGGATCTCGACGCGCTCGCGGGTCCGTCGGACCGCGGCTGGCAGACCGTTTCCGGGGAGCGGCAGTTAAAGATCTTCCACGATTTTTATCTTCCGGTATACGGCGGCCCGGTCACCGCCTACGAGTACGTTCCGCACGAGGAGGCGTATACGGAGGATGAGGTGCGCCGGTTCGCGGACCGAAAGGAAAAAGAATATATTGAAAATTTATCGGAAAAAGGTATACAAATACTCGGTAGTAATGATAAAATAGAGAAGAGCGGTTCGGAGTGGCGGATCCGCATCAGGATCACGGCGATTGAGGATATCGCCGCGGAAAGTCCGATCCCGCCGGCGGAAGAACCGGAAAGCCAGGAGGAGAATCATACGGTAAATGAGCATTATTGAAACCATTATCGATATTCCCGTCGAACACGAGAAGAAAGTCTGCGGCCAGTTCGACGCCTACCTAAAAAAGATCGAACGGACGCTGCACGTCTCGATGATCGCGCGGGACGGGGAGATCAAGGTGATCGGCCCGGGCCACGCGGTAAAGCGGGCGAAGAGCGTTTTTTCGACACTGGTCGAGCTGTCGAAGCGCGGCGAGGAGATCGGGGAGCAGAACGTGGACTACGCGCTGGCGCTCTCGTTCGAGGACAAGGACGAGGAACTTCTCGAGATCGATAAGGACATCATCTGCCATACGATCAACGGAAAGCCCGTCAAGCCGAAAACGCTGGGGCAGAAACAGTACATCGACCTGATCCGGCAGAAGATGATCGTGTTCGGCGTCGGACCGGCCGGGACCGGAAAGACGTATCTCGGCATGTCGATGGCGATCCAGGCGTTTAAGAACGGCGAGGTGAACCGGATCATCCTGACCCGCCCGGCGATTGAGGCCGGAGAGAAGCTGGGCTTTCTGCCCGGGGACCTGCAGAGCAAGATCGATCCCTACCTGCGGCCGCTCTACGACGCCCTCTATCAGATCATGGGAGCCGAGAGCTACCTGCACAATTCGGAAAAGGGCCTGATCGAGGTCGCGCCGCTCGCGTACATGCGCGGCCGCACGCTCGACAACGCGTTCATCATCCTCGACGAGGCGCAGAACACCACACAGGCGCAGATGAAGATGTTCCTTACGCGGATCGGATTCGGCTCGAAGGTCATCATCACCGGCGACCAGTCGCAGAAGGACCTGCCCGTGGGAACGGTCTCCGGTCTGGACGTGGCGCTCCGCATTTTAAAGAATATCGACGATATCGGCATCTGCTATTTTACGAGCGAGGACGTCGTGCGGCATCCGCTGGTCCAGAAGATCGTAAAGGCTTACGACGAGTATGAGGCGAAAGGCAAGGACCGGCGCGGCCCGCACGAAAAGAAGAACTAGCGGACAAGCCCGGCATACGGGATCACAAAAGGGGGAAACATAAGTGACGCTAACGGTTGAATATGAGGCCGAGGCAAAGCTGGATCTGCCGTTTGAGGACATTATCCGCGACGTGGCGGAAGGCGCGCTGGAATACGTCGGCTGCCCGTACGAGGTCGAACTCTACGTCCTTTTGACGGACAACGAGGGGATCCGGGCGATCAACCTCGATACGCGCGGGATAGACGCGCCGACGGACGTGCTCTCGTTCCCGATGGGGGATTTTGAGACGCCGGGCGATTTCGGACCGCTCGAGGAGACCCCGGAGGAATATTTTAATCCGGACAGCGGCGAACTCATGCTGGGAGACATCGTGATCTCGGTCGATAAGGTGAAGGAGCAGGCGAAGGAATATGGGCATTCCGAGAGACGGGAGCTGGCGTTCCTTGTTGCGCACAGTATCCTGCACTTAAGCGGCTACGATCACATGGAGGAAGAGGAGCGGACGCGCATGGAGGACATGCAGCGCGAGATCCTGGAACAGAGGGGGTACCGAAGATGAAACGGAGCGGATCATTTCTTTTGGCGGCCGGCCTGACCGTCTGCCTGACGGTCGTGACGGCGCTTTCGGGATGTTCAAAAAAATATGAGGAAGTGGCGGTCACTTCCGCGGAAACGGTCCCGGAGACGGAGCCTGCGGAGACCACGGAGGCGGCCCAGATCGTCCTTGAGACGGTCGAGGAGACGGAACCGGAGGAACCCATCGAGCGGATCGAGGTGGACGGAAAGATCCGCAGCTACCTGACCGGCGAGATGGTCGACGTGGCGAAGGCGAACCGCCGTCCGCTCGCGATCATGATGTCGAACGACAAGGCGGCGCTCCCGCAGTACGGGATCAACCGGGCCGGAGTGGTCTACGAAGCGCCGGTCGAGGGCGACATGGTGCGCTATATGGCGCTGATCGAGGACTACGACGATCTTGAACGGATCGGTTCGGTCCGCAGCTGCCGTACCTATTATATTTACTTCGCGCGCGAGTTCGACGCGATCTACGCGCACTTCGGCCAGAGCACGTTCGCGGAGCCGTACCTCAAATATGTGGACAACATCAACGGGATCAAGGGCACGGGGAGCGCGGCGTTCTACCGCACGAAGGACCGCAAATCGCCGCACAACGCCTATACCAGCGGCGCGCGCATAAAGGAAGCGATCGAAAAGCTCGGCTACCGCACGGAGTACGCCGACGACTACGAGGGGCACTTCCAGTTCGTTCACGGTTCGGAGGAGTACACGCCGGACAGCGCGGACGCCTACATGGTGATCCCGGGCTACCAGACGACGAACAAGCCGTGGTTCGAGTACCAGGCCAGCGAGGGCGTCTATCACCGCTTCCAGTACGGCGACCACCACATGGGCGACGAGGACCTCATCAAGGTCAAGAACATCATTTTACAGTATGTCGAATGGGGCCATTACGCGACCACGCCGTATCTGAACATCAATCTCAATACGGGAAAACCGGGTTATTATTTTACGAACGGCAAGTACCAGAAGATCACATGGGAGAAGGACGGGGAATTCGGCGTCACCCACTATTACGATCTCGACGGGAACGAGATCAAGCTGAATAAAGGAAAGACATGGATCTGCATCATCGGTGCGGACCGTTACGGCAAGGCAGAAATTTATGGACAGTAGAAAAGACGTAGTGAAAAAGGAATCGAACTTTGTCATACAGGGGACCATCCTCGCGGCGGCCTCGATCATCGTAAGGATCATCGGCATCGCCTACCGCATCCCGATGATCAACATCATCGGCGACGAGGGCATGGGCTATTACGGGACGGCGTTCAACGTTTACAACATCGCCCTGCTGCTTTCATCGTACAGCCTGCCGCTCGCGGTGTCGAAGATGGTCTCCGCACGGCTCGCAAAGCGCGAGTACCGGAACGCCTCGCGCATCCTTCACGCGGCGCTTGGGTACGCGACGCTGGTCGGAGGCGTGGCCTTTCTCATCGTCTGGTTCGGCGCCGATTATTTCGCGCGCGAGATCTTTTACATGCCGTACGCGGTCTTCGCGCTTCGGACGCTGGCGCCCACGATCTGGGTTATGGCGTATCTCGGCGTTTTCCGCGGCTATTTTCAGGGACGGGGCACCATGGTGCCGACCGCGGCCTCCCAGATCTTCGAGCAGATCTTAAACGCCATCGTGAGCGTGGCGGCCGGAAGCTACCTCTTCAACGAGGCGCTCAAGGTCGAGATCATGCGGGGAGAGACCGGTTCCGGCTACTCGAACGCGTTCGGCGCGGCGGGCGGCACGCTGGGGACCGGGTGCCGCCCGCCGCGCCGAACGCGTTCGAGTAGCC
>CANQGL010000107.1 GCA_947623185.1 uncultured Lachnospiraceae bacterium
TAAGATCATGGCGGTCGATATGATGAAAAAAGTACCGGTAGAGAGCAGGACCCGAAGGTGCGCGCGACGAACTTTGCGGAGGTCTGCTACGGATATAATGAGGAAGAGGCGGTCACGGAAGCCGGCCGCTGCTTAAACTGCAAGAACGCGAAATGCGTGACGGGATGTCCGGTGAAGATCGATATCCCCGCGTTCATCAAGGAAGTCAAGGAAGGAAAATACGAGGATGCGGCGAAGACGATCGCGAAGTCGTCGGCCTTGCCGGCGGTATGCGGCCGGGTATGTCCGCAGGAGAGCCAGTGCGAGGGCCAGTGCATCCGCGGGATCAAGGGCGAGCCGATCTCGATCGGAAAGCTGGAGCGGTTCGTGGCGGACTGGTCCAGGGAGCACGGGTTCGTGCCGGATGCGCCGAAGGTCAAAAACGGAAAGAAAGTGGCTGTGATCGGATCCGGCCCGTCCGGACTGACCTGCGCGGGCGATCTGGCGAAGCTGGGATACGAGGTGACGATCTTTGAGGCCCTGCATGAGCCGGGCGGCGTTCTGACCTACGGGATCCCGGAGTTCCGTCTTCCGAAACAGGGCGTGGTGCAGCCGGAGATCGAGAATGTAAAGAAACTGGGCGTGAAGATCGAGACGAACGTGATCATCGGCAAGTCGGTGACGGTGGACGAGCTGATGGACGAGGAAGGATACTCGGCGGTATTCATCGGATCGGGAGCCGGACTTCCGAAGTTCATGGGGATCCCGGGCGAGAACGCGAACGGAGTGTTCTCCGCGAACGAGTATCTGACGAGGAGCAACCTGATGAAGGCGTTCCGTGACGATTACGATACGCCGATCGCGGCCGGAAAGAAGGTCGTGGTCGTCGGCGGCGGAAACGTGGCGATGGACGCGGCGAGGACGGCGCTGAGGCTGGGAGCCGAGGTGCATATCGTATACCGCAGGAGCGAAAAGGAACTGCCCGCGCGAGCGGAGGAAGTGCATCATGCGAAGGAGGAGGGCATCGTCTTCAACCTCCTTACGAACCCGGTCGAGATCCTGACGGACGAAAAAGGCTGGGTGAGCGGGATCATCGTGCGGAAGATGGAGCTTGGCGAGCCGGACGAGTCGGGAAGACGGAGACCGGTGGAGATCGCCGGTTCGGACTACCGGATCGACGCGGACACGGTGATCATGGCGCTCGGCACGTCCCCGAACCCGTTGATCTCGGCGACGACGGAAGGGCTTGAAACGGACCGTCACCACTGCATCGTAGCCGATGAGGCGGACGGCAAGACGACGAGAGAGGGCGTGTTCGCAGGCGGCGACGCGGTGACCGGAGCGGCGACCGTGATCCTCGCGATGGAAGCGGGGAGAGCGGGAGCGCGCGGGATCCACGAATATCTGAGCGCGAAATAGAACAGGAAATAAAACGGGGCTGCCGTGAGACATGTGTCTGACGGCGGCCCTTGTGCGGTCGAAAGCGAGAGGAAGAGGCGAATGAAGAACAGCGAAATGACCCGGGAGCAGAGATATCGGATGATGACGGAGACGCCGGTCTCCAGGCTGATCCCGAGACTTGCGGTCCCGACGATCATCAGTATGCTGGTGACGTCGATCTACAACATGGCGGATACCTTTTTTGTCAGCCAGATCAATACCAGCGCCTCGGCGGCGGTCGGGATCATCTTTTCCCTGATGGCGATGATCCAGGCGGTCGGCTTTACGCTCGGGATGGGCGGCGGAAACTACATTTCCCGCACGCTGGGAAAGCGGGACGACGAAATGGCCGAGCGCATAGCGGCGACCGCTTTTTTTACGGCGATCTTCGTGGGATTTCTGATGACGGTATCCGGCATCCTGTTCCTTGACCGGCTCGTCCTTCTCCTCGGCGCGACGGAGACGATCGCGCCCTACGCGCGGGATTACGCGCAGTACATATTGCTCGGCGCGCCGGTGATGACCGGCTCGTTCGTTATGAATAATCTCCTGCGTTCACAGGGTTTCGCTTTCTATGCGATGATCGGGATCACCACCGGCGGTATCCTGAATATGATCCTCGATCCGATCTTTATCTTCGGGTTCGGGATGGGGATCTCCGGCGCGGCGATCGCGACGGTCCTGTCCCAGTGCATCAGCTTTTTTATCCTGCTGTCCCAGTGTATGCTGCGGAAAGGCTGCATCCGCTTAAGGTTCCGCCGGATCAGCCTGAAGCCGTCCATGTACGGCGAGATCCTTCACGCCGGTCTGCCTTCGCTCTGCCGTCAGGGCCTGGCGAGCGCGGCGGCTGTGGCACTGAATCTGGCGGCGAATCCGTTCGGGGACGCGGCGATCGCGGCCATGTCGATCGTGACCCGCTACATGATGTTCATCAACTCGGCCCTGATCGGTTTCGGGCAGGGATTCCAGCCGGTCTGCGGCTTTAATTTCGGGGCGAAACGGTTCGACCGGGTGCTCGACGCGTTCTGGTTCTGCTTAAAGGTCGCCGTTGTACTGCTCACGTCGCTCGGCCTGATCAGCTTTCTCGGCGCGCGCCCGATCATCAGCGTGTTCCGGCGCGAGGATATGGATGTGATCCAGATCGGGATGTGGGCGATGCGGTTCCAGTGCCTGGCGCTGCCGCTGCAGGCGTGGATCATCATGTGCAACATGCTGACGCAGTCGATCGGCTACGGGTTCCGGGCCTCCATCCTTGCGGCCGGAAGACAGGGGATCTTTCTTTTGCCGGCGCTTGCGGTACTGCCGCGTTTGTTCGGGATCCCAGGCCTGCAGCTCTGCCAGCCGATCGCGGATGTGGGCAGCGCTATCCTGGCCGCGGTCATCGTGTCCGGAGTGCTGAAAGAGCTGAAACAGTGGGCCTCGGAGCAGGAGGCGTGAGAGGGCAACCGCCCGCCGGAGGGGCCACTGCGCGGGAAAGTGGAATTTTTTAAAAAAAGGTATGGACGAATCACGATTTTTGTGAGAGAATGTTAGTCGAGATGATGTGATTTTTTTAACAATACTTTGTGAACCATACATGAAAGGAGTTTTATTTATGATTTATTCACACGAAGTAGAAAAAATGTGTCCGGTCGCTCAGGGCGTCGCGCACGGCGCGGCTCCGATCCCGGAAGAAGCCAAATGGGTAAAGGCCAAAGAAGTCAAAGACATTTCCGGTCTGACCCACGGCGTAGGCTGGTGCGCTCCGCAGCAGGGCGCCTGCAAGCTGACCTTAAACGTGAAGGAGGGCATTATCCAGGAAGCTCTGGTCGAGACGATCGGATGTTCCGGCATGACCCACTCCGCGGCTATGGCGGCTGAGATCCTCCCGGGCCTGACCGTTCTTGAAGCACTGAATACCGACCTTGTCTGCGACGCGATCAACACCGCGATGAGAGAGCTGTTCTTACAGATCGTCTACGGAAGATCGCAGAGCGCGTTCTCCGAGGAAGGACTTGCCATCGGTGCGGGTCTTGAGGATCTCGGAAAGGGCCTTCGTTCCCAGGTCGGAACAATGTATGGCACGTTGAAGAAAGGACCGCGTTACCTCGAGATGGCGGAAGGTTATGTGACCGGCATCGCGCTCGATGCGGAAGACCAGATCATCGGCTACCAGTTCGTAAACCTTGGCAAGATGACGGATTTCATCAAGAAAGGCGACGATCCGACGACCGCCTATGAGAAAGCCAAAGGGCAGTACGGCCGTGTTGCCGACGCAGTAAAGATCATCGATCCGAGAGTCGAGTAAAAGGAGGGAATTTACACATGGCATTATTTGAATCCTATGAGAGACGTATCAAACAGATCAACGAAGTATTAAACAGCTACGGCATCGCTTCCATCGAGGAAGCCGAGAAGATCACGAAGGATGCCGGACTGGACGTATATAAGATGGTAGAGGGCATTCAGCCCATCTGCTTCGAGAATGCGAAGTGGGCTTACACGGTAGGAGCCGCGATCGCGATCAAGAAAGGCTGTCGCCGCGCTGCGGACGCCGCCGCCGCGATCGGAGAGGGCCTGCAGGCGTTCTGCATCCCCGGTTCCGTAGCCGATCAGAGAAAGGTCGGCCTCGGACACGGCAACCTTGGCAAGATGCTCCTTGAGGAGTCGACCGAGTGTTTCTGCTTCCTGGCCGGACACGAGTCCTTCGCGGCCGCTGAGGGCGCGATCGGTATCGCCGAGAAGGCCAACAAGGTCCGTCAGAAACCGCTCCGCGTTATCTTAAACGGACTTGGCAAAGACGCCGCCCAGATCATTTCCAGGATCAACGGGTTCACCTATGTTGAGACCCAGATGGATTACTACACCGGCGAGGTAAAGGAAGTCTTCCGTAAATCCTACTCCGACGGCCTGCGCGCGAAGGTCAACTGCTACGGCGCGAACGATGTCCGCGAGGGCGTTGCGATCATGTGGAAGGAAGGCGTCGACGTCTCCATCACCGGCAACTCCACGAACCCGACCCGTTTCCAGCATCCGGTAGCGGGCACTTATAAGAAGGAATGCCAGGAGAAGGGCAAGAAGTATTTCTCGGTCGCTTCCGGCGGCGGCACCGGACGTACGCTGCATCCAGACAACATGGCTGCCGGACCGGCTTCCTACGGCTTTACCGATACGCTGGGCCGTATGCACTCCGACGCGCAGTTCGCGGGTTCTTCCTCCGTACCGGCGCACGTTGAGATGATGGGTCTGATCGGCATGGGCAACAACCCCATGGTCGGCGCGACCGTGGCGGTAGCGGTTTCCGTCGAGGAAGCCGCCAAGGCCGGGAAGTTCTAAGGATGGCTTGAAAAAGAGATAATCAAAAAGAAAAGATACAGAAGGAGCGCTGCGAAACAGATGAGTGATCATCTGTGAAGCAGAGCTCCTTTTTTGCAAAAAGGGCCTAAGCCACCCTGCATAAACGGAATAGAAAAGACCAGAGTTGGTGGCTCTGGTCTTTTCGCTGTTTTACCCATGGCCATTGTTCGCCTTTTTTGGCTGTCTGTATATTACATCAGTTTCGAGATATTGCCAAGTCCCGTGACTGAAAAATGTCTGGAAATGTCGAAAATATCATGTTATAATGAACCTGCTGTCGTGCCTCCAGCAGAAAGGAGGTGGAGTTTTTGTTTGCTTCATTATTTGCCTTTTTTGTTTCTGTCGCAGCAAGTATGGTCGGCTACTATATTTGCAAATGGCTGGACAGGAATGAATGACAGCACAGCCTGAAAAGGGCCTAAGCCACCCTGAATAAACGGAATAGAAAAGACCAGAGCTATCACCTCTGGTCTTTTCGCTTTAGAGTTTTTGTTCATTATTTGCTTTCTGGCTGTTTATATCTTACACTCATTTCATGATAAAGTCAATACGCTTGCACGATTTATCTTCCGATATTAAAACAACTATGCAGTTATAAAGGTGTAGAGATCATCGAGGGACATCTGATGCCGGATCACATTCATATGCTGGTAAGTATACCACCGAAAATCAGTGTATCGAGCTTTATGGGGTATCTGAAGGGAAAATCAGCGCTGATGATATACGACCGGCACGCAAACCTGAAATATAAGTTTGGGAACCGCCATTTCTGATCAGAAGGATATTATGTGAGCACGGTAGGACTGAATGAAGCCACCATAAGGAAGTACATACAAGATCAGGAGAGGGAAGACATAATGAGAGACAAACTAAGTGTGAAGGAATACGAGGACCCTTTCAAGGGTCAAAGGTGAAGTAGTACGAAAGCCGCTTAAGCGGCAGCGACGAGTCAAGAGCAGAGTGGCTGGAGCGGGGCTATGGGAATGGAGCGCAGAGCGACATTCCCATAGCACAAAGAGACAGCCAGCGCCTTTAGACGCTGGCCGAGTAGTGCGGGCTTATAGCCCGCGTCCGAGCCACCCGTTTTACGGGTGGCGGCGACGGATTCGCTTATCAGATTTATGTCAGTATGCGAAAGAGCGCAAACGAAGTTTCGTGTGTATTACGTCTGTATGCGGAATTTTCTCGCGGCCCTGCTCACGGTTTCAGCAGCTCCGAGAGAATTTTTCTGTAAATGTAATAAATTTCTGCATTTCTTCCGTGACATATTTCCCCTTTTTCCATACAAGCCCTACGTTAATGCCGACGGGCGGATCCAGCGGTATGCCTACGCAGTCTGTAAACTGCGGCAGCATTTCCTTAAACAGGAAGCAGCCGCACTGGCTCTGATGGACAAATTTCATGACGGTGTGCAGCTGGCTGCTTCGCATGACGATGTGAGGGTGCAGGTTTATGGCGTCGAAGCGTGTCATAAGAAGCTGGGTCTGGACGGAATCTCCGTTGAATAGGAGAACCTTTTGATTGTCAAGCTGCTCCATTTTCACGGCGGACTGTCCGGCCAGAGGATGGGATTCGGAGACACAGAAATAGAGCTGGCTTTTGAACAGTACGGAATTGTTGAATTTGTCAATGTTGAACAGTTCCATATTAACCAGGGCCAGATCGAGAAAATCGGTCTGAACCAGATCACAGGCCCGGACGGAACCGTATTCCTCCAGAACAACAGGAATATCCGGGTATTCGCGGCAGAAGCTGTCCCAGAGTTCCGGAAAGAAGATGGTACTCAGCATAGGAGGAATACCGATACGGACCGGCGGTTTGATCCGGCTGTTGTCCTTGTATTCGGCTTCCAGGGAAATACAATAGCGGAGTATGTAATTTGCTTTTTCCAGAAAAGCTTCGCCTTCCGCGGTCAGTTCCAGATGGCTGCCGTTCCGGTAGAATAATGTAATGGAAAATTCTTCCTCCAGTTCACGGATCGCGTTCGAGACCGTGGGCTGCGTGACGAACAGTTCTTTGGCTGCTTTTGAGACATTGTGGTACCGGCTGGCAGTACTGAAATAGCGCAACTGGTTCAGTGTCATGAGATATCCCCCATTTCTTATGGACTTCTTATGTATAGAATAACATATTTTTTGAAAAAATGGCCCCTTTGGACTATTAATTTTTCTTGTTGCCGCAAAAGTTTTTTTGATTGGACTTGTGCAATTTAGCGGTGTTATCATGGATCTATAAGATAAAGTCGGCCGGCAGTATCGCGAACGAATTGAACCAAGGAAGTGAAAGGAGAAAGTTATGTCCCCGACAACCATTACACTGTTGTTCCTGCTTTTTGCAGTGGTGAGCTTCATTCTGGAAAAGATTCCGCTGGGACTCACAGCTACGATCGTCGCGCTGGGACTGAACCTGACAGGCGTTTTGGACAGTTCCTCTACATTTGCCGGATATGTCAACAGCAACGTGATCCTCTGCGTCGGAATGTTCGTCGTAGGCCAGGCCCTGTTTGAGACCGGGATGGCCAATAAGATCGGCGGTATCGTGACAAAATTCGCGAAAAGCGAGAGAATGCTGATCATTGCGATCATGGTGATCGTAGGAGTGATGTCCGGTTTCCTGTCCAATACCGGAACGGCGGCCGTGCTGATCCCGGTGG